>JALXCB010000041.1 GCA_026991225.1 Anaerolineae bacterium | reverse complement strand
GCCCAGTCCCTCTCCCACCGCCAGCCCCACCTCAACACCCACGCCCGCCCCTTCGTCCCTGGCCCAGGCCCGCAAAGCCATGCGGGACGGCGACTATGAGGCCGCGATCGGGGCGCTGACCGCTTTTCTCGCCGCACTGCCGGAGAAAGCCCAGGCCATCGAGGCCCGTTTCTTGCTGGCCCGGGCCTATCTGGCCGCAGGGCAGAGGGATCAGGCCGCGGCCATCCTGGAGGCGTTGCGTGGGGATGAAGATGCGTTGGCCCGGTTCCCCGAAATCCTTTACTGGCTGGGACGGACTTATCTGCCCACCGACCCCGCCCGGGCGGCTCAGGCATTCGAGGCGTACGCCGGGCGCAGCCCGCATCTGGCCGCGGCGATATGGATTCGGGCCGGAGACGCCTGGCTGGATGCCGGGGACGCCGCACGGGCGACGACGGCCTACACCCAGGCGCTGAATCTGGCTCCGGGCGTTATGACCGCGCTGCATGCCCGCGAGGGGCTGGCTCAGGCGGCGCTGGCCGCGGGCGACTCTGCGGGAGCCATCGCCCAGTACCGGGCCATCCTCCAGCAGGCCCGCTCCCCGGCCTATCTGGCGGAGATCTGGTATCGCCTGGGGCAGGCGCAGGAGGCGGCGGGGTTGATCGAGGACGCATGGACGAGCTACCATCAGGCCACAAAGGCCGCGCCTGCCAGCGGCTACGCCTACCAGGCCTTGGTGAAGTTGGTCAACGCCCAGCAGGCGGTGGATCCCCTGCTGCGAGCGGAGATCGATATCGCGGCGGGAGCGTACCTTCCCGCCATCACCGTGCTCAAACTTCATCTGGAAGAAACGCCGGGCGACCGGGCCGACAAGGCTTATGCGCTGCTGGCCCGGGCTTATGAAAAATTGGATGATTACGCTCAGTCGGAGCAAGCCTGGCGGCAGGCGCTGGCTCTGACTTCGGATGAGGCGTTGAAGAGCGACGCCTGGCTGGGGCTGGGGCGCAGCTACTGGCGGCG
The DNA here is from genome assembly GCA_026991225.1 of Anaerolineae bacterium. Lineage (GTDB taxonomy): Bacteria > Chloroflexota > Anaerolineae > J102 > J102 > M2005. The sequence continues at coordinate 23,788 of JALXCB010000041.1, read as the reverse complement.
GGGTTTGAAGGAAGAGGCCCGGGAAGTGTATTTGCAGGCGGCTGAGCAGTCGCAAGACCCCGATACCGCGGCCACGGCTCTGTGGTGGGCTGCGGTGCTGGCGGGCGAGGATGAGGCGAAATGGCTGCAAGCGGCCGACGATTTCATGCGCCTGGCCCGCACCTATCCCCAAAGCGACTACGCGGCCCAGGCCGGATTCCGCGCCGGGCTCATCCATTATCGTTTGGGCGATTACGAGACCGCACGGGCGCTATGGACTGAGCACGCATCCGCGGGGCGAAATCTCTGGCACGCGGCCGCGGATTTCTGGCTGGGCAAGTTGTTTCAGGCGGAGGGCAAAGACGCCGAGACGCTGGATCATTGGCGCGGCGTGGCCGATCGCTGGGGCGTCAACAATTTCTATGGCGTGCGCGCCCGCCAGAAGCTGGCCGAGGCGGGCCAACCCCTTCCTCCCATCGATTCGCCTTCCGATATGGATGATGACGCTCTGCTGGCATGGACGGCCGGACTGAGCCCCTCCGCCAACGTGACCGATTTCCAGCAGATTCCGCCCGAGTTCGCACAGGTGGAGGAGTGGCATCGCATCGGCGAGCGGGACCGGGCGCACCGAGAGCTGGAGCGCCTGCGTCTGGCCTGGAAAGATGATCCCGTGCGATTGTTGCAGCTGGCCCTTTTCGCTCGCGACCGAGGCTATTACGACGCGTCCATCCGAGCGGCCTTGCGCTTGGCCAATCTTTCGGGACAATCCTTCACCGAGACGCCCCGTCCCATCCAGGAGCTGGCTTATCCCACCTACTACGAAGACCTGGTGACCTCATCCGCCCAACGGTTCGACCTCGATCCCGCGCTTTACTTTGCGCTCATCCGCCAGGAATCCCTGTTTTGGGCGCCCGCGGCCAGCCATGTCGGAGCCCAGGGCCTGACGCAGATCATGCCGGGCACGGGCCGCGGCGCAGCCAGCCAGTTGGGCATGACCGATTTCGCGCTCTCGGACCTGACGCGGCCTGTGATCAGCCTGACCATGGGCGCGTATATCTTCAGCCAGGAGCTGGCGCGGGGCGATGGGAATGTGTTCTGGGCCCTGGCAGCCTACAATGCCGGGCCGGGCAACGCCGCGTTCTGGTGGGGCCTGGCTGAGGGCGATGAAGATCTTTTTGTAGAACTCATCTCTTTCCGGGAGACGCAAACTTACGTCCGCACCATCACCGTGCAGGCGGAGCACTATCGGCGGTTGTATCCGGAGTTGAGGGAGTAGACGTAACTACTTCGACAGTGTCAAATTTCCCAGCCCTGCCCGGAGCTCAAGCTCCGGGCTACGAAACGACGCCGGGTGAACCCGGCTTTTGGCGCACGCACTCTGCCAAAAGCCCCGTTCACGGGGCGTTGTCGCTAGCCCGCAGGTTCACCTGCGGGTGTCCAGGCGCGAATATGACATTGTCGGGGTAGTTACCACAATTTTAAATGGTCTCCGTCACCTTGTGGATGCCGCGGGGCTGGTCGATGTCGTAATCGCGGGTCGCTGCCAGATACATGGCCAGCAACTGGCCCGGCATAATCGTGATGAGGGGGGAGAGCCATTCGGGCGCGCCGGCGGGCAGGCGCAGAGCGATGCGGGCCATGTCCAGGGTCTCGGGCGCGTCGCTGATGACCAGCAGCTCGGCCTGACGCCCTTTGACCGTGGTCATGAAGTCCAGCATTTCGGGCAGCATCCTGCCCGAGGGGGCGATGACGATAATGGGAAAGCCGTGTTGCACCAGGGCCAGGGGCCCGTGGAGGAAGTCCGCGCTGCTGTAAGGCTCCACCACGGTGTAGGTAAGCTCCTTCAGCTTTAGAGCCAGCTCGAAGGCCGTGGCGTAGTTGTAGCCCCGGCCGATGGTGACGCAGGCGGAGACGAAGCGATAGCGCTCGGCCACGCGGGGGATGTCCTGCTCGATTTGGAAGACCTGGGCCATGCGGTCGGGCATGGCCATCAACTCATCCAGGCGAGCTTCATCGCCTCCCAGCAACGTGCTGAGCAAAGCGATGGCGGCCAGTTCGGTGGTGTAGGTCTTGGTGGCGGCTACGGCTCGCTCCTCGCCCGCGTGCAGGGGCAGCACGTAGTCCGCGGTTCGGGCGAGATCGCTGTCGGGGATGTTGGTGATGGCCGCGGTGAGCGCGCCCTGGCGACGGGCCTCGGCCAGGACGGAGACGATATCCGGACTTTTGCCGCTCTGGCTGATCCCCAGCACGAGCGCGTTGCCGAAACGGGGCGGCTGCTTGTAGATGGTGTGCAGGCTGGGCGCGGCCAGGGCCACGGGCAGGCGATTGTGCGCGCCGAAAAGATATTTGGCGTAGCGGGCCGCGTTGTCGCTGGTGCCGCGGGCCGCGATGATGACGTGGGTGATGGCCCGGTCGCGTATCTCGCGGACCAAATCCTCTACGACCGCGCGGTCGCGTTGCAACAGCCGGGCCACGGCCTGCGGTTGTTCGTGGATTTCCTGATAGAGATGAGTTTGTTCGATCATGATGAGGGCCTTGAAGAAGGATCGTGAGTGTGTTGCGGGCTATCTTCGCGCGGGTTTCCGATTTTGACAACCCCACGACCCCTGGCCGAATTCATTGTCCCGGCGTCAGGGCGAAATCGAACTCGCCCACGCGGTTGGATTGCGAGGTGGCGCCGCCCGAGAGTTCATCTGTAACCAGATAGAAGTAGTTTACGCCCGGGTCGCCGCGGGCGTTGGCGTCATCGTACTGCCAGGGCTCGTAGATCACCTCGGCATGGGGTGAGCCCGCAGGTTGGAAGTAGGGGTCGGTGCTGCGCCAGACCTGGAACTGATTGTACCAAAGCAGGCTGTCCCAACTCAGACGCACGTCGGTTGTTCCCAGAGTTGCGATCTCGACGAGAGGCAGGTAAAGAGGCTGGCCGTATTCGAACGCGCCGATGTCGGGCTGGCCGTCGTCGGGGCGGGGCTCCTGGGCCTGATGCTCCTTGTACTGACTGTCCAGGGCGTGGTCGGGCAGGGCGTCGGGATGCAGGCTGGTTCCGGCATCCACGTTTTGGGATGTGCTGGTCAGGTGATAATCCCCGGCGGCTTCATCCACAAAACCAGGGTCGCTGCCCGTGATATTGCCCCCTTCGTCGTAAATGACCCCGGTCAGGCCCGAATGGCTGGCCACCCAGCCGGGTTTCATCCAGTTGTAGCGCAGATGCAATTCCCCGGCCGCGTCCAGCATGGCCAGCTTGTCGCCCGACGCGGTGACGTAGAGGATGTTGTTGCGCACGTCCGCGGCCTCGTCATTGGTGGAGAGCCGCAGCAGGGTGGTGTTGCCCGAGCGTTTGGAGATGAGGGTGTTGTGGTAGAAGTAGAGCATCCCCTTGCGATAGTCCGCGGTGTTGCCGCTGTCGCCGCCATAGTGCACGATCTGACTGTTGCCCGCGCCGTCAGGCTCGATGAGGATGTTGCCGTAGACGAAGGTCTGGCGATAGCTGGGGTCGTTGACGATGTCGGCGCTGTCCTCCGCATCCACCAGGTCGAGCTGGCGATTACCTCCCTCGATCCAGTTGTAGCGCACTACCAGGCCCGCGGAACGGTCTTTGAGATTGTTCCCGCCGCTATCGCCGCGCAACGGCCCGAAACGGTTGAACTGATAGACCATGCCGATGGCTTCGGTGTAGGCGTTGTGCTGGTAGTAGCTGCCCTCGATGCCGTTGTCGTAGATCCAATTGCCGTCGATGGTGATATCGCGCGAGGCCGGGGAAACGAAGATGCCGTTGCCTGAGTCGCGAATGATGCAGTTTTTGAGTACGATGTGCTGCCCATCCTCGACATAAAAAGACGCGGCGTTGTCCGCGTAGGATTGAATGTTGCCGCTGTCGTCGGTGAACTGGTAAGGGGGGCGACCGCTGCGAATCTCCAGGTTTTCCACCACGATCCACATGGCCGTCTGCACGTTGGGAACGCTGGCCGCGCCTATCTTGACGACGCCCCGGGGCTCGTTCCAGTAGTCCAGTTGGGCGCGGGTGGTGGCGTCGCGGCCGTCGATGACGGGGAGTTCGCCGTTGGGACCGGGCACGCCTCGCACCACCAGGGGTTCCTGCTCGGTGGCCTGGACCGCAATGACCCATTTCTCCTTGTAGGGCTGGTCCCGATAGTAGATGAGCACGGTGTCGCCCGGGCCCAGGCTTTCCCAGGGCACGTCGCCGATGTTGGCGTAGGGCTTGCCCGGACCGACTTCGTAGGTGGTTCCGGTGGCGATGGTCGTGGCATGGGCCTGGGCGAAGCCACTGACCAGGGTCAGGATGAGGATGAGGGTGGCGAGCAGGAATCGGCGCATGATGGGTCTCTGAGGGAGCGAGGATGGCGGGGAGACGTTGTTATCCATGAAGACGCTTTTCCGGGTGTTTCAGGACGGGGCGCCATGCAACCTGGCGGCCTTGTCCCCATGCCGATCCCCTCCCCCAACAGAAAACGCCCGTCTACATGCTTCGGGACGGGCGTTCGGTCTACGATAGCAACACCGGCTGTTTGACTTCTTCCAAAATGCGCTGGATTTCACCTGCGGCCAGCATGTAGGCGGGTTGGTCGGGGTAGTTGTGGCGGATTTGCTCCACCACTCGCTTGAGCACGCCCGGATTCACCTCGGCCAGGTCGCGGGTGCGGGACCGCCATCGGGCCACCAGCTCTTCGTTCTCGTGGGTGACCGCGTGCATGGCCACCTGGGCGGGCAGTGCCGAGCTTAGATTCCAGGAGGAGACGTCCACGCCCAGTTCTCGGCCCGCGTTGGCCCAATAGTAGACCAGCATGGGGTTGATAAGCCCCCGCATCCGGCTCCACAGGGGGTCGTCCTCCTGCACCAGCAGGAAGAAGGCCAGGTAGTAGGCCCGAGAATGGGAATAATCCTTGTCCACCTGAGAGAGTTCGCCCGCGCGCACCGACGCGTAGGAGGCGATGAGCCAGCGCAGGTCTTCCAGATTCGCGCCCTGGGCCCGATTGACCACGGCCTCCCACTGAATGCGGCAGGCGTAGAGATAGCTGCGGGCCGAGGCGGAGAAGTCCTGGGAGCGCTGGATCATGGCCCGCTTGGCCAGAGTGAAGGCCTTTTCCGGGCTGATGGTCACATTTTCGGGCAGTTGCACCTGCTCGATTTCCCGGCAGATGGAGCGCAGTGCAGGATGGTCGCAGAAGGGGATGGCGGAATGGCCGGGCAGGCGATAGTGTCCGTTCTCCTGGATGATGAGCCCGCGGGCCTCCAGCTCGTTGAGCAGGGTCTGGATATAATCGGCCTGGTCCGCGTCGTTGACCAGGATCGCGGCCAGTTCTTCCAGGTTGACATCCAGCCCGGCGTGGATGACCGCGTAGACAAATCCTGATTCCGCCCGGCGCACGAACGCGGATTCGCTGTCGATGTCGGGGGCGAGCCACACGGGCGTGCGCACAGACGCGGGCTGGTCGCCATAGTCGAAGGCCCGCTGGCGAAAGCCCATCTGCCAGATATGGCGAAGCATGGTCTTGCTGCGCCCAAACCCCTGTCGTTCGTAGCGATCCCGCAAAGTCTCCAGCAGGCTATCGGTGGTGTATTCGCCGGGATGCTCGCTCAGTTCCCGGTAGATATCTCGCAGCACATCGCGGCGGGTGCTGAAATCGGCCGCGGCCATTTTCAGCCGGGAGAAGATCTGGCGATACTGGCGGGCCAGGTCGGCGGGGGAGTCGCTGCGAGGTTGGGATGCGGGCGGAGCCATGGTGGAGGCAGGCGTCCGGGGCATTCCCTCCAATTCCTGGGGTTCCCGCAGCGCTACGAACAGGCGCAAATCCCGTTCGACCAGGTCCACCAGGTCCTCATTGGCGGCCAGCCAATCCCGGAACTGGCGGAAGCCGAAGTTGGCCTCGTTGAAGGTGGGGTCCATGGAGATCATGGTCTGGCGCAGACGGGCCGCTTCCACGGGCGTTTCCCCGCGCTGGCCCAAGGCCCGCAGGGCCTTGCGCAGCAATGTGCGTCCCGCTTCCAGGTCCATCGCAGCCTGCTCCGAGACCATGCCGCTTTCATCCAGCAGCGTCTCCAGATAGATGAATTCGTCGCACGATTTCACCAGCAGGCGATGGGTGATCTGCCGGGGGCCGATGCCCAGGGTGTATTTGCCATACTCCCGCAGCTTGCTCACCAGCGCGCCGAAGTCACTGTCGCCCGAGATGATGACGAAGGTGCGGATATGAGGCCGGGTCATGGCGGTTTCCAGCGCATCCATGGCCATGCGGATATCCGCCCGGTTCTTCCCCGCCCGCACGCTGTACATTTGGATGAGATCGAACGCGTTATCCATCATCTCATCACGATAGTGGGCGAAGCGGCTCCAGTCACCATACGCCCGTTTGATCACCAGGGCCCCGCGGCTTTGCAGATGCTCGATGACCGGCGTCAGTTCGAAGTCCAGAAAGACTTCTTCCGCCCAACGGGCGATATTTTCGAAATCGATGAAAACCGCGATTTGTTCGATGGGACGATCCATAAAGACCTCACATGCTGGGAATAGTCCCCCGCGCCAAAAGACGCGGGGGAGGTTGGAGAGCGGCGGGGCTCCGCACCAAAAGATGCGTCCACCGCACGGGCCTAGGGTAAGCGAAAGTGGGCTCGCTGTCAAACAAGCGGTTGAAGGTGGGTGCGACCCAGAAATTTGGCGACGCAGACGACCTCCGGGAGGTGGCATTAGAGGCTGTTATGCACTTTCAGTAGATCACGATTTCGTCCGCAAGCGCACGCCGAATGAATTCAGGTCTAAGGGCGTTCCGCCGCATGTCCCCCTTCGGGGACATTTTCCGCTCGTTCGGGCCTGTCTGCGCAGGCAGACAGGCGGCCAAAGGCCCCTAGCCCTGATTTTAATCGGCGGGCCAGCGGAAATCGTGAATTACTGACTTTACCGCCCTCAAAGGTCAGGATCGCCGCATCGGAGGTTGAAATTCGCCGCAGATAACGCGGATGAAGCAGATTTCCGCGGATTTTTTCAAAAGGATGCCATCTTTTTCCGTAACAATCCGTGTTGATCCGTCGTATCAGCCTCATCCGTGGCGAATTGAAACGCACGTCACCCACAAAATCACGCCAAATTGGCGATAAGTTCATAACAGGCGCTAAACGCTTCATTTTGTCCCAAACTCTGTCGCCACCTCCCGGAGGTCTGACACAGCCGCGGGGTCAGGGCGATGGCGTTTGCCATGACAGACCGACCAACGCGAACGCGGGCGTGGGCGCGGTGAATCCCTGGCCCACAACCAGGGTCACGGGCCAGAGGTCCGAGGTTTGGCTGAGGGCGGAGCCGGGAGTCGCGCCTTTGACGCCGACGAAGGCGTGGGCGCGGCGCAACTGCCCTCGAATGTCATCCTCCACCCCCAGACTGCGCAGGGCCGCGATGGCGTCGTCGCCCAGGCTGAGCGCGGCCGCGTCGCGCACGGCCCCGGCCACGATGACGCCCTCGGGCAGGGCGTCGATCCACGCAGCCATGGCAGCGCTGGGTGCGGGGGCCTGGCGGGGATCGTGGGTGTCGAAATTGGCGGTTTCCAGCACCCGGCCCGAGTCGGGCTCGATGGCGGCCAGGTTGTAGCCGCGCTGGTTGGGGCTGACGTCCACGCCGTTGACGTAGAGATGCCCGAAATCGCCCATATCCTTGCCCGCGCTGCGGGCGACGATGTGCACGGGGCTGAGTGCGCCCGTCTCGCCGACCTGCGCGTGGTCGCCAGGCCCGGGCGGGATGCTGGCGGGGTCGAACGCGCGGTCGGCGTGGATGAGGAGATGGCGGGGAAAGCCATCGGGCGCGGGGGGCAGGGGCAGGATGACCTCCTGCATCCCGGACGCCAACGTTTTCCGGGCGATCTCCTCGCCATCCAGCTCGAAGCGCAGGGTTTGGGCCTCGGGGGCAGTCAGGGTCAGGGTAAGCTGGCTGGGTTGCGATGACGCGGGCAGGAGCAGAGCCGCATCCGGCTTCGCAGCCCAGACGACGGGCTTTTCCCCCAACAAGCTGGGAACGCCCCAACCGAAATCGAGATAGGTCTTTAGCGCCGGGTCCGCGGGCGTCAGGTCGAGGCGGGTCAGGGGTTGCCAGCGGGCCTCGTAGCGAAGGATGCCGTCCTGCGCATCCTGCCGCGTCAGGGGGAAAAGCTGCGTCAGTCGGTCGGGGAAGTCGGGCGGGACTTTGTCGGTGTGGACGAGGACGGTGTGGATGTTGAGGAAGGCCAGCAGGTCGGGCCCCAATGACCTCGCTCGTTCCAAATCGGCAGCGGGAACCTCGCGGCCATCCTGGAGGGCGACGAGGACGCCGATGACCGGGTTCTCCATGAAGTATTGGAATTTCTGCTCGGGGTTGCGGCTGGTGTTGCCGCCCAGCAAGGGCTTGCCGTGGTAGGTCTGCCACCACTGCTCATACATGATGATCACGTCCGACTTGCCAAAGACGTTGAAGCCGTTGCGCCAGCCCACGGGCAGGTCCAGCAACGCGTCTTTGCGTTCGTCCGCGACCACGGCCGCGTAGGCGGGCGGTAGGCGGAAGTCGGACAGGGGCAGGGGGATGCTGAGGTGTTCGAAGAGGATGATTGCGATCAGGGCGACGGCCAGGATGCTCTGCCGGGAAGGGGCGCGCACCCGAACCAAAAGCGCATAAGCCCCCAGCCCGGCCAGCAGTCCCAGCCCCAGGAAGATCATGATGCTGTATCGGCCCGGATAGCGGTTGGCCTGGAAGAAGGGGATTTTCACCAGCAGGGCGAAGACGCCCGGAATGCCGGTGTTGTAGCCGCCGATGCGGATCTGCGGGCCCAGGGCCGCCCAGGTGAAGAAGGCGGTGAGCGCGGCCAGCGCCCAAACCTGCCAGCGTCGCCGAAAGGCCCATAAAGCGACGATGGTCAGGGCCAGAACGAGATAGCCGGGATAGATGTGTTGGCCCTTGTTCACCATGAATTGCGAACCGTCGGGCCGCAGGGCGGAGTTGTCGCTGAGGGCGCGGATGACGCCGCCGAAGAGGGGGTGGAGTTGCGTGGGGAAGAAGAAGCCCAGCACGTCCGCGGAGAAGATGTCGGCGAAGCCGCCGCCTTCCACCAGGAAATTGCCATGGGCGCGCATGTCGGGCAGCATGTTGGCCAGGTAGGGCGCCAGCCCTACAGCGAACATGCCCGCGGCGATGAGGGCGTTGAACAGGGGCGGTTTGAGACCTTCGAGGCCCGCCAGACCTCGAAGGTCTTTGGCGCGGGCCAGTAAGGCGCCCAGGATGACCAGGGCGATGAGCAGCACGCCGAACGTGCCGTAGGTGAGCTCGGCCCAGGTCTGGAAGAGGAGGAACAGGCCCAGGAAGAAGCCCTCTCGCCAGCGCCAGGGCGGGCGCAGTCCCCGCAGCAAATACAGCGCAATGAAGGGCATCCATTGGGAGGAAGCGATATTGAACTGGCCCAGGGAGGCGTAGAAGAGCTTGGCGGAAGCGAAGGCGTAGACTGCGCCCGCCAGGAACGCGGCCAGGTCCAGCACGCGCGGATGGAGACCTCGGAAGAACGCCAGAGCCAGCAGATACGCCCCGAAGCCCGAGATCACAAAGCTGCTGAGAAGCAGCAGATTGTTCGCAAGAATGAGCCCGAACGCGCTCTGAAGAGGGATACTGAGCGCGCCATTGAGCAGGGTGAGGGTGTAGAAGGCCAGATTGATGCCGATGGGGTGGAACATGCTGTCCCCATCGAATGGGTTGTGCACCAGGCCCGTTTCGCCCGCCCGATCGACGAAGCTGACCTTGGCCCACCACAGATTCCACGCCAGCGCCGGATCGTCGATGCCGTCGCCGGTGACGTGCGTGGTGAGATGCGCGGCCAGGGGCCAGGTGAGGGCCAGAGCCAGCAAGGTGAACAGCAGGAGGACAAGGAGGTGGCGGCGTAAGGTCATAGCGTAGATAAGCCGAAGGGATTTTTCACCATCGATCGTATCATACCCGACTGTTTTCTTCCCAGACAAAAACAGACCCCGGACGAAGTCCGGGGCCTGCGTGTGCGAGCGGGGTGAGAAGGTCAGTCGCGCTCGGGGATGTAGGTCACCATGAGCTTGGGCGCTTTGGCCTTGTCAGGCGCATCGCTGCTGATGAAGACGATGCGTCCTGCAGGCCCGTCCGCGGCGATGGCGAGCTGCGCATTGCCGGGAGCGCCAGCGAGATCCCAGGCTTTGACCTGTTCGGTGGCGTCCAGGGTGAGTGCGCCCAAAGCCACATCCACGCCGGGGCCGGGGTTGAAGTAATTCAGGCCATCGGCGTAAGTCACGGTCATAGGATCGAAGGGATCCACGTTCATGACCATGAGTTGCTTGCCCAAGGCGCCCGATTCGAGCGTGGCGTTCACCATCAGTTCGGCGCTGACGATCTCGGCGCCAACAGGCAGAGCGCTGCGGTCGAAGCTGAGAAGCGCGTTGTCCAGGCCCGTAGGACGCACAACCAGCTTGTTGTCCCACATGTAATTGGCGGCAGGATCACCGCCGTTGACCCAGGTGTCAGCCGTCAGGGGCAGCTCCACCGTGACAGGCGCGGGCTTGACCGCGGTCACCGTGACGGGAACTTCCACCAGGCCGGGAGCCAGGGAGGGGCCCAGGAGCAGTGCGCCCTGAAGGACGTCGCCCAGGTTCATGTCATGGCTGATCTCCAGGGTAACCGGGATCACCTCGCCAGCGGCGAAGGGGCCGTCGGGGATATTGGTCACGGTGATGTCGTAACCCTGCACCGCGTTGACGGTCATGTCGAAGGTGCTGTCGCCCGTGGGCACGCTCCAGCCATGCACCATGATGATCCAGTCGCCATCCATGGGGAATTTAACGGAGACATGCTCTTCCGCCGTGGGGGTGGTGGAGGATGCGACGACGCGTCCCATGGGATCGACCAGATACAGGTCGAGATCGTCGCCATCCTGGCCCTGAATGTCCACATTCAGATAGGCCGCGTGTTCGATGGTGACGGTCTGGGTGTAGCTGGACGTCCAGGGGTCGTTGGGATCATCCTGCTTGATGGGCAGGTCGGTGAAGGTCTCAGGCAGGCCCAAACCGAAGCCTTCGGCCACCAGATCATCCATGTCCACCGAAGCGGAGACATGGATGGTGGTGGTGACCACGTCGGAGGGGGCGTCGACGTTCAGCGGCGAGGGGGAGACGTTGAGCATGCCAACCTGGCCTTTGACGCTGACGTCGTTGTATTCGCCGCTGGTGTAGACCTCGTGCAGCGCGATGACGTGGAGGCCTTCCTGGGCAGGCACAGCCACCATCTCACGAGGCCCGCCCGTGTTGGTGTACCAGACCCAGCGGCCGCTGCCGACGTAGGTGTTTACGCTGCTGCCGGGCAGGGTGTCCAGGGTGTAGGGGCCGTAGACGTCGGGCTCGCCCTTGTCGGGATCGTTGCTGAACTCGTCAGCCGTGGGCCCCATGACCAGGGTGTCGATATCGATGTTGGGGTTGTCCCACTGGGTGTCCACGAACAGCATGGAGTTCTCGGGCACGTCGTCCATGATGTCCATGAAGTAGAAGCGCCAGTCGCCCGAATCGGCCCGCCATGTCCAGTTATTGTAGCCGAACATGCGGCCATTGTCGTAGGGCGTGTTGGCCGGGCGTCCGCCGCCGAAGGTGAAGTCCGCACCGCTGGCGGCTACATTGGCTACGACGGGCACGACCACGCGCATGTTGGCGCCATCCACCATGATGGCCGAGTTGTACATGCCGACTTCGGCATCCTCGGGGATGGTCATGGTGGCGTCGAAGGTGGCTTCGCCGCCCGCGGGCACGGTCAACGTCATCGGATTCACCGTGACCCAGTCGAAGTTTTGGGTGGCGAAGAAGTCGACTTTGATGGTGAGGTTGGTGGTGGGGATATCGGGGGTCTTGGTCTTATGACGCAGGGAGATGAACAGCCCGTCGTGCATGCGCTGGAAGGGCTTGGTCATGCGCACTTCGGTGGTGGGGCCGGAGCTGTAACCATAGGCCACGCGAATGTGCTCGCCCGTGTCGATCTCATCCGCATTCACCACGCCGTCGCCGTTCTTGTCTTCCCACAGGATGCCGTTGCCGTTCAGGTCGGTCCAGTCCTGGATATGGACGCGCCAGCGGTTGTCGTAGCGATAATCGCCGTTGGCGTCGAATTGATCCGCAGGGAAGCCGATCTGCACGCGGATGAGGTCGGTTCCGGGCGGGATGAGATCGGTCAAGGGGAAGAGGTAGTCGGGCTTGGTGAAAGCGCCGTCTTCCAGGGACTGGTCTTTTGTGGTGAAGGGGAAGCTGTATTCGCCGATCTTGACCAGATGCTTGCTCTTGACCTTCACCTCGATGTCGGAGTCGGTGGGGTTGTAGACGGTGAAGGTTTTGGCGCTGGTGTCGCCGGGGTGCATGATGCTGGCGAAGGAGTGATACTCTGTGCCGCGGTAGTCGCCGCCGGTCCAGTTGTCGGGCATGACGTAGTAGCCGCGGTCGCCTGCGGCGATGGCTGCGGAATTGGCGCCGTTGACCATGCCCGCGCCCTGGACGAAGGTGTCGTAGCGCTGATGATTGGCGCCGGCCATGAGGATGGATCGGGCCTTGTCCCAGGTGGGCCATTCGCCATGCGCTTGTTTGTAGGCGTCGTACAACAGGGTGAGCGTGCCCGCAGCCACAGGGCCCGAACGACTCGTGCCGCCCCAGGCCGTCCAGGCGGTCCAGCCATCGCCCCATTCGTTCAGGGAAAGGTCGCCCGCGCCGAACGCGCCGTCCGCGGTGACGCTGATGCCGTTTTTACCCATGGCGGAGGGGCCGCGGTTGGAGAAGGGAATGACGTCGCCCCAGGTGATCTGGTCGGCGGACATGATGGTCTCGAAAGTGCCGGTGGTGCCGAACAGCGTGGAGGCGCCCACGATGACGCCGGAGACGGGAGCGGGCGCGGTCATGTTGCCATAGGCGGGCGCGCCGTTGCCCGCGGAGAAGACGACCGTGAGGGTGGGGTTGATATGCCGCACCAGGCGATCGATGCGGCGGCTGTAATCCGCCCACATGTCGTTGGAGCCGGTGGAGAAGCCCCAGCTATTGCTGATGATCTGCATGTCATCATCAGTGCCGGGCTCGCCATCATACCCCAACGCCGCATAGTAGAAGCTGTCGAAGTCCAGGAAGGAGGGCGTGATGTAGATGTTGCCGTTGGCGGTCAGTTTGGCGTCGCGGCCGGGCCCCTGCACCATGCCGGTGAAGGGAGAGCCGTCGCCCGCGGGCTTGTAAGCCGGGGCTCCGCCATCGATAACGCCCTGCCCCGCCACGTTGGATGCGCAAAGCTGACCGTGATCGCCGCCCGCTTCGGTGAAGTCGTTGATCATCCACGCCAGCAGACTGCCGTTCTCGGGCGGAATCGCATATTTGCCCCACATCCAATCGGAAGCGGGAATGGGGTTGGTTCCATCGGCGATGAAGTAGAGCAGGCCGCCGGAGATGTCAGGATAGCCATCCTGGCCCGGACCGCCAGCCGCCGAATCCCAGAAGTCGAGATAGGCGACCGGATCATCCTTGGTGACCGGCTTGTCATCGGTGAAGTCGAAGTTGCCGTTCATGTCCACATACACGGTGTCGTAGACGCCGGCTTCATGCTCATCCACCACCAACACGGCTACATGCTCTTCATTGTCATAGCTCCCGTTCCAATCGCCATTGACGGCGTCGGCCAGGGTCTTGTCGGGATGGAACCCAATATGATAGACGCCGCTCTGGCTGGTGTCGGGCAGAATGTAATCGTGGGCCTCGGATGCGTTGAGGGGGGCGTATTGGCAGTCGCCCAGGGCGCAGGTCGTGCTCGTATCGGAGTAATGCGTCTGGCCCGAGGCCACGTACGGGGTGCCGAAGACCTGATCGAGAATGTAGAGATACGTGGAGCGACCGTCGAACATCATGGGCCAGCCATAGTAGGGCGAATCGGGATTGGTGTCCATCGCCCAGGCGCCTTGCAGGTCGGGATGGGCGAAATCAATGCCCGAATCATTGACCAACACCTTGACGCCATCGCCAGTGTAGCCGTTTTCCCAGGCGCCGCGGGCGTTGTGGTTCGGCCCCACGTCCCACCAGTCCTGGACGCCCGTGGCGTGGAGCGCCTTCTGCATCTCCACATTGCGCGTCATGTCCGGGTCGCCCTTGAGGGGGCTGGGCGCTTCGATGGTTGGCTCATCCGGATAGATGCGAACGACGCTGTCGAGGCTGGCGATCTTCATGATCGCGCCCGCCTTGGCCGCGCCCACCACAAGCTGATTGCCCATAGCGTCCACGAAAGGCCGGGTTAGCGACCAGGTCATATATTCGCTGATGTCTGTGCCCGCCTTGACGTAAACGCCGATGCCAATCTCGTCCGAGGCTGCCAGGGCCGAAACGACGCCGTTTTCCAATCCCAGCTTATTGCGTAACTGGGGATGGATTTTGTTCATGGCGGCGTCGGTGCTCGTGCTCACCGAGGTGGGCGTCGCTCCGGATTGCGCCGCTGCCAACCCCGCCGGGATCAATGCCACAAGCAATCCCAAAATTACCAGCAGGGCCGCCCATTTTGCGAATGGTTTTTTCATGGTTCCTGTCTCCTTGAAGTAATGAACACATTTTGTGGAAGACGAATGGGTCATGAAGCGAGGGCGAATGAAGCCATCCGATTCTCTCTTGTCATGAGATGCATCAGATGATTCCCTTCGCGATCTGACTTCGACCTGAAAAGTGAGTTCATACGGGGGAATGTATTTTGTCATCAACTGCATGTCTGGAGAGTCAGCAGATAAGCATCACCTCCTTTCTTTCTTTTGAGTTATGCAGCGCGGATTGACGTCAGTAATGGAGGGTGACGATATTCCGGGGCGCGTTCAAATCGTGCGCGACCGAAGACATCGAATGCAGGCCGCGAGCGACAATGAATAACGAGATTTTTGTTTTGAACCCAGTTGGATGTGTTGTCTCCAGCATAGTAGGCGTTTGTTACAGCATCTTTGCGGCAACAGAAGTGAATGGTTATGTTTGGGCGACGTTGCCTGATCTGCGTTGGAGAGAACAATTACTCTCAGTGTACATGATTGATTTTTCTCTGTCAAACAGCCATGTTGCCGGGGGTGCATCCCAAATTATTGGCGCGTTGCGCCGGGCACCCCGGAGGTGAACCTCCGGGCTAGGAACGACGCCCCCTCAAGGGGGCTTTCAGAGCTAGCCCGCGTCAAAAGCCGGGTTCACCCGGCGTGGTTTTGTAGCCCGGCGCTTCAGCGCCGGGTGTAGGGGCAATGCCCGCGCGACGGCTTTCCCGATGACAACGCAATTTGCCAAAAATTGGGACGCACCCTGTTGCCGGATTGGCAAATCTTAGCGCCCGCGTATAGAATGTCTCCCATCAACGCATTCCATTCGGCCTCACAAACCCTGCCCGACGCTTTGCATCCCAACCATACAACCCGAAAATGGTAACTACTAAGGCGTCGCACCACTTTTTGCCACGAAAACACGAAGAAAAGCAAAGGCACGACGTGTTTTTCTTTATTTTTCCTTCGTGTCTTCGCAAAACTTCGGGCCTTCGTGGCTTTTTGCGGCCTAAAGTCAAGTACGTTAGCAGTTACCGAAAATGTAACTACTAAACTGAAAGCAAATTGAAACCAAGGCTTTTGGTTTTGTATTGGATCATCAATGACGGGCAATTCTCTGGCCGCGCTGCCGCCCGCAGGTGAACCTGCGGGCTAAAAACGACGCCCCATGAATGGGGCTACGGTGCATGTCGCGCGCCGCGGGAAGCCGGGTTCACCCGGCGTCGTTTCGTAGCCCGGAGCTTCAGCGCCGGGTGGCCGAGGCCGAAAACACCTGATTTCAAAATGCGTTTAGTTTAAGGTCGTCACCGGTCGTTATCCGAAAACCACTAAGCACACGAAGGCACAAAGGCACAACGGGGAAATTATCCATTTTTTTCGTGTTCTTAGCGCCTTTGTGTCCTTTGTGGTTTGTTAACCGAGTGCGTTAGCAGGTACCCGAAAATACAAGGAAAATCCCATGCCCGAAGAGTTCTATCCCACCCAACAGCCCGCGCCCGACGTCCGCCTGGAAGCCGTGGAGAGCGGGCGCGTCATCAACCCCAGCCAGCCCGACGCCCGATTCCTGGTGCTGGTCTTCCAGAGCCAGCAGACCGCCCGCGCCATGGCGGGCATCCAGGACGCGGTGCGGGAGAAGTTCCCCGACGCCGGGGAAGTGCGCATCGTCAGCGTGGTGGACCTGCGCGGCGTGCCCCGCATGTTCCGCGGCATGGCCAAATCCGCCATGAAAAAGGCGTATGAGCACGGCTCCGAGCATCTCCCCGCAGGCTGGGACCCCACCGAGTACATTGTCATCTTGCCCGACTGGAAGGGGGAATTCTTCAAGGCTTTTGGCGTGGAGAATGCGGAAGCCCACGCCGCGGCCGTGGTCGTAAACAGGGACGGCGTGGTATTGGGCGCGCGGCAGGGGCCTGATCTTGCCCCCTTCGTTCTGGATGTGATCGCTCAGAACGTGGGCGAGTAGCTTGCTTTGAAAATCGATCTCACGCAAAGACGCAGAGCCGCAAAGGGAAAAAGAAGCGAAGTATGGTTTGCAGGTGGCAAGTCGCAAGTGGCAAGTTACCTTACGCAGTCCTACTTGCTACCTGCTACCTGCGACTTGCAAACCTGCCTGCGTGAGATTTTCGCCGGTATCGGCGCCGGCTTTCCGTCATCGGACTGTTCCGGGAAACCGACCAGACGACTGCGCGACTGCGCGACCGCACGACTGCGCGACCGCTCAGAGCGCCAGCGCCCGCTGATAGAGCTCGCGGCGGGGCAGGCCCGTGATCTCCGCCAGCAGCCGCGCCGCCTGGTTCACGCCCATGCCGCCCGCCAACAGCCCGGCCAGCGCCTCTTCCACCTCGGGCGTGATGGTCTGCTCCTCCGCCTGCTCCCTGACCCCGCCCACCAACACGACGATCTCCCCCTTGGGCGGCTCGGCAAAGGCCCGCGCAGCCTCCTCCGCCCGCCCCCGCCAGAAGCTCTCGTGCAGTTTCGTCAGCTCCCGGGCGACGACCACGGGCCGGTTCGGGCCCAGGGTTTGGGCGACATCCGCCAGCAGGGCGGGCAGCCGCCGCGGGGATTCGTAGAAGATGAGGACGCCCGGCTCATCCCGCAGTTCCGCCAGCCAATCGCCCCGGAGTTTGGCCTTGCGCGGGGGGAAGCCCAAAAAGAGAAAGCGATCCGTGGGCAGGCCCGAGGCTACCAGCGCGGCCAGCAGGGCGCTGGGGCCGGGGATGGGGATGGGCTGGTGTCCGGCCTCGATGGCCGCGCGCACGAGCTGGTAGCCGGGGTCGGAGATGGCGGGCGCGCCCGCGTCGCTGACCAGGGCGATGCGCTCCCCTGCGTCCAGCCGGGCCAGCAGGTCGGGGATGCGGGCCGCTTCGTTGTGTTCGTGCAGGCTGATGAGGGGGCGCTGAATGTCGTAATGGGCCAGGAGCTTGCCCGTGTGACGGGTGTCCTCCGCGGCGATGAGGTCCGCCTCCCGCAGCACGCGTAACGCCCGCAGGGTGATATCCTCCAGATTGCCGATGGGGGTGAAGACGAGGTAGAGGGGCATGGGGAGGGCGATCAGTAACCAGTGTCAGTGAGCGGCGGCCTGCCAGATGAAGCGAGTGTTCAGTGTACAGTATTCAGTCTTCAGATTTGGGCGTCGCAAGTTGCAAGTGGGCGTTACCGGCCGCCTTTTCGAGCCTGCGCTATTGTTGAGGTGGGCGTTGGGAGATGTCGCCTGGAGCGGGTGGGGTTTTGTAGAAGAGTTCGATGCGCGCGCGGCCGTTTTCCACCGTGGAGCGGGGAAAGACGCCGGTCGCATTCAGCGCGGCGATGTCCTGGTTCATCGTGTCGCTGAGCAGGTCCACATTGGCGCCCACATACAGGCCGATGGCGGCCCAACTGAAGATGAGCCTGTCCATGGCCACGCGGGCTTCGGGCTGCTGGTCCGCGGGCAGAGAGGCGACCCAGTCGTTAGAGCGATTGTGCAGGGCGACGATGGCGTCCCGCAGGGCAATGCCCAGGTCCATGCGCTTCGCCTCCCAGTCGGGCGTGATGGAGGCCCCATAGAGGCGGCTGGCGGCCCGATAGCGGATGGCGTACCACTCGATGCGATCGAACAAGGCCCGGGTCTGCTCGTCGGGCGCGAGGCTCTCCCGGCTGAACACCTCGTCGTAGAACGCGTCCCGGCCCAGATCCTCATCCACCAGACGATTGTTGAGGAAGGACGTGACGCCCGCGGCGGCCTGGCCTCCCCGCTGGTTCCAGTCATCTACGTAAGCCTGGGCCGCAGCCTCGCGGTCGGCGATGAGCTTCTCCAGGGAGGGCGGACGTTCGGGATAGCGGCTGAGCACGGAGGTCAGGGTGGAGACAGGCGGTTGAGGGACGCCCTCGGTGAGTACGGGGATGGCGGCCACGGCCTGGCCGCGGGCGCTGTCTCCCAGCTGGACGAACTGGTCTCCAATGTCCAGAAAGAGCTGTTTGCGGGCGGGTTTTGTGAGATAGGGGCTGTATTGGGCCAGCACGAGGGTCTGTTCCAGCGTCCAGCGGGCGTTTTCCGTCTCCCCCAACGCCCGCCATTCCTCAGCCACCTTTAACAGAATGTCCGCCCGCAGTTGATCGTCGATATCGGGCAGAAGCATGGCCAGATCGGTGGTGTAGCGCAGAAAGACGCGGGCGTCGGCTTCCCGCTCGATGGGCGCGTAGCGCTGCGCCAGCACGTCCAGCCAGCCCAGTCGCTGACCCGATGGCAGCCGTGGGGTCAGCAGCGCCAACGCGGCCACCGTGTCCAGCTCTTCCCCGGCCATGGCGTGCTGATACACCTTCGAGGGTTCGGTCCCCGCCAGCGACCACACGGCCAAACCGGCGTTGATGCGCTCCGGCTCGGGCATGTCCCAGGGTTCCGCCCACAGCGCCTCTTTGGGCCCGTAGGTGAGGCGGGCGTAATAAGCCAGCGAGCCGATTCCCACCGCCAGCAACGCCACCAGCAGGACGATCAGCACCCAGAAGATGGGCGGGAGCCGACGTTTGGGATCGGGCAGGGGCGCGGCGTCGGTCATGTCAGCCAATCCACAGATCGGGTGAGATGAAAGGATTGTGTCGGCGTTCGTGCCCCACGGTGGTGAACGGCCCGTGGCCCGGATAGAGCGTGAAATCGTCCGGCAGGGTCAGAATGTGCTCGTTGATGGCGCGCACCAGTTGGGCGTGATTGCCTCCGGGCAGGTCGGTGCGGCCTATCCCCTCACGGAAGACGGCATCCCCGACCCACGCCCGCTTTCCAGCGTGGTCTACGAAGATGACCGAGCCGGGGGAATGGCCGGGCACATGCCGCACCTCCAGACGCATGTTGCCCAGGACCAGCACGTCGCCGTGGTCGAGATAGCTGTCCACCGCGGGTGGCGGGCCCCAGTCCCATCCCAGCCAGGATTTCACGGCCTGGGGCGCAAAATCCAGCACGGGCTGGTCCGCCCGATGCAGATGGAAGGTCGCGCCCGTGGCCTCCTGGATGTCGGGGACGGCCAGGATGTGGTCGAAGTGGGCGTGGGTGTTGATGATGCGGGTCAGACGGGCGTTTTCCGCCGACAGCAGGTTCAGAATGTCGCCGGCGTTGCCGCCGGGATCGATGATCCATGCCTCCTTGCTGGCGGGATCGATGAGCAGGAAGCAGTTGGTTTGGAGGTGGCCGACGACGAGGTGGTGGATTTTCATGGACGTTATCAGTGGGCGGGTATCCGTAAGCAGTGGGGCGTGTCAGTGCAAATTGGCGCGGGAAGCCGGTCACGTAATGCGTAATGCGTGATGCGTAACGATCTCACGTTTCACGTTTTCACGCATCACGTTCGTTGCCACTTCGCTCAACGTGGGCCTGGCGATCCTCAATCCTAATCCTGCTTCCAAAGAAGCGGCTGCCCCGTGAGTTTGAGGGAGCGGGCGTGGCGGTAGAGGTCGCGATAGGCGCGGGCGGTTTTGTCGATGGTGAATTCGTGGCGCATGGCGTTTTGCTGAATGCCGCGCCAGATGTCGGGGTGGTGGAAGACTTCGACCGCGCGGGCCACGGCCGCGTAGAGGGCCATGCAGTCGTAAGGTTCGAAACGGAAGCCGGAGCCGGTCTCGGGAGGATGATGGTCGATGACCGTGTCTTTGAGGCCGCCGGTAGCGTGGACCACGGGAACTGCGCCGTAGCGCATGGCCTTGAGCTGGTCCAGACCGCCCGGCTCGCGGCGGGAGGGCATGAGGAAGATGTCGCTGCCCGCGTAGATGCGCCGGGCCAGGGTCTCGTTGTAGGTGGGAACGAAAGCGAGCTGGCCGGGATGGCGACGTTGAAGGTCATCCAGGTGATGATGATAACGCTCCTCGCCCGCGCCCATGATGATGAATTGCACGGGCAGGAAGCGCAGCATGGGCTCCAGCACCGCGGTGAGGATATCCAGGCCCTTTTGGTCGCTGAGCCGGGCCGTGAGGCCGATAAGCGCGGTCTTCGCGTCCTGCTGCAACCCCACTTCTTCCTGCAGCCGGGCTTTGCACTGCCCCCTGGCCGAGAGGTCATCGGCGTCGAAATGGCAGGGCAGGGCAGGGTCGGTCGCGGGGTCCCAGGCTTCTGCATCCAACCCGACGATGACGCCGAAAAGCCGCTCTTGCCGGTCTCGCAACAGGGGGTCCAGTCCCTCGCCGAATTCAGGCGTGAGGATCTCCTCGGCGTAGGAGGGGCTGACGGTAGTGATGACGTCGGCAAAGATGATGCCGCGGGCCATCATGCTCACCACCTGGTTCAGGCTGGGGGAAATCTCAGGATGGGCGATGAAGCCCATGCTTTCGATGCCCGCGATCTGGAGGATGCGATAGCCGAAGATGCCTTGATAAGCAAGATTGTGGATGGTGTAGATGGCGGCGGTTTCGGCGAAGAAGGGGTCGTCCGCGTAGATGGTGCGCAGCCAGTTGGGGGCCAGGGCCGTGTGCCATTCGTTGCTGTGGACGACGTCGGGCCGCCAGCCGAGATGGCGGGCGGCTTCCAGGCTGGCGCGGGTGTAGAAAACGAAGCGTTCGCCATCGTCGGGGAAGGAGTAGATGCCCTGACGGGAGCCGAAAAAGCGTTCGTGTTCGATGAAATAGACGGGAATATCGGTCTCGGGCGCCTGCCACAACCCCGCGTTTTCCATGTCCCGCTCGAAAGGCACAGGGAAAGCGTCCAGCACCCGCTTCAGCCCCAGCTTCTCCGGTTGGATAAGGCCGTAGCGAGGGATAATGACGCGAACGTCATCGCCCAGCCGGCGCAGCGCCCGCGGCAACGCCGCGGCCACCTGCGCCAATCCGCCCGTGGCCGCGTAGGGCAGGATCTCCGCGCTCAGATAGAGAATGTTCAGGGGGCTGTCTTTCATAGCCCCCATTATACACGTTCAGCGCGAAAAGGGAACAGACGCGAAGTCCGTTCCCTTTGAAAATAGCGTTGGCGGCGCTTATAAGAGAAGTCGCCAGGCCGAAGTTGGTCGTGCAACCAACCGGCGTCAAACGTCAAACGTGAAACGTCAAGAAATGCTCGAAGTTATGCTTCTTCTTCCACTTCGAAGACCTGACGCCCGCGGTAGGTGCCGCAGTAGGGGCAGACCTGGTGGGGCGGGATCTTGGCCTTGCAGGAAGGGCAGGTGACCAGGTGAGGACGATGCAGTGCATCGTGCGCGCGGCGGCGGTTGCGACGGCCTTTGGAAACTTTGCGCTTGGGATGGGGGGTCATGTCTGAAACTCCTCTATAAAAATAAACGGAATTGTGATTGCGTATGGGTTATTGTGGTTGGTCGGCGTCTCTGTCGAGATCATCGAGCAGGATGCTGAGGGCCGACCAGCGTGGATCGGTGGTTTCGGTGGTGCAGGAGCAGGTTTCGTGGTTGAGGTTGGCGCCGCAGACGGGGCAAAGGCCCTTGCAATCGGGCGAGCACACGGGCGTGAGGGGCAGAGCCAGCAGGATGGACTGGCGGATGATCTCGCTCAGGTCCAGGATGTGGTGCTCGTCGATGAGGATGGCGGCGTCCGATTCATCCCGTTGAATGGGCAGGCCAGTGGCCATGTCCACCGTGGGGATGAAGGCTTCCTCGATGTGGATGCTGACAACCTGTTCGAAAGGCTCCAGACAGCGCGAGCATTGCAAGGCGACCGTGGCGTGCCCGGTCACCCGCACCATGATATGGTCATTGGTCCATAGAAAGCGGGCCGTTCCCTCGAATGGAGCGACCACGTCGAAGCCTTCGTCCAGTTGGTCGAGTTCGGAAACGGGGATGTAGAGCTTATAGGAACGCGTCCCGCCCTTTGGACCCGTCAAAAGCCCTGCAACATTGAATTGCAGGGAGTCAAGGTGTGCGATTTTATTGGACACCGCACTAGTTTACCATTTTATCGCATGAAAAAGCAAGGATGGGACGACTTTTGATTCGCCCGCGACTGATACATCAGCTATCGATAAAGGGATTGATAATGCGCAAGTCTTCCTCGATTATCAAATCGTGTTGCATGTCCTCGGTCAAGAGAAAGTTCGCTCCGCCATATCGGGCGCTTGCAACAATGAGGCTGTCCCAAAATGAAAAACTGAATCGATCCCGGAGTTCAGACGCAGCCAGCAGGATTTCTTCATCGAGTCCAATCACGGGATAACGGACATAAAAAGAGTGCACCAATTTTCGGATTTCTTTCTCCCCAAACTCTGTCTTTTTCAGCAAGTTCACAGTAACCTCATTCAGCACCTGGACGCTGACGATGATGCTCTGAGTCGCAACAATCTGCTTTGCAACGGCATGTTTGCTTGCATCTTGATCCACGATGAAAGCATACAACCAAATATTTGTATCGACGAAGCAAATGCCATCAAAACGAGCGGTCATGGATTTCCTCACGCTTCAAAGGCCGGAAACCAGGGCGATACAGAGGGTGAGCCAATAAATCAGCAATGAAATCGTCCCCAGGCGACCGCCTTTCAGGGAAAATGATGACTCGGACTTGATCGGGGATCTGGTCTTGATAGCGTTCGGGAATACGAATCATGCCATTTTTGACGGTTGCTTTGAATTTGAGGGCTTGCATACAGGCCTCCGTAAGGGGGATTGGCGTTCCACATTAGTTTATCGAAGAGCGCAGCATCGCGCAACAGGCGTTCGTTCTTTTGGGTGCGTCCCAGATCTTTGGCGCATTGCGCCAGTCGTCCCGGAGGTGAACCAAAAAACGACGCCCCCCATTCTTTTCCTCCTGGCGCGCTCACAGCTTCCGCGCGGCGAGGGCCAGCAGAATCCAGCCCGCAATGAAGGCGACGCCGCCAAAGGGCGTGATCATCCCCAACCAGCGCAGACCCGTCAGCGCCATCACATAGAGCGACCCCGAAAAGAGGACCATGCCGATCAGAAACAGCCAGCCCGACCAGCGGGCGCTTTTGTATTCGGGCAGGCGGTCCGCCAGCCAGGCCGCGGCCATCAGCGCGAAGACGTGATAGAACTGGTAGCGGACGCCCGTCTCCCAATTGGCCAGCAGGTGAGCGTCCAGCCGGGGTTTGAGACCGTGGGCTGCGAACGCGCCCAGGGCCACGGAAAGCGCGCCGGCGAGGGCGGCGAGGATCAGAAATCGTCGGGACATGAGGGTCTCCTTGCTAAACTGAACGCATTTTGAAATCAGGCATTTTTCGGCCCCGGTCACCCGGAGCTGAAGCTCCGGGCTACGAAACGACGCCGGGTGAACCCGGCTTCCTGCGGCGCGCGACATGCGCCGTAGCCCCATTCATGGGGCGTCGTTTTTAGCCCGCAGGTTCACCTGCGGGCGGCAGC
>JALXCB010000040.1 GCA_026991225.1 Anaerolineae bacterium | reverse complement strand
GGGTGGGAGGGGGGGGGGGGGGCGTGGGGGGGGGGGTGGGTGGTGGCGGCGGGGGGGGGGGGGGGGTGGGGGTGGGCGGTGGGGTGAGGGAGGGGGTTGGGGGTGGAGGGAGGGCGTGGGGGGCAGCAGGATGTCGATGGAAATGGGAACGGGGTCGCTGCTGGCGATCATGCCCAGGGCGTCTTCCACCTCCACTTTCACCGTGTGGGGCCCCGCGGCCAGGGCGCTGATATCCAGCGGATAGGGGGACAGCGCGGAGCGGTTTTCCACCACGACGTTGTCCACCAGATAGCTCACCCGGACGATGGAACGGGGGTGGCCGTCGGGCCAGATTACCTCGGCCGAGACTTCCACGGTGCGGGGTTCGAGGGTCTGCGGGTCGGCGTCCCAGGCGTCGCCTTCGCGCACGATCCGGGCGCCGACGACGGGGGCGACGATGCGCACCTGGGGCGGCTGCACGGTGAGGCTGACGTCTCTGGACGGGCTCCAGATGACGTCCCCATTCCAGGCGACGCCCACCTGCACCTGATGCACGCCCGCCTGTTGGATGGTGGAGGGGTAAGTGAGGCGGTATTGGCTGGCCTGGGATTTCAACGTCTCGAACAGGTGCGAGATGGATTCTGGGCCTGTGTACGGCGCGTAGATGCCATTGGTGAGCCGGGACAGCCGCCGCAGATTCTTGGCCTGGCCCGCGTTTTCTGGCCCCAGTTTGATGCTCATGATGGAGATGCGTTTCCGGTTCGCTCGCGCGATCACATCCCCGATCTCCTCGGCGCTGGTGCGGTCGACGCCGTCGGACAGGACGAGGATCGTCTTTTGGCTGACTTCGCCGCCCGGGGTTTCTTCCATGCGGGCGATGGCCTCGATCAACATGGCGTAGAGGGGGGTGTCCGTCTTCTGCGCCTGATAGTCATAGGTGTAGACCTGGTTGTGAATGCTGACATAGTCGTTGGTCCAGGATTGAAGCACCTCGTAATCCGTTTTTCCCTTGGGAACGATCAACAACACATAGGTGTTGCGTTTGTCTCGATCCAACCATTTGTCGGTCATCATCAGTTCGTCGATGATCTCGATGGCTTCCTCCCGACGGGGTTTTCCGGTGGCGCCCAAGGCGTTGATGCTGCCCGAGGCGTCCAGCACGATGGCGATGGAGGCGCCTGTATCGACTTTGGAAACCTCCTGGATGGGCGCGAGCGCGCCGTCTTCTTTGACGCGAAATGCCTCGGGGGGGAGGTCGAGATAGACCCGCCCTTCTGCGGTCTTGGGGGCGACGAAGACGGAGGCGCTGGGGAACGCCGAGTAATCCACCTGCGTGATCTCCACGCGGGACAGCGTCGGTTGGGCCCTGGCCGTGAGACCGAGCGCCAACAGCCATGCCAGGAGTGCGAACAGCCGCGGGAAGTGGCGTGCGGGTGACCGCAACAGACGACTGGGTGGATGAGAGCCGGGGATGCGTCCCATGGGATTCAATCCTCCTCCGTGGGTGCGGATGTGTTGCGTTTGATATGGAAACGAAGTTGAACTTTGCCGAATTGGACCAGGGCGCCATCGGCGAGTTCGACGCCTTCCGGCCCCACAGACGCCCCTCCCACCTTGGTGACGCTGACGGTGGAAAGGTGGTGAAGCCGCCAGGTCATGCCGTCGCGAACGATTTTGGCGTGTCTGCGCGAGACGGTGCGGGCGTCGGGCTCTTGCGATAGATCGATATCGAGGGGATAGGAGCCCTGTCTTGCTTTGCGTCCGACGAAATTCACATCTTTTTGCAGGGGATAGGTGCGATTCGTGACCGGACTCATGAGAAAGCTGATTCCCTGGACAATGAGCAATTCCCGACGAACGGCTTCCAGTCTGTCATGCCAGTTTCGCAGATAGCGATCGTCTTCGAGTTGTTCATGCTGTATCTCGTCCAGCACCCTGTCCAGGTCTTCCAGACGCCGGATCACATCGCGAAAAGCCTTGTCCCGCCGGGCCTTGAGCAGGCTGGCGTAAATCTGCTCCACTTCGGCCCGTTTCTGGGTGCGGCGGCGCTGCCACACCAAACGCGCCACCCGCGCCACATCGCGATCTCTGGGAAATGCTCGTTGCAGAAGGAAGATCTCCTCACGCGCTTTTTCGAGTTGGTCGTGTTCGAGAGCGTCATTGATCTGGCTCAACCGGAAGGATTTGACGTCCCTGTGCATATGAAGCTGTTCCGACTGCATCCACGCCAATGCGTCCTCCACGCTCTGAAACCGTTGGGAGGGTCTCTTTTGCAGACAGCGGTCCACCAGCGCCTCGATAGGATCGATGATGTCGTTCCGATACCATCGCACGGGCAAGGGCTGCGTGGTCGTCAGCTTTCGGGCGAGGGTGAGCCAATCGCCGGCTTCAAAGGGGGCGTGGCCGGTGAGCATGAAATAGAGCACCGCGCCCGCGGAGTAGATATCGGTGGCCGGCCGGGCGCGATCGCCGCTTACCAGCTCCGGAGCCATATAGGCATGGCTCAGCAGGAGTTCGTGCATGCCCTGCTGGATGGATTCCGGCGTCTGCACCAACCCAAAATCCCACAAGGTAATACGGTTCTCGGGCGAAACGACGATGGCCGTAGGACGGATATTGCGGTGGATGATATTGCGTTCATGGACGGGCCTGAGCGCGTTGAGAATCTGGGAAAATATGTGCAACGCGTCGAACTGGGAAAGCCGCTGCAACGGAGCCATGCCCACTTTCCGATTCAACGAGACGCCTTCCAACGCCTCCATGAAGATGTAGTATTCATTGCGGGTCGGATTCTGCCCGAAATCGATGATGCGCGCCAGGTAGGGGGATCGGATTTCGCTGAGAATGCTCGCTTCGCGAAAGACCCGATCCGGTCGATACCCTTCGGAGGCGACGACCACGCGCACCGACGCCAGTCGCCCGCTTTGATGGCCGCGCGCCAGCCACAGCCCGGTATCGGGATTCTTTTCGATGGCCTGATAGCGCTCGGTCTGTCCGGTAAACGAAGGCATTTGAGTCATGGCGTTTGATCCTGTTCCGAAAATAGCGTTGCGTTGGTTTGCAAAAGCAACTCGAAGCCCACGTCGAGCGAGTCTGCTACGGACGTGATGCGTCATGCGTAATCCGTGAGGTCATTACGCATCACACATTGCGCATTACGCGCTTGGCTTCCCGCGCCGTCCTGGCCGCGAGGCGTTTTCATCGGTATGGGCGCGGGCTTGCCCGCCGTCGGGCTGTTCCCCGATGAGGAGATCGCCGAGAAAGTGCTGGGTAAGCTGGTCGATGGCCTGATTCAGGGGAAGGGGTTGCATGGGCGTCGCATCCTTCTTACGCCGTTTTTTGCGCCAGCGTCGTTTCTTCTTGGGCGGGACGTGGGTAAGGGGATACAAGGCGCCCTGGTTGAGATGAAACTCGACTTGTTGGGGGGAGTTCCAGATGCCCGCCAGCACAGGCACGCCTTCTTTCTCGAAGAGGAAATGGGCGTCCTCGAAGGTGACCTCCTGTTTTTTCTCAACGCGGTTGATAATGACGCCTAGCTTGGAACGCAGATATCCCTCATCTCGTTGCAGCAGTGCGTCGAGCAGCCGCCGAGTTTGAAAGATCGAAATGATATCCGGCGTGCAGACAATCCAGATGTGGGAGCTCGATTGCAGCACCGGCCACGAAGCCTGGGTGAGCGCGGTGTGGGTGTCGATGACAAGCAAGTCGAAGGTGTTGCGCATGACCGACATCACATTGGCGATTTGCGATGGCGTGGGCGCGAGGTCGTCATTCATGGCTGGAGGCGAAGCCAGTAAATGCAGGCGGCCTTCCTGTTCCCGAGCGAGAGGAAAGCGGATCTCTTGCAGAAAAAGTCGCGCGCTGGCGCGGTCGAGCCCTCGGTGCAGTTTTGCGATGTCGGTCAGGGTGTGGGAAGGCTCGATATCGAACAGCAGGTGTTGTACGCCCGGCGTCAGATCGGCGTCGATGAGGGCGATCTCGGGCGTGATGTGCACATGTTGCAGCGCCTCCGCCGCATATGTGGCTGTGCGGATGGCCAGCAGGGCGGCCAGCAAACTTTTTCCCACCCCGCCGCTGCCGCTGATGAACGCGACGCTGCGGCGACGGTCGAACAAACGGTTCCAGACCCATCGATCCCCCCGTTGCTGACTGACCATGTCATAGGCCTGTCTGACACGGGATTCCAGCTCCTCGCCCAACACATACCAGCCCTCCGAACTCTGCGTAATCGCGACGACGCCGCGCGCCCCCGAATCGAGTGCCGCTTCCAATGCCGCCTCGTCGATATGCTGCAACAACAACACGATGCCAATCCCTGGATAATCGAAGGCCAGTTCCCGACAAAAGGTGAAGATATCGCTCTCCAACGGGTGGGCGGACGTCGGTTCGGCCAGCAGGATGACATCGGGCAAAAAGGCGGCCGTCTTCTCTCTCGCTTCCGTAATCGAAGTCGCTGTATCCACCAATGAAAGCAGAAAGGCCTGCCCAACATGCATCCGGATCGCCTCGGCCATGTCCGGATCGCTGGCGACAAGCATCACACGAATGGTTTTCAACTGTCGGTCATCCATGAGTCGAAAAGAAATCGTTGGGAGAAGGAAAGAGGACGATCACCCCAGATGGACGCCGGGGGCGTTTCTGACGATAGCCTCCACCCGTTCGCGAGAGGGGAGAAATTCGATGATAGCCAGGGTGGGAATATGCGGATACCGCACTTGCAATTGCGTGATTTCCATAAACCGAACATGAGGCCATTCCTTGATTTCCGAAATGACCTTTCCCGCGGGCGCTGCAGAAGGATAGCCCGTCACGAACACGTTCACGCTCCCGGAAGCCGTTTGTTGATACATGTTCGACAGCAGATCCGAGCCGGGAACCACATGATCCACCCCGGTCTGATAATCCAGCGTCCGCCATTCCAGATCATGGAAACGCGTCAGCAGGCGCCGCCACCACGGGCCGCGCGCTGCGTCGCGCGGAAGCAGAATCCATGAAGCCGTTTCGATTTGAATCTGGCGTACGATCATCGCGGCCGATTCGACCGTCAGAACATGACGATAGTGTAGCAACACATCCACGATTTGCCGCACGCTATGATGCGACAGCGCCTCGAACACCGCGGCTCCAACCCCGGGTCGCAATAATCGGGCGGCCGCCTTCGCCTGAAGAGCGGTTTGTTCGAACCGGGTGTAGGCATGAATGGCCACGATGTCATCGCCCTTCTTCAGCACGCGCCAGGCCCTCAGAAAGTCGCCTATCGTAAGAGGAAGCAACACCAGCCCCTGGCGATGACCCGCCTCCTGAAAAGCGAATTCTTCCTGGCTGCGTTTGACGAGACGTGGCAAGACAATCAGCCCATTTCTGGGCAAAGCCTTGGGCCACATGCTTGCGTCGGTAGTGACAAACAACATAAAGAGCGAGATGACCTTGTTACGATAGAGTCAACAGGGTTACATGGGCGGTTATGCGAAGACATTCTACCACATTCGCGAGAGAATAGCAGGAGCTTCGGGGAGGCCCATCGCCTGCTATGAAAATAGGATTAGGGAACGCAGATGAAAAGAAAAAATCTGTGAAAATCATCTGCGTAAATCTGCGATGCGAAGTAACTACTAAGGTCGCGTCACCATTTTTTGCCACGAAGACACGAAGAAAGACGAAGACACGACGTTTTTTCCTTTGTTTTTTCTTCGTGTCTTGATAAAACTTCGCGCCTTCGTGGCTTCTTGCGGCTTAAAGTCGAGGACGTTAGCAGTTACGATGCGAAGCATCCGTGTCATCTGCGTTCTCATTTTCGTCCGTATCGGCGAGCCATTGCTCGGTCGGACTGCTTTGAAAATAGCTTTGGTAAACCGGGAAACCGGTAGACCCGTAGACCGGGAGGGGGAGCGACGCGGCTCGGTTTCCCTGGTTTCCTGGTCTACTGGTTTCCTGGTTTTCGGGCTACTGCCCGCCACTTTCAGTATCATCCGTGCGGGCCCGCCTGCGGACCTTTCCCCGCGCCATGTTATAATCCCCTCCATGTCGACCGCGTTCCCCACCCATTCATCCTTGCGCCGACGCATCCACCGCGGGCTGGAAGGGCTGTTCGGGCCGTTCCAGCCAGTGGACGAATCGCCCGCCCGCGCCCTGCTCCCGCCCGAGGCCCTGGCCCTCTTCCAGCGCATGAGTCGGGCGGACCGGGCCCATAGCCTGCGGGTGTATGGCTGGCTGGTGGAGCGAGGGTATGACCAGCGCGATTTGCTCGTCGCCGCGCTGCTGCACGACTGCGGCAAGGCCGCGGCCCGACTGGCGGTGTGGCAGCGCACCCTGAAAGTGCTACTGAAAACCTTCGCCCCCGCCTGGTGGCGCAAACTCAGCGCGCCTGCATCCCCCAAAAACTGGCGTTACCCCTTCTACGTCCTCCAGGCCCACCCGCAGATCGGCGCGACCTGGGCCCGACAAACGGGCTGTTCAGAGCTTACGTGCTGGCTCATCGCAGGCCACGAGCAAACCCCGCCTTCCTACCATCCCCACGCCGATCTCATGTGGGCCCTGCAATTCGCGGACGCGGCGAGTTAGAGGCTGTTATGCACTTTGGCTTCGTCAAAGCACAGAATCATCGCATCGGGAGTTGGAACTCGCCGCGGATAACCCGGATGCAACGGATTGCCGCGGATTTTTCAAAAGGACGCCATCTTTTTCAGTGAAAATCCGTGCTGATCTGTTGCATCAGCGTCATCCGTGGCGAATTAAGCCGCATGCGATGCGACATACCGCGTTCAAACGGCGGGAAGTTCATAATAGTTAGTCGCGCAGTCGGGCGGTAGGGCAGTCGCGCGGTCGGGCGACGAATATCCAATACCCGATCTCTCAACCCCTAAGCCGGAACCAAGAAGGAGCACAGAGTTGCACAGAGGAAAGATGATCCATGAATCTCTGTGAGCTCTGTGAAGCTCCAAAGCAGCTCTGTGGGCTCTGTGTAACTTTTAGCTTGCCGGGCTAAAATAACACTGAGAAGGCGCTAGCGCGGCTCCCACGCCGGATCCCAATCCCGAGCGTTATTGTCCGTCAGCCGCAAAAAGCCCGTTCCATCCCGGCGGATGACCGCGATCTCGTCATCGTCATCCTGAATGATGAATGCAAGCTGCTGGCTGTTGGTGGACCAGGCGGCCGGAGCCTCGGGGAAGACGGGCGAGAAGAGACGCACGCGATTCGCACCCGCAGGGTCCGCCACATACAGCCCCCATTGCCCGTCCCCCTCGCCTGTGATATGGGCGATAAGCGAGCCGTCCGGGGACCAGCTTGGGGCCTGGGACCAGACATCGAGGGGTGTGAGACGGATGGGTTCCCCGGGAATGATGCTGGTGGTGTAGATGCCCGCGTTGCCATCCTTGGTGGAGGCGAAGACCACGAACTGGCTGTCGGGCGACCAGCCTGGATTCCAGCTTGCGTAAGAGGAATCGGTGATGAGCGAGACATCGGCGCTGGCCACGCTGAGCACGCCAATGGTCTTGGAATAATCGATCTCCACGGCCACATGCTGGCTATCGGGCGACCACTGATAGGCCAGATGCTGCCCCGGGAACGTGGCCCACAACAGCCCGTCCAGGAAAAGCTGAACGCCATCCGGGCCGGGCTGGAGGAAGGTGACATGCTCGCCGTTGGGACTGAGCGCGTAGCCCGTGCTGCCCGGCACCCGCAACACCTCCTGCTGATCGCTGCCATCCGCGCGCATGGACCACAACGCCGGGCCCTGGCCGCGGTCGGAGATGAAGTAGATGAATGCGCCATCAGCCGACCAGAAAGGATGCTCATTGCGCCCCTCGAAGGTCAACTGCACGTCATTGGTCCCATCGCTGTGGATGAGATAGATCTGAGGGACGCCCGTGCGGTCGGAGACGTAGGCGATGCGGGGGGGATAGTTGGGCGTGGGCGTCAGCGTGGGGGTGGGGCTGGCCGTAGGAGTGAGCGTGGGCGTGTCCGTCGCGGTGGGACTGGCCGTGGGCGAAGGCGTCTCTGTGGGCGCCACCGCAACCGGAGGCTGCGCCGCGGTGGGGGTTTGACCTGCGGTGGGAGGCTGGGTGACGGAGGGGGGCGCTGGAGGATGGGTTGCGGGCGGCGGGCCGAGGGCGTTGCTGCGCAGTAGCAACCAGCCCGTGAGCGAAAGCGCGGCCAATCCCAGCAACGCGCCGATGAGAACGTACAACCAGATGGGCGATTTCTTCTTCTCGACGACGGGCTCAGCCCGGGCGGGGCGCAACACCCGCCGCAACGCCTGGGCGAAGGCGCCCGCCGTGGGATATCGTTCGTCCGGATTCTTGGCTGTGGCCCGGTTCAACACTCGCGTCACGTCGGGCGGCAGATCGGGATTCAGCGCCCGCGGATCGGGCAGCGGCTTATGCACATGGGCGTAGAGGATCTCCCGATGGGTTTCCCCCTGGAAAGGCGGCTGGCCCGTCAGCATGTGGTAGACGACAATGCCCAGGCTGTAGACATCGCTGCGATTGTCCACGGGGCGGCCCATGGCCTGCTCCGGGGACATGTATTCGGGCGTGCCCAGCACCGCGGCCTTCTGCTCGGGCGTGCGCAACCCCACGGCGTGGGCGATGCCGAAATCGGTCAATCGCACCTTGCCGTTGGGCTCCACCAGAATGTTGCTGGGCTTGACATCCCGGTGCACCACGCCCCGGCGATGCGCGTAATCCAGGGCCGAAGCCACCTGATTGGTGACGCTGACCACGAAATCCACGGGCAGCGGCCCATTCACCCGGGCCAGCACATCGGCCAGGGTCTCCCCTTCCACATATTCCATGGCCAGATAATGCACGCCATCCACCACCCCCGCGTCGTACACCGCCACAATGTTGGGATGCTCCAGGCGAGCCGCGGCGCGGGCCTCCACCAGGAAACGCTCTACCAGCTCATGATCCTGCTGGAATTCCGGGCGCAGAATCTTGAGCGCGACAGGACGATCCAGCCACTGGTGATAGGCCAGATAGACGATGGCCATGCCGCCGCGACCGATCTCCCGTTCGATGCGGTACAGGCCGAAGGCGTCGCCAGGGGAGAACATGATTACGAGAGGGCGAGGGGGCGAGAGAGTGCGCCGATAAGGACGAAAATGCTTGTGGCCACATCGACGCGGGAAGCCAAAAGCGTAACGAGTGAAACGTGAAGCGTGATGACCTCACGCATTACGCATTACGCATCACGTGAATTGCTGACTCGTCCAACATTGGCCTTGTAAGTCTGTGGCAAACGAAGTCAACGCGATGTCCAGAGAAGTGTAATGGAAAGCGCGGGAAAATCACAAAAAGCAGTTGGAGAGAGGAAAGGGCGAGACCCCTTACCGACAGCCTTCCAAAACCCTGCTACCCTTGGAACTGTAGGCTTTTTCACCTTGACACCCTTCTTTAGGGGCTGTTATAATCAGCGTGCTTGCGTAACTACCTTGACAATGTCATATTCGTGCCAGAATGCCCGCAGTTAAGCCTGCGGGCTAGCAACAACGCCCCGTAAACGGGGCTTTTGGCGGATCGCGTGCGCCAAAAGCCGGGTTTACCCGGCGTCGTTTCATAGCCCGGAGCTTGAGCTCCGGGCGGGGCAGGAAATGTGACATTGTCGAACTACTCAGCCAGCCTGATTCGGCCTCGAAAATGCCTTGCCACGAAGGCTCGGCCCCCCTCCGGCTCCCCCCGAGCTACGCTCAGGGGGAGGGGACGAAGACAATGCAGGTTTGCAAGTTTGCAGGTCACAAGTGGCAAGTCCTTCTGGCTGCGAGGTTTTTCACCTGCTACTTGCCACCTGCCACCCGCCACTTTTCCCCTTCGTGCCTTCGTGTCGTCGCGTCTTCGTGGTCTTTGACCTCGCTGCGTTGGTAGTTACGCGCTTGCGCAATATCCCCAAAGGCGTCATGCTACGACAGCATGGAGCCTGCACAAGGCGGCCTGGATGAGGGCAGGCAGCATGGTTCGTCATCTCGCCGCCGCCATCATACAATGAGGAATCATCAGGGTATGGCAAACGACAATCCAATCCCCGAAGAAGTCAAAAACAACGTCTTTTTGACCACGCTGGACTTTATGTACAACTGGAGCCGCAAGAACAGTGTGTGGCCCATGTTGTTCGGTCTTGCTTGTTGCGCCATCGAGATGATCAGCACCGCCGCAGGCCGCTATGACCTCGCCCGTTTCGGCATGGAGGTCATGCGGCCTTCGCCGCGTCAGGCGGACCTGATGATCGTCTCGGGCACGGTGACCAAGAAGATGGCGCCCACCATCGTGCGGCTCTACAACCAGATGGCGGAGCCCCGCTATGTGCTGGCCATGGGCGCCTGCGCCACCAGCGGCGGGCCCTTCAAGGCAGGCTACAACGTCGTCTCGGGCGTGGACAAGCTGATCCCCGTCGATGTCTACGTGCCCGGCTGCCCGCCCACGCCCGAAGCCCTGCTCTACGGTCTGATGAAGCTGCAAGAGAAGATCGCGCGGCAGTCCATCAAAACTGTGCCCTGGTATCGCAAGACCACGCCCAAAGCCATCACCATCCCCAAGCTGGGCCCCGACATCTTCGATCCCGACCGGGCCGAGGAAATTCGCATGTACACCATGGCGGCGGAGGCTGAACCGGCCGCCGCGGAGGAGATCAACTCATGAGTGACGTGACGGTCGAGAAACCCCTGCCCTTCGCCGACGCTGTGCCTGGCGCAGTTATCGAAGGGACGGAAACCGACGTGGTTGTCAACCCCGACAAGCTCGTCGATTTCGCGCTCTTTCTGCGCAACGAAAAAGGCTACGATTATCTCTCCAATCTGGCCGCGGTGGATTATCAGGGCTACAAAGGCCGCACGCCAGAAGACCGCTTCGAGGTGGTCTATCACCTCTTCAACACGAAAACCGGCGGCGACGGCATGGTCATGCGGGTGCGCCTGCCCGAAGACAAGCCCGAACTGCCCAGCGTGATCCTGGTCTGGCCCGGCGCGGATTTGCAGGAGCGGGAGGCCTACGACCTGTTCGGCATCAAGTTCAAGGGGCATCCCCGCCTGCGCCGCATCTTCCTGTGGGAAGGCTTCCACGGCCACCCCATGCGCAAGGACTGGAAGGAAGCCTATTACGAGCAGGATCACAAACCCTACAAGAGTCGCTGGCCCGAAGGCCATTACGCCTGGGAAGAGGATCGGGCGCCCTGGGCCGACAATATCATTTATCCCAAGGGCTGGGACCCCGCCACCCACGTGGACCCGCCCCCCGTCCTGCCCAAGATCCACGAGCCGCCGGTCACGGTCGAGCATATCAAAACCGACCGCATCGTCGTGAACATGGGGCCGCAGCACCCCTCCACCCACGGCGTGTTCCGCATGATCGTGGCCCTGGATGGCGAGACCGTGGTGGGACTGGAGCCGGAGTTGGGGTATCTGCACCGCAATCACGAGAAGATCGGCGAGCGCAACACCTGGCTCATGAACATCCCCTTCACCGACCGCCTGGACTATCTCATCAACATGGCCAACAACTTCGGCTATGTGCTGGCGGTGGAGAAGATGCTGGGGGACAAGGCCAAACCGCCCGAGCGGGCCGAATATCTGCGGGTGATCATGGCGGAACTCACCCGCGTGCAGAGCCATCTGTGGGCCATCGGCTTCCTTTTGAACGACCTGGGCGCGTTCTACACCCCCGCGCTGTACACCATCGAGGAACGCGAATTGATCCTCGACCTGTTCGAGGCCGTCTCCGGCAGCCGCATGATGGTGAACTACATGCGCTTCGGCGGCGTCAAAGCGGACGTGGACGAGGACTGGCTGAAAACCGCCCGGGACCTGGTCTACAACCGTCTGCCCGCCAAAGTGGATGAGTTCGACCGCTTCCTCACCGAAAACGAAATCCTCAAAGAGCGCACCATCGGCGTGGGCTACCTCTCGCCCGAAGACGCCATCGCCACCAGCATGTCGGGCCCGATGCTGCGCGGCTCGGGCGTGCCCTACGACGTGCGCAAAGCCCGTCCCTACAGCATCTACGACCGCTTCGACTGGGACATCGTCACCAACGACGGCTGCGACGTCTACGCCCGCTATCTGGTGCGCCTGGGCGAAATCCGCCAATCCATCCGCATCCTGCAGCAGGCCCTGGAGCAGCTTCCTGACGGCCCCATCATGAACAAGAAGCCCGCCTACGTCTTCAAAGTCCCCGCGGGCGACGCCTACGCCGCGGTGGAGACCCCCAAAGGCGAGCTGGGCTTCTACCTCGTCTCCGACGGCAGCGACAACCCCTGGCGCTATCATGTGCGCTCTTCCTCCTACATCAACCTGAACGCGCTGGAGCACATGTCCATCGGCTACAAAGTCGCAGACATCGTCACCATCCTCGGCGCCATCGACATCGTCTTGGGCGAGGTGGATCGGTAGACGCATCACGCACGCCCCTCCCGGAATCACCTCAAGCCGACTTTGTGCGGGAAGTGAATGTCGTAATGCGTAATGCGTGATGCGTAACGGTTTTACGGATTACGTTTCACGCATTACGATTCCGATTTTTCCGAATCTTCCCCGGTTTCAAGGACGACATCCAAACCACGCCCCCATTTTTGCTCAAGGAACCCTCCCATGTTCGGAATCGGCATTCTTCGCGGCCTGAGCACCACCCTCAAACGCACGGTCACCACCTTCACCGACGACATCGGACAGGCCTCGCGTTACATCAATTCGGTTACCACGCCCGCGGGCAAGGTGTTGCAGCAGCCGCCCGAGGTCAAGGGCATCTTCACCATTCAATATCCCGAAGAAAAACGCCAACTGCCGGAGAACTTCCGCTTCATCCCCATGCTGGTCTATGAGGAAGACACCGGCAAGCAGCGCTGCACCGCCTGCGGCATCTGCAGCAAGGTCTGCCCCTCCCAATGCATCTGGATCGTCCGCGACCAGACCAAAGAGGGCAAGCCCATCCCCCGGCCCAAGGAATTCTACATCGACGCCAGCATCTGCATGAGTTGCGGCCTGTGCGCGGAGTTCTGCCCCTTCGACTCCATCAAGATGAATCACGATTATGAGCTGGCCGTGTATGACCGCTTTCCCGGCCTGATCCTGGACCTGGAGGAGCTCTCCGTACCCACCAGCTACTACGCGGCCCTCTATCCCAAAGCCTGGGAGGCGGAGGAAGAGGCCCGTCGCATCAAGGAAGAGCGCAAACGGGCCCGGGCCAAGAAAGCCGCGGAGGCCAAAGCCAAGAAGGCCGCGGCCGCGAAGAAAGCCGCGCCCAAGAAATCCGCTGAAGATAGTTAGCGTGTCTGGGCCCGGTAAATGGAAAAGCCATAACTCGAAAACACGGATAAGAAGAAACACGTAACTGCTAAGGTATCGCCACCACTTTTTGCCACGAAGACACGAAGAAAAGCCAAGACACGACGTATTTTTCTTGATTTTTCCTTCGTGTCTTCGAAAAACTTCGAGCCTTCGTGGCTTTTGGCGGCCTAAAGTCAAGTACGTTAGCAGTTACAGAAACACGGATAAATTTCTTATCCCTATCCGTATCCCTTCATCCGTGTTCTCAGTGTTGCCGCCTCTGCCAGTCTTGGCCCGGCGATCCCCAATCCTGATCCCAATTCTACTTTCCAATCAGGAGGCGCATCATGACTGATCCGGTCAAAGTTACATTCCACGGTCACGCCACCGTCACCGTCGAAAGCGACGGTCACACCATCCTCATCGATCCCTTCTTCTCCGGCAATCCCATGGCCAAGATCGGGCCCGATGACGTCAACCCTGACTTTATCCTCATCTCTCACGGACACGGCGACCACGTGGGCGACGCCATCAGCATCGCCAAGCGCACCGGCGCCCTGGTCATCTCCAACTTCGAGATCGTCACCTGGCTGGGCAATCACGGCGTCGAGAAGACCCATCCCCTGCACATCGGCGGCGGCAATACCTTTCCCTTCGGCTACGCCAAGATGACCGTCGCCCATCACGGCTCCTCCCTGCCCGATGGAACTTACGGCGGCGATCCGGGCGGATTCCTGCTCAGGCTGAACAGCGGCAAGACCATCTACTTCGCGGGGGACACTGCGCTGGTGGCGGAGATGAAATTCCTGGCCAAAGAAGACGTGGACCTGGCCATCCTGCCCGTGGGCGACAACTTCACCATGGGGCCGGACGACGCCATTCGGGCCGCACAACTCATCAGGCCCAAATTCGTCCTCCCCATCCACTACAACACCTGGCCCTACATCGAAATCGACATCAACAACCTCAAGGAACGGATGATCAAGGAAGCGGAAGTGGGCGTCGCCGTGCTGGAACCCGAAGAAACCTTCATCGTCCCCTGATCCCTCGCCCACACGCTGCCACGCCCTCGCACCTTCATGTACCCCAAAGCCGAAATCCTCTTCCCCTTCCCCGTCGCTCGCAAGCTGCGGAATCTGCGCGGGGAGAAATGGGCCGAACTCGTGGATCGGGTCTCGAACCTGTCGGAGACCGATCCCGACGCCCTGGCCTTCATCCTCATGATGATCCGCATCAACAACTGCCTGAAATGTTACAGCGGCAGTTACAAGTTCATGCGGGGGTGTGAGGCCTGCTCCATCCAGGGCGTCATGCAGTTCAAGGGGGAGGACGAGGACCTCATCGCCCTGTTCGAGAAGACGAAAGAGGAGCTGGAAGCCTATCTCGCGGGCGAAGGCCCCGCGCCCTCGGGCGTGCTGGAGATGCAGATACAGGCTCCCACCCCGGAGGAGAACGAAGAAGAGGGCAACGGCTGACATCGATCTC
This sequence comes from Anaerolineae bacterium, assembly GCA_026991225.1. Lineage (GTDB taxonomy): Bacteria > Chloroflexota > Anaerolineae > J102 > J102 > M2005. Next base: position 10,249 of record JALXCB010000040.1, on the reverse strand, counting down.
ACGCCAAGTCGCTAAGGTGCAAAGGGAAAAGAAGCGTTTGCAGGTGGCAAGTCGCAAGTGGCAAGTCAGCTTGCATAGCTCTACTTGCTACCTGCCACCTGCGACTTGCAAACTTGTCTTGGCGACTTTGCGTCTTTGCGTGAGACTTTCATCCATATCGGCGAGCCGCTGACTACTGATCACCGATCACGGATCACTGACTTTCGAAGCCTGGCTCGATTGCGAGACCCCGCAAAGTGTCGCAATCGAGCTTGTTTATTGTAAAATGAAACCATGACTCGCATCGCTATCATCGGCGCCGGCATGGCCGGCCTCTCCGCCGCTTACGACCTCACCCGCGCCGGGTATGAGGTCGTCATCTACGAAACCCTCCCTCAACCGGGCGGCATCGCCTCGGGCTTCAAAGCCCCCCACTGGGACTGGAGCCTGGAGAAATTCTATCACCACTGGTTTCAGTCGGACAGGCACATGCTGGGGCTTATCGAGGAGCTGGGATGGAGCGACGACGTCCTCTTCCCCCGCCCCTACACCGTCGTCTACATCGACGGCGAATTCCAGCCTCTGGACTCCATCCCCGAGGCCGCCAAATTCACCCTCAAGCACTTCCCCATCTTAGACGTGGCCCGCTTCGGGGTTGTGGGCCTCTACCTGCGCCTCACCCCCTGGTGGAAGCCCCTGGAGAAGACCACCGCGGATGCGTGGATGCGGAAATGGGTGGGTGAGCGCGTGTACAACGCGCTTTGGCGTCCCCTTCTCGTGGGCAAATTCGGCGAGGAAAACCTGGACGTGGTGAATATGGCCTGGCTCTGGGCCCGGCTCAAAACCCGCACCACCCGCCTGGGGACCTTCGTGGGCGGATTCCAGGCTTTCTTCGACCGCTTCGCCGCGGTCATCCAGACCCAGGGCGGCGACATCCGCTACCACACCCGCGTGCAGCAAATCCGCCGCGCCAAAGGAGAAGAAACCCGGCGCTGGGCCATCGTCACCGAGGCCGGAACCGAGACCTTCGACGCGGTCATCGCCACCAGCTCCCCCCACGCCATGACTAAAATGACGCCCGACCTTCCCGACGAGTACACCGCGAAGCTGCGGGCGCTGAAATCCATGGGCGCCGTGGTCATGATCGCCAGCCTCAAGCACAAACTCACCGACTACTACTGGCACAATCTGCCCAAAGAAGCGGGCTTCCCCTACCTGGCCATGGTGGAGCACACCAACTTCATCCCGCCCGAACATTACGGCGGCGACCATCTCATCTACATGGGCGACTACCTGCCTCAGGATCACCCCTATCTCGACATGAGCCGGGACGAACTCGCCGACATCTTCCTGCCCGCGCTGGCCCGCTTCAACCCTGACTTCCGGCCCGATTGGGTGAAAGACGTGTGGCTCTTCCGCACCCGCTACGCCCAGCCCATTCCCCCCGTCAACCACTCCCAAAACATTCCGCCCCTGCGCACGCCCCTGCCGGGCCTCTACTTCGCCAGCATGAGCCAGGTCTATCCCTGGGATCGAGGCACCAACTTCGCGGTGGAGATCGGCCGCCGCGTCGCCCGCCAACTCATCGAAGACCACTTACTGATTACTGATCACTGATTACTGACCGTAACCCTTCCCCCTTTTTCACAATCCAACCAATAGCCCCTCCCACACACAACCCCACATCAAAGGACTTCCATTATGAGCATCCAACCCACCGAAGAACTTATCCTCGCCGCCCTGGGCACGGTCATGGAGCCCGAACTCCACCAGGATCTCGTCACCCTGAACATGGTGCGAGACATCCAGATCAACGGTGGTCAGGTGGGCGTCACCATCATGCTGACCACGCCCGCCTGCCCCCTCAAGGGCAAGATCGAGAACGACGTGCGTCAGGCCATCATGCAGGTGCCTGGCGTCGAAAAAGTCAACGTGAAGCTGGACGCGGACGTCACCGCGGACGACCGCATCTTCGGGCAACTGCAATTGCCCATCAAAAACATCATCGCCATCGCCAGCGGCAAGGGCGGCGTGGGCAAGACCACCGTCGCCGTGAACCTGGCCATCTCCCTGGCCCAGATGGGCGCGAAAGTCGGCATTCTCGACGCGGACATCTACGGGCCCAACGTGCCCCAGATGCTGGGCGTCACCCACATGCCCCCTCCCACCAACCAGAAACTGAATCCCGCCCGCGTGTATGGCATCCAGGTCATGTCCATGGGCTTCATGCTCAAACCCGACCAGGCGGCCCTGTGGCGCGGGCCCATGCTCCACTCCGCCATCCGTCAGATGTTCACCGATGTGAACTGGGAGCCGGTGGATTACATGATCGTGGACATGCCTCCTGGCACGGGCGACGCCCAACTCTCCCTGGCCCAATCCGTGCCCCTCACCGGCGGCGTCGTCGTCTCCACCCCGCAAGACGTGGCCCTCTCCGACGCCCGTCGCGGTCTCACCGCGTTCAAACAACTCAACGTGCCCGTCCTGGGCATCATCGAGAACATGGCCTACTTCATCGCCCCCGACACAGGCAACCGCTACGAAATCTTCGGCTACGGCGGCGCCGAGCGGGCCGCGCAGGAGCTGGGCGTCCCCTTCCTGGGACGGTTGCCCCTGGATCAGCGGGTGCGCGAAGGCGGTGACATGGGCAAACCCATCGTCGCCATCGCTCCCGACTCCGAAACCGCGCAGGCCTTCCGCGAGCTGGCCCAGCGCCTGGCCGCCCAGGTCAGCATGTTGCGCATGCCCTCCGCGCCCGAGCTGAAAATCATTTAGGACCACAGAGGGCGCAGAGGTTCCACAGAGGACACAAGGTCAGGATCGCCGCATCGGACGTTAAAATTCGCCGCAGATAACGCGGATGAAGCAGATTTTCGCGGATTTTTTCAAAAGGATGTCATCTTTTTCAGTAAAAATCCGTGTGGATCCGTCGCATCAGCCTCCGCGGCGAATTGAAACGCACGTCATCCACAAAGGTGCATCGAATTAGCGATAAGCTCATAACAGGCTCCAAACACGACCGATCGACTGCGCGACTAGACGACTGCACGACTGCACGACCAAACGACTGCACGACAAAAAAAGCCCCGGAGGGCGAACCTCCAGGGCTTTTGTTTTTGGGTGGGGAAAAGCTTAGGGCTGGTTTTCAGCCAGAATCTCGTTGGCTTCCTTCTCAAGCTGAGCCAGCGTCTCTTCCACATCCGCGCCTTCGAGGATCGCGTTGTACGCTTCGGAGATCTTGTTGCGGACCACGTCGTAACCGGCCACGGGCGGCTCCACCTTGCCGTACTTCAGCAGGCCGAATGCAGTGGCGTAGGCCGGATTCTCGGCGAAGTAGTCGCCCAGTTCGGCTGCGGTGGACTTGCGTACAGGGAAGTAATTGCTGATCTTGGCCCATTCCGCCTGCTGTTCGGGCTCGGTGAACCATTTGACGAACAGCCATGCCGCCAGTTGCTCCTCATCGGTGGTCTTGGGGATGCTGAGGCTGGCGCCGTAGATGTCCACCACAGGATCGGGCGTGGTGTGGGGCAACGCAGCCACAGACCAGTTGAATTGGGCCCCATCATTGACCGCTGACTTGTAGTAGGGCAGACCGGAGGAGGAGCCGATGGTGAACATGAGCTTGCCCACGCCGAAGTCCGCCTGATCGCCATATTTCTCGGCGATGATGTCCGCACAGCCATCCTGATACAGCTTCTGCATGAAGCTCATGGCGTCGCGGGCCTCAGGCGTATTCAACGTAAACGCAGTTTGATCCTCGTTCATCAAATCGCCGCCGCGGCTGAAGACCATGGACGCGAAGCGGGAGGCGTCGGTGGAGATTTCATAGCCCATGCCTTCGCCCGGGCCTTTGGAGAAAGGCTGCTCCTTGGCTTTGCAGGCGATCTCGCGGAATTCTTCCCAGGTCTGAGGCGGCGCATCATACCCCAGCTCCTTCAGCCAGTCCATGTTGTAATACATGACTTCGATGGAGCGGTTGGGGGGGAAGCCAAGGCGCATGCCATTGAATTGCTTGCTGATGTCGGCCTGGAGGAAGGCGGGGAAGAAATCATTCAGCTCTTCCTGAGAGAAACCCCACTTGGGACTGTTCACATAGATGTTCATGTCCACCAGGGCGTCGGAAAGCTGCCAGGCCGCGGCCTGATTCTGGTAAGCAACCACCAGGCTGGGCACCTCGCCCGAGGCGATGGCCGCCAGCATCTTCTTGTAGATCTCACCATAATGACCCTGATACTCGCCATTCACCGTGATCCCCCACTCGTTGGTCTGATTGAAGCGATCGATCATCTTCTTCAGACCTTCTTCGCGGGAGCGGCTATGCTGATACCAATAGGTCACGGTCTGACCGCTGGGATCCACATTCGCCAGGGGGTCCATCTCCGCCGGACTGGGCGTAGGCGTGGCTACCACCTCTTTCTCGACGACCTTGGTCACCTCGACTTCCTTCTCGACGACCTTGGTCACCTCTTTTTCGACCACGACAGTCTCCTTGATGACCTGAGGCGTCGGCTGGGAGCAGGCCGACAGCACGACCGCCATCACCAGCGCCAGGAGCGTGATCAGGATAAGGGTGCGTTTGTTCATGAGTAATTTCTCCTCCTTAGAGAAACGAATGAAGGGTGGAAACGCAATGGGAACAAAGTTTATGCAATCGCCCGCGAAGGACAGAGTTGCATCCAAATTGTAACTACTAAGGTCATCACCCGAAAACCACTAAGAACACGAAGACGCAAAGGCGCAAAGAGAATTTTTACATTTTTTCTTCGTGTTCTTCGTGCCTTAGTGCCCTTTGTGGTTTGTTAACTGGGATATGTTAGCAGTTACTCCAGATTATACGTGAGCCATGGACAATTCGCAATTGACCATGGCCAATTTCATCATCCTTTCAGGCCCGTGGTGGCGATGCCTTCGGTGAACTGCTTCTGCGTGAAGAAATAGAGGATGAGCACCGGCGCCGTGGTGATCACTGCGCCCGCCAGCATGAGTTGCAATTCGGGCCCGGCCTCGGAGATGAAGCTGTAAAGCCCCACGGCAATCGGGCGCCAGTCCGGTTTGCTGGTCACCACCAGAGGCCACACCAGCGCATTCCAGGAGCCGATGAACTGGAAGATAATCACGGTGAACAGCACCGCCTTCGACAGCGGCAGCACGACCTGCACCATGAAACGCACATGCCCGGCGCCATCGATGCGGGCTGCATCCCACAGTTCATCGGGAATCGTGGTGAAAAACTGACGCAGGAGGAAGATGGCGAAGACGCTGGCCATGAAAGGAATCGTCAGCGAAGGCCAGTTGTTCAGCCAGGGCAACCCGATGGGCCTCATCAATTTATCCAGACGGTTGACGATGAGGAAGTTGGGGATGAGCAGAATGGTCTCGGGAATCATCATGGTGGCCAGGAAGACGCCGAAAATGACATCCCGGCCAGGGAACTTGATACGGGCGAACGCATACGCGGCCAACACGCACACCACCAGCATCCCCACGATGGTGATGGTGGTGATGAGCACGCTGTTCACGAAGTATTCATTGAAATTCGCCTCATTCCAGGCCTGCACATAATTCTGCAACCCGGCGATAGGGTCACGGGGCCAGAGCTTGCGAAGCATCATCTCGCCACGCGTAAGCAGGGAGCCCAGAATCATATACACGAAAGGCGTGACAGCGACGATAGCCCCAAAGGTCAGCGCCAGATAGAGCAAAATACGCCCGACCTTGTAGCGATGCCAAAAGGAGACAGGCTGTTTCTCCGCCATCTGCGCACCGGTTTTGGATTGAATGGTGGAAGTCGAACTAGCCATAGAAGACCCTCCGTTGGGCGATGCGGTTTTGGACGAAGGTCAGAAGCAGGATCACGACGAACAGGACCATGGCGATGGCCGAGGCGTAGCCAAAGCGAGTGGAAAGATAGAATTGGTCGAAAATGTAGAGGCTGGCCGTGTCCACCGTGCCGCGGGCCGCGGGCTCCCGCATCACCAGCACGTGATTGATGGCTTTGAATACGCCCATCACCGTGATCACGGTGAGGAAGTAGATGGTGGGGGAGAGCAGGGGCAGGGTCACATGACGGAAAATCTGCCAGCGATTGGCGCCGTCGATCTCCGCGGCCTCGTACAGATCCGAGGGAATGGACCCTAATCCAGCCAGGAAGATCACGGCGTCATACCCGATGAAGACCCACAGGTTGTACATCATGATGGAGATCAGAGCCAGGGACGGGCCCAGCAGGATGAACACCAGGAAGGGATCCAATCCCCATCCCAAGAGCACTTGTTTCAGATTGACGCCAAAATGCCCGAAGATGAGGTCCCAAATGCCATGAGGCTCCTGAAGCCACTTCTGCGGCGGAACGCCCAACAATCCAAAGATTTGGTTGGCAATGGACTCGGGACGGCGGGAGAAAATGGCCCGAAACACGCCCGCCGAAGCCACAGTGATGGTCACATAAGGCATGAAATAGATCATCCGGTACCAATCCTTGCCCTTGATATTCTGGTAGAGCATGACCGCCAGCAACAACGCGCCGGCCAACTGCAAAGGCACCACGCCCACCGCATAGAACACCGTGATTACAAAAGATTCAAACATCTGCCTGTCCCCGCTATCCACCATCCTGCCGAAGCCGGCTATGGCCGCCCAGCCCCCCACAATCAGGATGATCACCGCCAGAAACTTCAACGCCATCGCCCAGGCGCGATGCTCCTTCACCATATTTCGCCAGATAAACCATGCCAGGAACAAAAGCGCCACCCCCACCAGGAACCAGAAGATGTCGATGGGATCGCCCAAGGCCTTCGTGTAATTCTTGATCCCCAAAAACGGCCCTTTCTTGATGCGCCAACGATGGAGACTGATGTAAAAAGCGTAAAAGAGAGGGAAAAGTCCAAAGACCGTCAGAAGGATCGTCGCCGGGGAAATGAACAAATACCCCGTCATGGCCTCCCGAATGGCCCGTTTACGCGCGCCCGTCATCCTTCCTGACGGAACATAAGCGGTCGATTGTTGCGCCATGGCGTTCTCCTCATCGAGAGCGTTATTGCTCAAGAAACGTTGATGGATGAACTCGCGAAACGTTCGGCTTTTTGTAAACAGCTGCCAAAAATGACAAAACAGACAGAGGGATGATATAAACAACGCGGGAGATTGTCAAGAATGGAAGAGGGCGGTCGCGCCCGCGCCGATACGAATGAAAATGGGAACGCAGATTTTCGCAGATGCTTCGCAGATTTCCACTGATTACTGATAACTGTTCACTGATTAGTAACTACTAAGGTATCGCGACCACTTTTTGCCACGAAGACACGAAGAAAAGCGAAGGCACGACGTATTTTTCATTGTTTTTCCTTCGTGTCTTCGAAAAACTTCGAGCCTTCGTGGCTTTTGGTGGTCTAAAGTCAAGTACGTTAGCAGTTACACTGATTATTTTATTTTCATAGCAGGCGACACGAGCGATAGCTCGTCGATACGAACGAAAATAGGAACGCTGATAACGCGGATGCTTCGCATCGCAGATTTACGCAGATGATTTTCACAGATTTTTCTTTTTCATCTGCGTTCATCCGTCTCAATCTGCGTCATCTGCGTTCCCTAATCCTATTTTCAAAGCAGCTTTCCTGCCAGAAGAACGCCAAAAGCCTGTAGGAATTCGTACAATTTCGGGGTTTGATGGTAAGGTTAAGGGGCAAAAAAACAGACGACGTTGTCCGTTTTCCATTCACCTTCTTTTGGAGGCTCCTATGAACAAACCGATTCAATTCGACCTGAGCGACGCTCTGTTGGAGCTGGTGCGAAGGGCGGCGACGGTGTTACCCGAGGATATGGTGGCGGCGCTGGAGCGGGGACGGGCGCAAGAGGAGCCAGGTTCCGCGGCGGAACAGGCGTTGGCGGCGATTCTCAAGAATGTCGAGATGGCCCGCGAAAACAGCACGCCCATCTGCCAGGATACAGGCACGCCTATCTTCGAAGTCCATTACCCCTTCGGCGTCTCCACCCGTATGCTGACCGACCAGATCCACGAGGCGGTGGCCCAGGCGACGGCCAAAGCCTACCTGCGCCCCAACGCGGTGGACAGTCTCACCGGCAAGAACAGCGGCAACAACCTGGGCATCGAATTCCCCACCATCCACTTCCACGAATGGGAGGAGAACCGCATCTTCATCACCTTGCAACTCAAAGGCGGCGGCAGCGAAAACGTCTCCACCCAATACAAGCTGCCCAACGCCCGATTGGGCGCAGGCCGCGACCTGGAAGGCGTGCGTCGCGTTGTGCTGGACGCCGTGCTCCAGGCCCAGGGCAAAGGCTGCGCGCCCGGCGTCTTGGGCGTGGCCATCGGCGGCGATCGGGGCACGGGCTACATCGTGGCCAAGAAACAGCTCCTGCGCAAAATCGATGACGTCAACCCCAATCCCGAACTGGCCGCCCTGGAAGAACGCATCCTGGAGGAGGCCAATGAGCTGGGCATCGGACCCATGGGCTTCGGCGGCAAGACCACGGTGCTGGGCGTGAAGGTGGGCGTCGCCCATCGCCTGCCCGCCAGTTACTTCGTCACCATCGCCTACATGTGCTGGGCGAATCGCCGCGCCGAAATGAACGTCCCCCTGCAAGATGGCCAAGTCATGGAGGTGAGCTATGCATAGGCTAACCGTCCCCATTCCCGACGAGGAAATCCGGGCGCTGCACGTCGGCGACACTGTCTATCTCAACGGCGTCATTGTCACCGGCCGCGACGCCGCCCACAAATACATGATCGAACACTTCATTCGCAACGAGCCCACGGATCCCGAGGATATCGCGCTCCATGAAAAGCTGAAGGTGCTGCTCAACGGCGGCGTCATCTACCACTGCGGGCCCGTGGTCAGGAAGAACGACGACGGCTCCTGGAGCTTTGTGGCGGCCGGGCCCACCACCAGCATCCGGGAGGAAGTGTACGAGGCCGAGGTCATCAAGCACTTCAACCTGAAAGGCGTCATTGGCAAGGGCGGCATGGGCAAGAACACCCTGAAAGCCTGCATGGAGCAGCCCGCGGTCTACTTCCACGCCATCGGCGGCGCCGCCACCCTCATCGCCCAATCGGTGAAAGAGGTCATCGACGTCTACAAACTCGATTTCGGCGTGCCCGAGGCCATGTGGGTCATCCGGGTGGAGGATTTCCCCGTCGTGGTGACCATGGACAGCCATGGCCAGAGCATCCACGACAAAGTCCAGGCCGAATCGGAAGAGCGCTTCAAGCAGCTCATCGGGTGAAATTGTGGCAGATTTGCAGGCGGCAGGTGAAATTGCTCTTTCGGCTGCCGTCTGCATGGTTTCATTTGCAGTTGAAAATGCCGGGCCGCGTAGCCCCGTAACCCGGTAGACCAGAAAACCGGGGAACCCAGGCCGATTCGCTCTCCCCCCGGTCTACTGGTCTACCGGTTTCCCGGTTTCCCGGTCTACCAAATCTACTTTCAACGCAGTCACTCGCAGGGCGAGTCCTCAGGCGTGTTCGCGCCATCGAAAAAGATCGTGATCATCATCGCCAGCGCGGCCTGAGGATCGCCCATCTCCGCCCGGTGTGAGGGATAAAAATAGGGGTACATCATTCCCAACAGAATCCACACCGCCTGGCCCGCATCCATGGCTCGCAATTCCCCCGCGTCGATGCCTTCCTGGAGGATGTCGCGAATCTGGAGGATGAATTTCTCGTGATAGAGCTGGCGGAAAGCCTGCCGGGCTTCGGGGCGCAAGCGCCCGGCCTCCTGGCTGGCCAGCCGGATAATGGCCTGCTGCTCGGGCGCCCGGGCGAAGATGCCGCGGAAGATGCGTTCGATCGTGTCCTGCGTGGATGATCCCGCCGCCCGGGCCTGCTGGATGATCTTCTCGATCTCCAACAGATTCTCGGTAAGAATGGCCAGAAACAGACTTTCCTTGTCCTTGAAATGATAATACAATCCGGCTTTAGACACGCCCACGCGCTCGGCCAACTGGCGCATGGACAGCCCCACATAGCCCTCAGCGACGAACAGCCGCGTGGCTTCTTCCAGAATGTGATCTCGCGTGGCTTGTGCGGTCATCATGAATCTTACGTTCAAAGCACTCCGACGGCGGGCAAGCCCGCGCCGATACCGATGAAAATGAGAACGCAGATGACACGGATGCTTCGCATCGCAAATTTTTGTAACTAAACTAAACGCATTTTGAAATCAGGTGTTTTCGGCCTCGGCCACCCGGAGCTGAAGCTCCGGGCTACGAAACGACGCCGGGTGAACCCGGCTTCCTGCGGCGCGCGACATGC
>JALXCB010000039.1 GCA_026991225.1 Anaerolineae bacterium | reverse complement strand
CACGCCGGGTGAACCCGGCTTTGGGCGCGGGCTGGCCCTGAAAGCCCCCTTGAGGGGGCGTCGTTTCTAGCCCGGAGGTTCACCTCCGGGGCGCCTGGCGCAACGCACCTATAATTTGGGACACACCCTGCTGTGGAGTCAGCCTTGATTCTTCGGATATTTGCTGTAAAATAAGGCCATGCGTGGCACGCTTTTCTTGCTGGCGAGTCTGGTCATATGGATGACCGCGGCCTGTGCGCGGCTCCCCGGCCCGGGCGCGCCTCCCCAATCCATGCCCAAAACCGCGCAGGAGGATGCCATGACCGGTTCATCACCAACCCCCTCTCTGGAGATCAGCAGTCCGGCGTTTGCGCCCGGTGCGATGATTCCCGTTCGCTACACCTGCGATGGCGAGGATGAGTCGCCGCCCCTGAACTGGCACGGCGCGCCTGATGGCGTGCAAAGCTTCGCTTTGATCATGGATGACCCCGATGCGCCCGCGGGGACATGGGTGCATTGGGTCATCTTCAACATGCCTGCTTCGGCCACAGGCCTGCCCGCGGCCATCCCGCCCAGGCCCACGCTGGCGGACGGCTCGGTGCAGGGCGTGAATAGCTGGCGACGCGTCGGCTATGGCGGCCCTTGTCCGCCCCGAGGTCAACACCGCTATTTCTTCAAGCTTTACGCCCTGGACGCGCCGCTCTCCCTGGGGCCCTCGGCCACGAAAGCGGACCTGCTACGAGCGATGGAGGGTCATATCCTGGCCAGGGCGGAGTTGATGGGCGTCTATCGCCGCCGCTGATTTTCGAATCCCACACCGCATCATCTGGAGACTATCATGTCCGACGCCTATATCGTTTCCGCCGTGCGCACGCCCACCGGACGCCGCCGCGGCATGTTCAGCGACATCCTCCCCCTCACCCTGTCCACCCTGGCCGTGAAGGAGGCTGTGGCCCGCGCGGGCGTCGAGCCTGTAGATGTGGACGATGTGATCATGGGTTGCGTCACGCCCGTGGGGGAGCAGGGCGCGAATATCGCCCGGCTTACCGCGCTCAACGCTCGCTTTCCTGTGACCGTGCCCGGCGTCACCATCAACCGCATGTGCGGCTCCAGCCAGCAGGCGGCGCACTTCGCGGCGCAGGCCATCATGGCGGGCGATATGGATATCGTCGTGGCCGCGGGCGTGGAACACATGACCCGCGTGCCCATGATGTCCGACTATCCCCAATCCTGGCCCGAGGACTTCCCCTACCAGCTCGTGCATCAGGGCATCTCCGCCGAGCTCATCGCCGACAAATGGGGGCTGACCCGGTTGATGCTGGATGAATTCGGCTACGCCAGCCACATGAAGGCGGCCCGAGCCACGCGCGAGGGCCTGTTCGAGGATGAGATCATCCCGGTGGAGGTTCCCGACGATGGGAACACGCGCGTCGTCACTATCGACGAAGGCATCCGCTTCGACACGAGTCTGGAGAAGATGATGACGCTGAAGCCCGCGTTCAAGGAGGACGGCGTGATCACTGCAGGCAATAGCAGCCAGATCAGCGATGGCGCGGCCGCGCTGGTGGTGGCCTCAGAGGAGGCGGTGAAGCGGCATGGGCTCAGTCCCATGGCCCGGATCGCGGCCCGGGTCGTCGTGGGGGATGACCCGGTGATGATGCTGACGGGCGTGATTCCGGCCACGCGCCAGGCGCTGGCCCGGGCGGGGCTGACGGTGGAGGATATCGACGTATTCGAGGTGAACGAGGCGTTCGCGTCGGTGGTGCTGGCCTGGATGGCGGAGATTCAGCCCGACCCGGCCAAAGTGAACCCGCGCGGGGGAGCTATCGCATTGGGGCATCCTCTGGGAGCCAGCGGCGCCCGCATTATGACCACGCTGGTGCATGAGCTGGTGCAGACGGGCGGGCGCTACGGTTTGCAGGTCATGTGCATCGGGCATGGCATGGCCACGGCCACGATTATCGAGAATGTGGCTTCTCGGTGAGAAGGTTGCATGGATAAGAAAAGAACGACCTTCCCCGGTCTACTGGTTTCCTGGTCTACGGGTTTCCCGGTTTACAGGTTTTCCGGTTTACCAGCCCTCCTCCGCGTCTTGCTTTGAAAATCGATCTCACGCCAAGTCGCTAAACCAAACGCATTTTGAAATCAGGTGTTTTCGGCCTCGGCCACCCGGAGCTGAAGCTCCGGGCTACGAAACGACGCCGGGTGAACCCGGCTTCCTGCGGCGCGCGACATGCACCGTAGCCCCATTCATGGG
>JALXCB010000038.1 GCA_026991225.1 Anaerolineae bacterium | reverse complement strand
ATTGGAAAAGCGATTTCGACGACTTGGTGATGTTGTTGGCTTGCGGCTTACACAATTTGAGGGTTGCTCATCGCTCTCCGATCGAATCTTTCAGTCTGGTTGATTTTTATTTCCGATAATGTCTATTGTATTGGATACTTAGGCTTGGGACCTCGCATTGTTCACCTCCTTGCCCAAGTATACCAAAACTCGGAACTTATTTACAAAAAGCTGTACTTAGTAGTTATAACGTACGGGAGTTGACAGAGTTAGTTCTAGTGCATATAATTCGACCTGTTACTAAGTCTCTCAACCTGCCACCCAACGACGCCCGATGACCTTCATGGAAAAACAAGCCCCCCAACACATGCAATATATCATCGCCTCCTTCGGCGTAGAAGATCTCAGCGGCGCGGAACTGTCCCGGCTCATCCGGCTCATCTCCACCGGCTACGAGACCATCTTCAAAGTCCGCATGAAGGATGAAGGGCTTTCCGGCCCGCGCTGGCGCATCCTCCTGCACCTGTTCATGGCCGAAGAGACGGGCGCGTCCGGCGTCTCCCCCACCGAACTGGCTCGGGCCCGCAACGTCTCTAAGAATACGGTGAGCACGCTGTTGCGGTCGTTGGAAGAGCAGGGTTTGATCACCCGGGCCATCGCCCCTCACGACCGTCGCAGCTTCATCATCCAGCTCACGGAGAAGGGCCGCGAGTTGGTGCGGGAGCGATCGCCCCAGCACCTGGTCTTTCTCAACGAACTGGCCAGCGATCTCACTCTGGAGGAGCGGGAAGCGCTGATCGCTCTGTTGCGCAAGCTTTACCAATCGCTCATTCATCACGGCGACCTGCCCGAAAGTTATCGCTGCCAGGAGGAAAGCGTGCAGGCTCAGGAGGTCTGACGATGATCGCACGAATGATCATGTGGTTCCTGTTCCTGGTGGGCGGCAGTGCGTTGGGCCTGTGGCTGGATGTGCAGTGGAGCTGGGCCCGAACACTGCTCCTCAACCCCTGGTGGCATGTCACCACTCTGCCTCTGGGCGCGTTGCTGCTGTGGGGAGTGATGCGCGTCAGCCGCTACACCGGGCGGCTTCTGGCCCGCATGGGCCGCGAGGGCGAGGATGCGCCCCGCATGGATACAAACAAGCTCGTCACCGTCGACGTGGACGCATGCATGAGGCATCCCATGCACCTGGGACTCATGTTCTTTCCCCTCGCCATCGCCCTGCTCCTGGGCTCCCCCACCTTCATCTTCATCATCGCCCCCATCGAGATGGTGATCATGGTCATCCTCATCAAACTGGTGGAGGAGCGGGAGGCCCTGGCCAAGTTCGGCGACGCCTATCGGGCTTACATGAAAACCACGCCCATGTTCTCCCTGCGTCCCGACTGCATCCGCAAGATGCTGGGAGAACCGCTGCCGAAGGACAGGCGGTAATTTCAAATGGCAAACGAGCCTGCATCACAGATGAAAATGTCTGCCAGCCAGATTGGCGCGGAAAGCTAATCCCGTAATGCGTAACGACCTCACGGATTACGCATTACGCATCACGTCGGTTGTCGCCTCGGCCAACATTAGCTTCGCAAGCCTTCAGCAACCACCGATCAGTCTGTCTTCAAAGCAATCAACTCCATCAACCACAAAGGAGATCGTCCCTTGCAAGCATCCATGACCCTGCCTCGTACCAGACGGGGCAAGAAACAAAAAACCAGCTTCAAACCCTTATGGCGGGCGGTGAAATACATCGGCCACTACAAAAAAATGACGCTGCTGGCCTACGCGGCCATTTTCGTGAGCGTGGCCGCCCAGCTCATGGTCCCGCAGATGGTTCAGATGATCCTGGACGCGGTGACCAATGGCATGATCGCGCAGCAGCTCGCCAAAATCCCGGCCCAATTCCTGCCCATGGCCCTGGAGAAACTGGGGTGGACCATGGAGCAGTACGACAAATTTTCCCACAACGCGGAACAAGCCATCTTCTGGTCCGGGGTCCTGATCCTGGCCTTCGCCGTAGCCCGGGCCGGCTTCTCCTTCGCCCAGACCTTCCTCTCCCAGGCCATGAGCCAAAACGTCGCCTTCGATTTCCGCAATGAGCTCTACGCCAAGATCCAGCGGCTCTCCTTCAGCTATCACGACCGCAATCAAACAGGCCAGCTCATGGTGCGGGCCACAGACGACGTGGAGAAGGTGCGGCGATTCATCGGGCAGGGCATGGTAATGGCGTTGCAGGCGTTGATCATGCTTACGGGCACGCTGATCATCCTCTTCCTTACCAACGCCAAACTCACCCTCATCATCCTGCCCATCATGCCCATCGCCCTGCTCATGTTCATGGCGTTCGGGAAGATCACCCAGCCCCTGTTCATGGAAGTGCAGCGCCGCCTCTCCCGCCTGAACGCCATCCTCCAGGAAAACCTGGCGGGCATCAAAGTGGTCAAAGCCTTCGCCCGCGACCCTGAAGAGAATGTCAAATTCGAGAAATTCGCGGACGATTACATGGAACAGCAGATCAAGGTCGCCCGCATCTTCAGCTTCCTCTTCCCCATCGTTTTCCTGGTGGCCAACCTGGGCCAGGCCGCGGTGCTCTACTTCGGCGGCAGACAGATCATCTACGGCTACCTCACCCTGGGCCAGTGGCAGAAATTCAGCCTCTACCTGGTGTATGTGTTCTTTCCCCTGGGGC
The DNA here is from genome assembly GCA_026991225.1 of Anaerolineae bacterium. Lineage (GTDB taxonomy): Bacteria > Chloroflexota > Anaerolineae > J102 > J102 > M2005. Next base: position 22,731 of record JALXCB010000038.1, on the reverse strand, counting down.
AGCTTGGCATCATCATCAGTCAGATGAGCCAGGCCGCGGCCAGCGCCAAACGCATCTTCGACATCCTCGACGCCCAAAATGAGGTGGTGGAGAAGCCCGACGCCATCGAGCTGCCCCCTATCGAAGGTCGCGTCACCTTCGACGACGTCACCTTCCGCTACTACCCCGAGGGCGAACCTGTGCTCTCCCACGTCAGTTTCGAGGCCCAACCGGGCCAGACCGTGGCCCTGCTGGGTGCAACGGGCAGCGGCAAGACCACCATCATCAACCTCATCCCCCGCTTCTATGACGTCAGCGAGGGCGCGGTGCTCATCGACGGCTACGATGTGCGGGATGTGAAAATCGCGTCCCTGCGGCGGCAGATCGGCATCGTGCTGCAGGAAACGACCCTGTTCAGCGGCACGATTCGAGACAACATCGCGTTCGGGAAGCCCGACGCCAGCATGGATGAGATTATTGCGGCGGCCAAAGCCGCGGCCGCGCATGAGTTCATCATGAGTTTTCCGGATGGCTATGACACCCGCGTGGGTGAGCGGGGCGCGACTCTCAGCGGCGGGCAGAAACAGCGCATCGCCATCGCCCGCGCCCTGCTCATGGACCCTCGGATTCTCATCCTGGATGACGCCACCGCCAGCGTAGACGTGGCCACCGAGGTCAAGATCCGGGCGGCGCTGGAGAAACTCATGGATGGACGCACCAGCTTCGTCATCGCTCAGCGCATCAGCACGGTCATGAGCGCGGACCTGATCCTCGTGCTGGAGAAGGGTCGCATTGTCGCCCAGGGCCAGCACGCCGACCTGCTGGAGAACAGCCCCGAATACGCGGAAATCTACTACAGCCAACTCACGGACGATCTGACGAAAGGGTCGCCTGTTTCCGTGGCGTAATGCGTCTCGGTCATAAAACCTCAACCGTTTGACGACGCCATAGTAACTGCTAACGTACCCCGGTTAACAAACCACAAAGGGCACAAAGGCACTAAGAACACGAAGAAAAAAGGTATCAATTTCTGTATTGATAAACCAAAGGTTGAACATCTATCTCTCAGCGAAAATGACTGATGCGAAGTCTTTCGACCTGCGAAGCCTGCACATTCAGTCCATTTTTCAGCAGGCTGGATTGCAGCGTCTGTTTAGACTACTGTTGACGAATACAAAAGGTATCAATTTCCCTTTGTGCCTTCGTGTCTTCGTGTTCTTAGTGGTTTTCGGGGAACGTCCGGTGACGACCTTAGTAGTTACACGCCATAAGAAAAACAACCATCCTGCCAAATCAATCAACAGTGCATTCCGAAACACCGGAGTAATACCCTATGCATCTCGATAGAATCCTGCAAGTCGAGGCCGAAAACGCCACCGACGTCAAAACCACCCTGGCTCGACTGTTCAAATACTTCAAACCCTATCTTCTGGCCCTGATCCTGGCTGCGGCCTTCCTGGGCCTGGGCACGTGGGCGCAGGTGACCGCGCCCGAGCTCATCGGCCAGAGCGTGGACTGCTACATCACGCCTGCGCTCCTCTCCCGAGGAGGGGGCAGCCAGATGGCCGGAATGATGGCCAAAATGGGCATCGAAACCCCCAGCCAGACCAATTGCTGGTACGATCCCCTGCCACCCGACGCCACCACCCAGGATTATCTGACCGGGTTGGGCAAGCTGGTGCTGGTGGTCGTGAGTCTGTATGTGCTGGTGGCCCTTACTACCGGGCTCATGTTCTACGCCATGGCCTGGGCGGGCCAGCACGTCATCCGCAACATGCGGGTGGAAATCTTCCATCATATCCACGAGCTCTCCCTCTCCTATTTCACCCGGCATGATGCGGGCGACATCATGAGCCGCCTGACCAACGACACCGATACGATTCAGCAGGTCATCGGCTTCAGCGTCGTCCAGGTGGTCAGCTCCGCCGTGCTGCTGGTGTGGATCGTGTGGAAAATGCTCACCCTGAACTGGGCCTACGCACTCATCAACATCGCCCTGTTGCCCGTCATGGGGCTGGTGACCTGGTGGCTCAGCGCCCAGGCCCGCAAAGCCTTCCGCGTCACTCGCGTGGAGATCGGCAACGTGAACGCGGAATTGCAGGAGAATATCGCTGCGGTGCGGGAAGTGCAGGCCTTCAGCCGCGAAGACGTCAATATCCAGGCTTTCCGCGAGAGCAATGCGGCCAACCGGGACGCGAACATCAAGGCCGTCACCTACACCTCGGCCCTGGCGCCCGTGCTGGAAGCCCTGGGCTACGTCGCCATCGCCATCGTCGTCAGCGTGGGCGGCATCCTGCTGCTGCGGGGCCAGGCCATTGGCGGGACGCTGGTCTCCCTGGGCCTCATCGTCACCTTCCTGGGCTACGTGCAGCGCTTCAACCAGCCCATCCGCCAGATCGCGGTGTTGTGGACGAACCTGCAGAGCGCCATCGCTGGCTCCGAACGCATCTTCCAGTTCCTGGATGAGGAGACCGACATCGTCGAAAAGCCCGACGCCATCGAAATGCCTCCCATTCAGGGCGATGTGGTCTTCGACCACGTGTGGGCGGAGTACAATCCGGGCGAACCCGTGTTGAAGGATGTGAACCTGCACGCCCGACCGGGCGAGACCGTGGCCCTGGTGGGTCCCACGGGCGCGGGCAAGACCACCATCATCAGCCTCATCCCCCGCTTCTACGACGTCACCCGCGGTGCGGTGCGCATCGATGGCGTCGACGTGCGGGATGTGACCCTGGCCAGCCTGCGCAAGCAAATCGGTATCGTGCTGCAAGACACCTTCCTGTTCAGCGACACAGTGATGAACAATATCCGCTTCGGTCGCCCCGACGCCACCGACGAAGAAGTCATCGAGGCGGCGAAGCTGGCCCGGGCCCACGACTTCATCGAGCGACTGCCCCAGGGCTATGACACCCTGCTGGGCGAGCGGGGATCGGGCCTGAGCCAGGGCCAGCGCCAACTCGTCGCCATCGCCCGCGCTATCCTGGCCAACCCCCGCATCCTTATCCTGGACGAGGCCACCAGTAGCGTGGACACCCGCACCGAACGCCAGATCCAGGCCGCGCTGGAGGACCTGATGAGCGAACGCACCACCTTTGTGGTCGCCCACCGCCTCAGCACCATCCGCAACGCGGACCAGGTGCTCGTCCTCCACCAGGGGGAGATCATCGAGCGAGGGACGCATGATGAGCTGCTGGCCCGAAAGGGCTTCTATTACGACCTCTACATGAGCCAGTTCCAGGCCATCGAACCCATCCCGGAAACGCCCATGGCGTAACTACTAACGTAGCAAGGTCGAAAACCACGAAGACACGACGACACGAAGACACAAAGGGTAAAAACAAAGGTTTTCTTCGTGTCTTCGTCCCTTCGAGCCTTCGTGGCAAGGCATTTTCGATGCCGAACCAGGCTACCTTAGCAGTTACCCCATGGCAGCGTAATGCACCATAGCAAAACCGACCGCGGACAACTTGTGATAGAATAGAGCCATGGACAAGCGCGTGCAGGCCCAACGCCGTTGTGGCATGATCCTCTTTCTTATCGGCTTCGTGACCGGAGCCTGGCTGCTGGGCGGCATCGCCTGGGCCGGTCTTGAAGCCAGCCTGTTCGACTCGGGCGCGGTGGGCGAAAATTTCTCTAGCCTGCGCTGCTCCCTGATCATCACGCCCGACGAGCCCGCCAGCGCCTGGGTTCGGCTCGAAAATCCCCTGGATCGCCCCATCCAGCAGTTCGTGCGCTGGCGTCTGGCCCGAAGGCATATCCTCCTGGTGGAGGAGGAGAAGGAGAGCGTCCAGCTGAATCCGGGGGATAGGATGATCGTCCAGCGGTGGTGCGAGCCTTCCGCCGGGGTGTATGGCGGCCGCTTTGTCATGATCAGCGCTTACGTCAGCAGCGCCTATCCCATCCCGGCCCGGGCGGGAAGCTGCGGCGTATGGGTCGTACACTTTCCTTTTCTTAAAGGCATCCACATCCTCATTCTAGGCAGCCTGATCGCGGCGCTGGGCATGAGCGCGGGCTACTTCCTGCGACAGCGGGCCCGAGATCCCGAAAACGGCTCCGAGGGCGCGCTGGCCCTGATGCTCATCACCTTTATCATCGGCCTGAGCGCGGTGACGTTGTTCGGATGGTGGATGGTGGCAGGACTGGCAGAACTGCTGATGCTCCTCACTCTGGCGCTGTGGTTCTTCCAGCGCATCGACCAGCGCTGGCTGCTGGTGAAACCGCCCATCAGCGATTGAGGCCCGCGGCGAAAAACTTTCCACTCCGCTGTTTTTTACCGTATAATGACCGTACAAGACGCCACACCCTCCCACACACAAATCACTGAATCCATCCCCATCGAAATATGCACCGAGTCTATCCCTTCACCGCCATCGTCGGCCAGGAGCGCATGAAACGCTCCCTCATCCTCAACGCCATCGATCCCCAGATCGGCGGCGTGCTCATCCGCGGAGAACGCGGCACCGCCAAATCCACCACGGCCCGCGGGCTCGCGGCTCTGCTGCCCGAGATCGAAGTGGTCGAGGGCTGCCGCTTCGGCTGTGACCCCAACCAGCCCGCGTATCTTTGCACCGAATGCCAGGAACGGCTGGAGCGCGAAGGGCGTTTGCCCGTCACCCGTCGCAAGATCAGCTTCGTGGACCTGCCCGTGAGCGCCACCGAGGACCGGGTCGTGGGCACGCTGGATATCGAACAGGCCATCAAGAAAGGCGAACGGCATTTTGAGCCGGGCGTGTTGGCCGCAGCCAACCGCGGGATGCTCTATGTCGATGAGATCAACCTGCTGGACGACCACGTGGTGGACCTGCTGCTGGACTCCGCGGCCATGGGCGTGAACGTGGTCGAGCGCGAGGGCATCAGCTTCCAGCACCCCGCCCGTTTCATCCTGGTGGGGACCATGAACCCGGAAGAGGGTGACCTGCGCCCGCAATTGCTGGACCGCTTCGCTCACGCCGTGGACATCGAGGGCATCCCCGACGCCCGCTCCCGCGTCGAGATCGTACGCCGTCGCCTGGCCTTCGATCAGGATCCCCAGGGATTCTACGAACAATGGCGGGAGGAAGAGGAGAAACTCTCCCAGGAGATCGAACAGGCCCGGGCGCGGCTGCCCCTGGTGAGATACACCGACAAAGACCTCTACGTCATCGCCAACCTCACCGCCGCCTTCGAGGTGGACGGGCATCGCGCGGACATCGTCATTCTCAAGACCGCGCTGGCCAACGCCGCGTTCGAGGGGCGGCTGGAGATCACCGAACGGGATATCCTTATCGGCGCGGAGCTGGCTCTGCCCCATCGCATGAAGCGCCAGCCCTTCGAGGAGGGCGTGCTGCGCCCCCGCCAGTTGCGGGAGAAGCTGGATCAGGCCCGGGCGCAGGCCGAGGCCGCGTATCAGGAAGACCAGGAAGGCGTGAGTGAGTACCAGCTGCAGGACGTAAAAAAAAAGCCGATGATTCGCTGACGGGCGAGGGGCAGGAGGGCGCGCCTTCAGGGTACGATGAGTTCGCGCCCGTCAACGACAGCTATCAGGACATGCCCGCGGATTCCAGAGAGAGCGGGACCAAACAGGTTCCCCGCCGAGTCGCGCCCGTGGGCGACACCTTCAAGGCCAAGCGCTTCGACACGAAGATCGACCGCATGACCCGCTCCAAGGGCGGGCGGCGGTCCACCACCCGCACGGATCGCAAACGGGGACGCTACATCAAAGCCCGGCCCGTGGGCCGCGAGCGCCCCTCCGACCTCGCGTTCGACGCCACCCTGCGCGAGGCCGCAGTGCATCAGGCCCATCGAGACCGTCAGGGCGTAGCTTTCGTCATCGAGCGACAGGATTTGCAGAAGAAAGTGCGGGTGCGCCGGGCGTCCAACCTCATCCTCTTCGTGGTGGATGCATCCTGGTCCATGGCTGCTTCGGAGCGCATGGAAGCCACCAAGGGAGCGGTCATGTCCTTGTTGGTGGATGCGTACCAGCGGCGAGATCAGGTGGGGATGATCGTGTTCCAGCGGGACAAAGCGCGCGTCGTGCTGCCCCCCACCAACAGCGTGGAGCTGGCGGAGAAGGCGTTGCACGACATTCCGGTAGGGGGCAAGACGCCCCTGTCGTCGGGTCTGTTCCTGGCCTACAACGTGATCATGGCCGCGCGGCGTCGCGACCCCGAAACCCGTCCCATCATGGTGCTGCTCACCGACGGCGCGGGCAATGTAAGCATGACGGGCATGCCCGCGCAGGAAGAGGCCATGCGCATGGCCGAGCTCTTCAAGCACGCCAAGATCCGCACGGTTACCATCAACATGGAGCACGAAGCCTTCGACCGGGGCCTGGCGAAAAAGCTGGCCAAAGCCCTGGGCGGGCCCATCTACAACCTGCCCGAACTCCGGGCCGATTCCCTGGTGCGGACCGTGGAGAGTGAGCTGGAATGGGCGAAGTAGCGGGTTTGAAAATAGCGTTGCATTCGCCTGCAAAAGCAACTTGTAGCCCATGTTGGGCGTGGTTGCCACGACCGTGATGCGTAATCCGTAATCCGTCAGGTCATTACGCATCTCGCATTACGGATTACGAGTTGGCTTCCCACATCCTCAGTGGCCGCGGGGTGTTTTCGTTCGTCTCAGCGCGGCGCCACGCGTGATGACTATTCCCCAGCCTTTTCATCCTCCATGCCACACCGCACCAGCACCAACACCTGGTCCTTTTCCACCACCGCGCCTTCGTCTGCATGGATGGCTTCCACAATCCCCTCACAGGGCGCCTGAATGCGGATTTCCATCTTCATGGCCTCCAGTAGCATCAGCGTCTGGCCCTGGCTGACCGCATCCCCAGAGGCCGCGTGCACGGCCCGCACCTGACCGGGCATGGGGGACCGCACCTGGCCGTCACCGCCTCCGCCCCCGCTTCTGCCTCGCCTCCCGCGCGGCGCGGCCTGCTCGAAGCGGAACGCGCGGCCGGCATGGGTCACCCACCGGGTCTTGCCCGCGCGGCCGACATAGACCGTATGCCAGCGGCCGTCCAGGCGGATGCGCAGGCCCTCGGGCCGGGGCTCTACCGCCTCGACCACGATGATGCGGCCATCGACCTCGACGCGATAGCCTTCCCCCACGGGGATGAGGGTGAGGTTGTATGTTCGGGCGTTGTGTTGGTAGGCAGGCATGGGAAGAAATTGTCAATTGTTAATTGCCAATGGCTAATGGTCAAGGGGTCACTGCTGGCGCCATGCTTCTCATCACGATTTGACATAGGCCACTTTAGCCTCAGCTAATACGGCTGAGCGAATATGATGACTCAACGAATTGGGAGTATAAAGATCCACTTCTCGCCCCAAAAGTTCCGATAGTTCCTCCTGAATAGCGTAGAAGGCGAACCCTGGAGTATAGCCGGGCTCGAATTCAACAAGGATATCGAGATCACTTTCAGGCCGCGCGGTTCCCTTCGCGTGCGAGCCAAATATCAACAGCTTTCGAATATGGTGTCGACGGCAAAGAGCTTCCAGTTTTTGAGGAACCGACTCGGAGAAAAGGGATTGGTTTTGCATGGGGTGTCCTATGAACGTTGAGTGAAATGTCACCTCATTTTACTTGAAATCCCTTCGTCTTTCAACCGCGTTTCCAGGGCGAGTAAGGGTCGGGGCCCGCGGGGGCGGCGACGGGCTGCGCGGTCGCAGGCAGGAGGTCGCTGAGAGCCAGGGCCGCAAGGATGAGGTCCTCGGGCCCGGCCTCGGGCCTCCAGTCAGCCAGTTCTCGATCCACCCATTTGGTGTCGGCCCGCCCTGCCCGGAAATCGGGATGGGCCAGCACGTCCAGCAGGAAGGCAGTGTTGGTTATCACGCCGTGGAGCGCGGTCTGGCGCAGGGCATAGGTCATGCGGCGAATGGCCGCGTCTCGATCCTCGGCGTGGACGATGATCTTGGCGATGAGGGGGTCGTAGTGGTGGGTGATGGCGTCGCCGCTCTCCACGCCCGCGTCCACCCGGATGCCCGGGCCCTGGGGGAATCGGGCCAGTAGCAACTCGCCCGTGCTGGGCAGGAAGCCGGACGCGGGGTCCTCCGCGTAGACGCGGCATTCCAGGGCGTGCCCTTGCTGCTGCAAATCCTCCTGGCGATAGGGGAAGGGCTCGCCCGCGGCGATGCGGATCTGCCACTGGGCCAGGTCCAGACCCGTGACCATCTCGGTGATGGGATGCTCCACCTGCAGGCGGGTGTTCATCTCCAGGAAGTAGAAGGCGCGTGTGTCGGGGTCCACGATGAATTCCACTGTGCCCGCGTTGACGTAGCCCACGGCCCGGGCCGCGGCCACCGCGGCCTGCCCCATGCGCGCCCGCAGGTCGGGGTCCAGCAAGGGCGAGGGGGTTTCTTCGATGATCTTCTGGTAGCGACGTTGGACCGAGCATTCTCGCTCGAAGAGGTGCACCGTGTGGCCGTGCCCGTCGGCCAGGATTTGAAATTCCACATGATGGGCGCGAGGCACGAACTTTTCCACGATAAGGCGGTCGTCGCCGAACGCGTGGCGGGCCTCGCGGCGGGCCGCGGCGAGGCTTTCGTCCAGATCGGCTTCTTCCCACACGACGCGCATGCCCTTGCCGCCGCCTCCCGCGGCCGCTTTGACCAGCACGGGAAAACCGATGCGTCGGGCTGCGTCGGCCAGGGCCCGGTCATCATCTTCGCCCTGGTAGCCGGGGGTGATGGGCACGCCCGCGGCCTCCATGCGGCGACGGGCCGCGGCCTTGTCGCCCATGGCCGCGATGGCCTCGGGCGGCGGGCCGATGAAGGTCAGGCCCGCGTCCTGCACGGCCCGGGCGAAGGCCGCGTTTTCGGCCAGGAAGCCGTAGCCGGGATGGATGGCCTCCGCGCCCGTTTCGAGCGCTGCCTGAATGATGGCGTCGGCTTTGAGATAGCTTTCTGTGGCCGCGGGCGGACCGATGAGCACAGCTTCGTCGGCCATGCGCACGAAGCGCGCGTCCGCGTCGGCCTCGGAATAGACCGCGACCGCCTGCACGCCCAGCTCATGGCAGGCGTGGATGAGTCGCACCGCGATCTCGCCGCGGTTGGCGATGAGGATTTTGTGGAACATGAGGATGTTAGAGAACGCAGATGAACGCTGATCGGACGCAGATTTTCGCAGATAATTTAGGATGAATGAGATGATGGACGCCTATGGCGTGAGGTTTGGTAGATTTTGCGTTTGACTTGGGGTTTGGGGCCAAAGTTCAGAATCAATCCTACCTCGATTTCTGTTGCACGGAGGTAATTCAGCAATTGTGCCTCATGCGCTTCAATGATCGTTTCTGCTGCCTTGATTTCCAGAATGACACGTTGTTCGACAATGATATCGGCAACATAATGTCCTACGGGTTCGCCAAGATAAAACACAGTCAAGGGTTGCTGTTGACGCACGTCCAACCCACGCCGTCGCAACTCCAATGCCAGAGCGTTTTCATACACTTTCTCCAGAAAGCCCTGACCAAGCGCGTTGTAAACCTTGTAGAAGGCATTGATAATCTCTCGGGTTAATGTCTGGTGAGGATAACGAACCATGATCTTCTTTTTATCAGCGTTCTTCTCTACATGCGGAAGACGCCGAAGTGGCCTTCCTCGCGCGGGGCGTTGAGGACCACCGAGAGGGCCAGGGCCAGGGTCTGGCGGGTTTGGGCCGGGTCCAGGATGCCGTCATCCCACAGGCGGGCAGTGGCGTAGTAGGGGTTGCCCTCCCGCTCGTATTTCTCCAGGATGGGACGCTTGAACGCCTCCGCTTCTTCGGGCGAGAGGGGCGGCTTGCCCTCCCGGGCCAGTTGGTCCTGCTTGATGGTGAGCAGCACGTTCGCGGCCTGCTCCCCGCCCATGACGCTGATGCGCGCGTTGGGCCACATCCACAGAAAACGGGGTTGATACGCGCGGCCGCACATGCCATAATTCCCTGCGCCAAAGGACCCGCCAATGATGACCGTGAGCTTGGGCACCGTGGCCGTAGCCACCGCGTGTACCAGTTTGGCCCCATCCTTGGCGATGCCTCCGGCCTCGTATGCCTTCCCCACCATGAAGCCGGTGATATTTTGCAAAAACAGCAGGGGAATGCCCCGCTGCTGGCACAGTTCGATGAAATGGGTGCCTTTCAGCGCGCTTTCGCTGAAGAGAATGCCGTTGTTGGCCAGGATGCCTACGGGATACCCGTGGATGTGCGCGAAGCCTGTGACCAGGGTCGTGCCGTAGCGGGCTTTGAATTCATGGAAACGACTGCCATCCACCAGCCGGGCGATGATCTCCCGCACGTCGTAGGTTTCGCGGAAAGTGCGGGGCAGGATGCCGTAGATCTCCTCCGCGGGGTAGAGGGGATCTTCGGGCGGTTGCACGTCCAGGTAGTGCAGCCAGGAAGGCCGGGGAGCGCGGCGTTTGGGCAGAGCTTCCACAATGGAGCGGGCGATCTCGATGGCGTGCTCATCATCCTCCGCGAAATAATCGGCCACGCCCGATTTGGTCGTGTGCACCTCCGCGCCGCCCAACTCATTCGCGGTGACGCTCTCCCCCGTGGCCGCCTTGACCAGGGGCGGCCCGCCCAGGAAAATGGCGCCTGTGCCCTTGACGATGACCGCCTCATCGCTCATCGCGGGCACATACGCGCCCCCCGCGGTGCTCAGGCCCATGACCACCGCGATCTGGGGGATGCCCTTGGCGCTCATCCGGGCCTGATTGTAGAAAATGCGGCCAAAATGTTCCTTGTCCGGGAACACTTCGGCCTGCATGGGCAGGAACGCACCGCCCGAATCCACCAGATAGACGCAGGGCAGGTAATTTTCCTCCGCGATCTCCTGGGCCCGCAGGTGCTTCTTCACCGTCATGGGGAAATAGGAGCCGCCCTTGACCGTGGCGTCGTTGGCCACGATCATGACTTCGCGGCCCGCGACCCGGCCGATGCCCGTGACAATGCCCGCCGCGGGGGCCCGGCCGTCGTACATGTCCCACGCGGCCAGGGGCGAAAGCTCCAGGAAAGGAGAGTCCGGGTCCAGTAGCCGGCGGATACGTTCCCACACGAAGAGCTTGCCCTGTTGATGATGTCGGCGCAGATACTTTTCACCCCCGCCCTGATGCACCTGCTCGATGCGCTGATGCAGCTCCTCCGCCAATTGACGATGATACCGCGCGTTTTCCTGAAACCGGGGATCGTTGGGATCGATGAAGGTGGGAAGAACGTCAGCCATTGAAGCGTCCTTGGGAGCGTGCTGGAAAGGAGTCTGAGCCATCAAAGTATAGCACAATCGCTCCCAGGGACGGAAAGGGGCGTCATCAACGCAGCGCTATTCCGATCCGATGCCTCTCGCAACGACATAGGGTCATCCACATCATAAACCGCATATTCACTACCATCAGCTTTTGCTTTCACTGTGCATCCCGATTGGACTTTTGACAAAGAGGGCAAAAGCTGGCTGCCAGACTTGCCATAAAGGAAGGAGTCAGGCATAAGAAGGAGGTGTGAAAAACCATCTTCTTGTCCAACTCCAGAAGACATTATACACGCACCTTGACAAACGAGCGGAAGCGATTATGGGGTTGATTTACGCTCTGGCCAGCAATGATCACGCCCGGAGCGTGGTGGAACTGAGTCTGCATCCCCTGTTCCGCCATGGTCATGCCAGCCTGTATGGAGCCATTGACGCCTTCGCTTCGCAATCCGTGGAACTGCGGCGTCTGGCTGCAGTGGTGGCGCCGAGGCCAAGCCAACGTTCCTTTTGGCTGATGAGCACCGACGTGACCGCCCATCCCCGCCCCTATGCTCGCACCCTGGCGGATAGGAGCTATGTGTATGCGCCCACGCCGACGCCGGGCCAGAAACCGGTGAAGGTGGGGCACGCCTACACGAGCACGTTGCTCCTGCCGGAACGGGAGAAGGGCGCGCCGCCGTGGGTGATCCCCCTGGACGTGCGGCGAGTGCCCAGCGATGCGGATGCGGAACTGATGGGAGCGCAGGCATTGCAAACCCTGTTAGACGATGAGACCATAGCGACGGGGACGTCCACGCCGTTATGGTGGCCGTTTCGCTCTGCGTGAACCGGAGACCTGGCATACGCCTGATGCCGAATGCACCCTGGAAGGGGTCACGGCCCGAGGCAAATCCTACACCCTGGAAGTCCAGGTCTGGCGCAACATGCTCATGCGGGGACGGCGGGAGGACGCCATGTATCGCCATCCCTTCACGTTGATTCGGGTGGTCATGCGAGACGCATCAGGCCGTCCCCTCCATAAGCGGCCTCTCTGGCTCATCCTCTTTGGCGCTCGCCGAGATGAAGTGGCGCCCGCTGATGCGGTCAGGGCTTATTTGCAGCGCAAGGAAGGAGGATTCGATGGCGCCGGTGATCGCCCTTCGGCACCCCTTTTGTTTGTCGTCGTTTTGGACGGCGAGGGCCGTCCACTGGCCGCAGGCCTGAAGCGCCCGACCTGAGTCGGTGAGCACAAAAAACGAGAACTAATTTCTGGACGTGTACTTAGTGTTCATAATGGTTTTCGGATAACGACCGGTGACGACCTTAGTGGTTACGCTCGCTGATTTGAAAGTTACACAGAGCCCACAGAGTTGCTTTGGAGCTTCACAGAGCTCACAGAGATTCTTGGTCATTTTTCCTCTGTGCAACTCTGCGATTTCCCCGTGCACTCTGTGTTCCTTAGTTGGTTTCGGCTTGTCCGGATTAGGATTGGGGTTGGGTTTCCATGGCCTCTTGGGGCCTGGCCCAGAAATCGGGCTGGTCGCAAGGGATATCGTAGGGGGCGCAGACGATCTCCATGAACCGGGGCAGCAGTTTCTCGGTCTCCGGACTGGGCTTGAAGGAATCGAGCATCTCCTGGATCTCCTCTTCGCTGAAGAGATGGGCGTAGATGTGGAGATAACGGCGGAAGCGCACCAGATGGTCTTCCAGATCGAGTTCGGGATGGAATTGGGTGGCCCAGATAGGCTTGCCGGGGATGCGCAGGGCCTCGTGCGCGACCTTGTCGCTGTAAGCCAGGGTGATGACGCCCGACGGCATGACGTCCGCCCGCTCTTTGTGCCCCAGTTGGGCCAGAAATTCGTCGGGCAGGATGCCGAACAGCTCGTCTCGTTTAGCTTCTTCGGTGAGATAAATGGGAAAGGTGCCGATCTCGGTGGTTTCGGGGTCGTTGACAATGTTGCCGCCCAGGGCCTGTACCATGAGTTGAAACCCGAAGCAGGAGGCGAACATGGGTAGTCCAAGGTCGGTGATCTCCCGCAGGCGCTGGAGCGTGGCGTCGAAGTGGGGGAGATTGCGTTTGGAGACGTCGAACTCGCCCGAACCGCCCACGAGCACCGCCTTATGCGCCCTCACCTCCTCCAGCGAGGGCGGGCCCTGCAACAGGTCGTGGGGAACGATGGCGTGAAGGGGTACGCGTAATCGTTTGGCAAAAGAAACCCGCTCTTCGTAGCGGGCGGGGTCTTCGGCCCGTCGGGCCTGGAGCAGTAGCAGTTTCAGCGTCATTGCCGTTCCTCGTTGCGTCTGGTCTTGTGAATTGCAGTCGAATCCCAACAGTGATTATAATAGCTCCTCGCCCGGATCGTAAAACGACCGGCATCGTTTTCTTCCTCGGCTTTCCTGAAAAATCCTAACCACAGAGACAGAGAGCACGGAGAAGGAAAAAGATAAGGTTTGGGAGGGATTTCTCCGTGAATGCCTTATTTTTCTCTGTGTCCTCCGTGTCTCCGTGTTGAAAAAACTTTTTGCCGTGGAGCCTTTCTCGAATCGTTACCGTGAACGTCACGCTGTTCACGCAATACGGATAAGAAAAGACTCGGATGGCAACCCATCATGAATCACAAACTTATCATCGACCCCGCCATGGGCATGGCCGGGGATATGTTCTCCGCCGCACTCATTGGTCTCGGCGCGCCCGAGGATGTGATCCTCGGCGCCATGGCCCGCACCGCCCGCCTGCTGGGCGAGGTGGAGATCGCGCATGAGCGCATTCCCACTTCCGAAGGGGATGCGTATCGTCTCAAGATCGCTTTGTCCGCCAATGAGGGCGTATTACCCGAATCACGAGCGCGGGCCTTGCTGAACCAGGCCATTCAGGCGGAAGATCTGGCGAAGCCCTACGCCGATTTCGCCCGCCGAGCCCTGGAGATTCTCATCGACGCCGAGCGCGAAGCGCACAGCAGCGGGCGGTTGGATTTTGGAACGATGCGCGTGCAGACCATCGGCATCGCCCACACGCCCTACCATCATCATGCCCACGACCATGAGGACACCGAAGCGCCCTATCAGCCCCTCGCGGATGCAGAGGGTGAGTTCTTCGTCGAGCTTTATCCCGAATTCGCGGCGGGCCTGGCGCATATCGATGCTTTCTCCCACGTGTTCATTCTCTCCTGGATGCATCACAGCGCCGGGTATGCCCTGCAGGTGACGCCGCCCTGGCGGCAGGGGAAGAAGAAGGGGGTGGGCTTGTTCGCCAGTCGCTCGCCCAACCGCCCGAATCCCATCGGCCTCACCCTGACCGAGGTGCGGGGCGTGGAAGGCAATCGCCTGCTTACGGGCCCGCTGGACTTGTTCGACGGCACACCCATCATCGATATCAAGCCCCATGTGCGATCGCTGGACCGAACCGGCGTGGGGGATGATGGCTGGCTGGCCGAGACTGACCATCTGGAGCTACACCGCCAGGGCGTCTCCCACAGTCACGCGGGCGAGGAGGCCGCGCTGCATGAAGCCCAGGACATTTTGCTGGATGTGATGGGTGCAGCCGTGGGATTGCAGCAGTTGGGCGTGGATATGAATGCGGTGGTGTGTTTCACGCCCGTGGCTGTGGGCGGCGGCGTCATCACCTTCAGTCATGGGACGCTGCCCGCGCCCGCTCCGGCTACTATGGCGATTCTCAAGCGTTTTCGCATGCCTCACGTGGCCGGACCGGTGGACGTGGAGCTGCTGACGCCCACGGGCGCAGCCCTGCTTGCAGCCCTGCGTCCCATCTGGCAATGTCGCCAACCCCTGCCCGAGGATCGCGTCCTGGCCCGGGGCATGGGCCTGGGATCGAAAAATCTGCGCCCTCTCAACGCATTGCACCTGGCGTTGCGTTGAAAATTAGAACCGGACACTGGCGTTTTTTGATCTTGACACGAATGGACACGAATTTCACGAAAAGGAATAAGAAAAGTAACGTAACTGCTAACGTACTTGACTTTAGGCCGCCAAAAGCCACGAAGGCTCGAAGTTTTTCGAAGACACGAAGGAAAAATCAAGAAAAATACGTCGTGTCTTGGCTTTTCTTCGTGTCTTCGTGGCAAAAAGTGGTGGCGATACCTTAGCAGTTACAAAGTAACTATATGACAAGCAAGCAAGAAGAGCCAGTCCAAAACGGACCGGATATAAGAGGTGTTTGGGTGGAAGGACGTCAAATGGCCGGAGGATAGCCGAGCAGCGTTAGCCAGTCATTGGAGCCCAGATCGATGTCCGCCAGCCGCCCGTATTTCGTCACGATGCGATAGATGCCCGATCCTGAGAAAGCGCCATCTACCGCCTGCGCTGCTCCTTCACCACCGATTCAAAGTTCGGGTTTCTCACTTCCTTGTGCCCGAGGCTGAACGATATTGTTGGTTTACTGCGGTGTGTCGAGGATGCTCCCTCTCGGCTTCTCTCGCGAGTACGCTGAATGAATTCAGGTCTGAGGGCGTTCCGCCGCATGTCCCCCTGCGGGGACATATTTTCGCTCGGTTGGACCTGTCTGCGCAGGCAGACAGGCGGCCAGGCAATCCGGCTTCCATATGTCCTCCCCCGCCCGTCTCGAAGCAGGGGAGGAAGTAAAGGTGGGGGCCAGGCCCCTAGCCCCGACTTCAAGTCGGCGGGGCTAGGCACCCATGCAACCGGCTTGAGGTTTGCCAACAGTATCCTTAACCCTCGGGCTAGCGGGCGGCGAAGCCCCCAGGGGCTATTTCAGCAGCCCGTAGGGCTTCGCATGAATGGCTCGAAGGTTTAGCTCTGAGCGGAGGCAGGAGCAAAAAACCTTGGTTTCAATCTGCCTTCAGTCTGGAAACAGCGCCCCTGCGGTGCTAGCCGGATTATGGAGTTTTACAAATTAAATGGGTCATAGGCCTCATTCTATTACCGGATTGTTTTGTAAACGTTCATAACCCGGCTTTCCCCGGCGCGCGACATGCGCCGTAGCCCCATTTATGGGGCGTCGTTTTTAGCCCGCAGGTGAACCTGCGGGCGGCGGCGCGGCCAGAGAATCGCCTTTCATGGATGATCCAATGCGAACCAAAAGCCTTGGTCTCAATTTGCTTTCAGTTTAGGGTTTCGTCCAGGCGGTTTTGCTCACCCGATTTGTTCTATGCTATGCTTTACGTGACTAAATGACTCTGGATCAGTTAGTTTCTTTCTCATCCGGTTTTTACGAGGAGCATCGATGACCTGCCAAAACGATTCCCCCAATGGCGCCACCCTGGGCTTTGAAAAGCAACTTTGGGAGATGGCCGACGCCCTGCGAAACAACATGGACGCGGCCGAATACAAGCATGTGGTGCTGGGGCTGATTTTCCTCAAGTACATCTCCGACGCGTTCGAAGAATATCACGCGCAACTGGAGCAGGAGCCTTACGCCGATCCCGAGGACCCCGACGAATACCTGGCCGTGAACATCTTTTGGGTGCCGCCCGAGGCCCGATGGTCCGTCCTCAAAGATAACGCACGCCAGCCCAATATCGGACGCCTGGTGGATGACGCCATGGAGGCCATCGAGCGGGCCAATCCCTCGCTGAAAGGGGTGTTGCCCAAGGATTACGCCCGGCCCGGCCTGGACAAGCGCTCGCTGGGCCAGCTCATCGATCTGGTCAGTGACATCCAGCTTGGCGATGAAACCAATCGCTCGAAAGATTTCCTGGGGCGGGTGTATGAATACTTCCTGGCCCAATTCGCCAGCGCCGAAGGCAAGAAGGGCGGCCAGTTCTACACACCCCAATCGGTGGTGCGGGTGCTGGTGGAGATGCTCGCACCCTATCGCGGCCGGGTGTACGATCCTTGCTGTGGGTCGGGCGGCATGTTCGTGCAAAGTGAGAAATTCATCGAAGCCCATGGCGGTCGCATCGGCGATATCAGCATCTATGGCCAGGAATCCAACTACACCACCTGGCGACTGTGCAAGATGAATCTCGCCATTCGCGGCATCGATGGCAACATCGCCCATGGCGACACCTTTTTCAGCGACAAATTCCCAGACCTGCGCGCGGACTACATCCTGGCCAATCCCCCCTTCAATATGCGCGATTGGGGCGGAGAACATCTACGAGAAGACCCTCGCTGGAAGTTCGGCGTTCCACCCAAGAACAACGCCAACTTCGCCTGGGTGCAGCATATCATCCACCACCTCGCGCCCGGCGGCTATGCCGGCTTCGTGCTGGCCAACGGCGCCATGTCCTCCATGACCTCGGGCGAGGGGGAAATCCGTAAGCGTATCGTGGAGGCCGACCTGGTGGATTGCATGGTGGCCCTGCCCGGCCAGCTCTTCTATTCCACGCAGATTCCCGCCAGCCTGTGGTTTTTGACCAAGGATAAAGAAGGACGGCGCACCCGCACTCGAGATCGCCGCGGGGAGATCCTGTTCATCGACGCCCGTCAGCTTGGCTGCATGGTGGACCGCACCCATCGCACCCTGACCAAAGAAGACATCGCCAAGATCGCCCGCACCTATCACGCCTGGCAGGGACGCGAGGAAGCGGGCGCATATCAAGACATCCCCGGCTTTTGCAAATCCGCCACGCTGGAGGAGGTGCAGAAACATGATTATGTGCTGACGCCCGGGCGCTACGTGGGCCTGCCCAGACAGGAAGAGGACGACGAGCCTTTTGAGGAAAAGATGGAGCGTCTGGTGGCTGCGCTTCGGGAGCAGATGGAGGAAGCGCAGCGCCTGGACGCCATGATCTGGCGCAATCTGGAGACGTTGGGATATGGCCGGTAAGCGGGTTTATGTCCCTGTATCGCCCCACATGTTGCGGTGGGCCCGCGAGCGGGCCGGTCTCAGCGCGGAAGATTTGCAAAAACAATTCCCCAAGCTGCCGGCATGGGAGCGCGGCGAGGCCCATCCCACCCTCAAGCAGTTGGAAATGTTCGCCCGCAAGACCCACACGCCCTTCGGCTATTTTTTTCTGGAACAGCCTCCCGAAGAGAAGCTACCTATCCCCGACTTTCGCACCATGCCCGGCGCCCAGCCTCAACGTCCCAGCCCCGATCTGCTGGAGACCATCTATCTGTGCCAGCAACGCCAGGAGTGGTACCGGGATTACGCCCTGAGCATGGGGGAAGAACCATTGTCTTTCGTGGGTTCGGCCAGCCTGACGGATGACGTGGTGGAGGTGGCCGCGGCCATGCGCGAGCGCGTGGGGTTCGATATCGAAGCGCGCAGCAAGATGCGCACGTGGGAAGAAGCGCGACGGCGCTTTATCGAATCGACCGAAGCCGCGGGCGTTCTGGTGATGGTCAGCGGCATTGTGGGCGGCAACCCTCACCGGAAATTGCGTCCCGAAGAATTTCGCGGATTCACCCTGGTGGATATGGTGGCGCCCCTGATTTTCATCAACGCCGCGGACACCAAGGCCGCGCAAATGTTCACCCTGGCCCATGAACTGGCCCATATCTGGCTGGGCGAGTCGGGGGTTTCCAACGCCTCGCTGCGACAGCCCGCGAATCAGGAAGTGGAGCGATGGTGTAATCAGGTCGCGGCCGAAATGTTGGTACCCCAAGCGCTACTGCGGCAGGCATACCGTAGCCAACGGCCATTGGATGAGGAACTGCAACGACTGGCCCGACACTTCAAGGTAAGCACCCTGGTCATCTTGCGCCGGCTCTATGATGCGGGCTATCTCCCCAAAGAGGCCTTTTGGGAGACCTTCGCCGCGGAGCTGGAGCGAGTGCGCAAGATCGAGCGGCCGGCCGAACGGGGTGGCGGGAACTTCTATCGCACGATGAAAACGCGAGTGGGCCGTCGTTTTGCCGAGGCGGTGGTGGTCAGCGCCCTGGAAGGCCGATTGCTCTATCGGGACGCTTTCCAAATGTTGGGAATTCGCAAATCCGCAACTTTCGAACGGTTGACTCATGAGTTGGGAGTGGCGTAAATGGTGTATCTGTTGGACGCAAATGTCTTCATTCAGGCCAAGAACTTACATTACGGATTTGATATTTGCCCCGGATTTTGGGATTGGGTAGAGAGGCAAAATCACGCGGGCCGAGTATTCAGCATCGAAAAAGTCTTGGACGAATTGGTCGCAGGTAATGATAAGCTAACCGATTGGGCTAAGGCGCGTGGAGACACGTTCTTTCTGCGTCCTGACGCATCGACTCTACCCTTTTTTGGACAGGTGAGTGCATGGGTTAGAGCGCAACCCTATGATCCCGCAGCCGTTTACACGTTTGAGCAAGTTGCAGATTACTATCTGATTGCTCAGGCAATGGCTCAAAACGCGATTGTCGTGACTCATGAGGTTCCAGCCAACACCCGCAAGAAAGTCAAGATCCCCAATGTCTGCATTGGCCTGGGCATCAAACATATGACACCTTTTGAAATGTTGCGTCGAGAAGGGGCAAAGTTCGTCCTGGGTTCATCTTCATAAATTTTTCATTGAGAAGTCCAATGAATGAGAAATGGCAACCTCTCCCATTAGATAAAGCAGTACAAATCAATCCACCCGTTCGTTTGAAAAAAGGGAAGGTATATCCGTTTGTGTCGATGCAATCAGTAAAACCCGGTCAGCAATGGACGGAACCTCAAGAATACAGAGAGTTTTCGGGGGGCGGTGCGCGTTTTCAACATGGCGATACATTGATGGCGCGCATCACACCATCTTTAGAACACGGTAAAATTACACGATTTAGAGGAACCGATCCAAATAGCGTTGGGTTTGGATCAACGGAGTTCATTGTCTTTCGTGGGCGACCTGGCGTTACTGACAACAATTTTGTGTACTATCTGATAAGTTCTCCACTCGTACACTCTTATGCTGTCTCACAAATGACCGGCACTTCGGGGAGGCAACGCGTACCGACGGATTCTCTGAAACACCTTACAATTCCACTTCCTCCTCTGCCCGAACAGCGCGCTATCGCCCACATTCTGGGCACGCTGGACGACAAGATCGCGCTGAACCGGCGCATGAACGCCACCCTGGAGGCCATGGCCCGGGCCTTGTTCAAGAGCTGGTTCGTGGATTTCGACCCGGTGCGGGCGAAGATGAGCGGGCGATGGAAGCGGGGCGAGTCCCTGCCGGGCCTGCCCGCCCACCTCTACGACCTCTTCCCCGACCGCCTCGTCCCCTCCGAACTGGGCGAGATACCGGAGGGGTGGAAAGTAACATCTATTCTTGAATATAGTGAACGACTCAGTGGAGGAACGCCTAACACAAATATACCTGAATATTGGAATGGTTCTATTAAATGGGTTTCAGCAAAGGACGTTCGAAATTCTCATGGTAGTTTTATTATAGACACAGAGAAAAAAATTTCTCAGTTGGGTATCGATCATAGCAGCGCTAAAATTTTACCTAAAAATACAACTGTCATTACTGCACGTGGAACAGTGGGAAGTTATTGTATCCTTGCAGAACCGATGGCGATAAACCAAACAAATTATGGCATCAAAACAAAGTTGGGGTTTGGAGATTATTTTGTCTTTTATACCGTAGCAAATTTGATTGATTGGCTCCAACAGAATTCCTATGGAACCATCTTTGACACAATCACAACGAAGACCTTGGCACAATCAGAGACAATTTTTCCTGGAAAAGAGGTGATTCAGGCATTTGATAGAGCCGTATTACCATTCATGCTTCGTATTCGCCACAATAAATATGAGTCATTAATGCTGGCTAATGTACGTGAAAATATTCTGCCAAAACTAATCACAGGAAAGATTTCAGTGAATAGCATCTCAACGAGGAAAGACACGCATGAATAAATTTAGAGTCTCACTACCTCTTGATGAGTCTGGCTTTTTAGGGCGGGAATGTCCCAGTGAAAAATGTAGAGGCTATTTTAAGATCAAACCCGGTACTGGACTTCCTGGCAATTCAAAGATACATTGTCCATATTGTGGTTTTACAGCGGAGATCAACGATTTCACAACAGAAGATCAAATTCGTTATGCAAAATCATTAGCAATTCGGGAAATTAGCAAAGAGATAGTCAAAGAATTGAAAAAATTGGAATTTGATTCTAGACCGACGGGTCCATTGGGTATTGGAATTAGCTTGAAGGTAAAGCCCGCAAGACCATTACCAATTTTCAGATATAGAGAAAAATCTCTTGAAACATCAATAACATGTTCGAACTGTGGATTGGAATATGCTGTGTTCGGCGTTTTTGCTTTTTGTCCTGATTGTGGACAGCATAATTCACTCCAAATACTCTCTCAAAATCACGACATTATTCTTCGAATGCTTGATATTGCAGCCAATGCCGAAAATGAAGTTTCACAATGGCTAATTGGAAATGCACTTGAAGATTGTGTTTCGTCATTTGATGGCTTTGGTCGCCATGTTTGCTATGTATACCGTAACTCAAGCAGTAATCCGAAGAAAGCGCCGGAAGTGTCTTTTCAAAATTTAGAAAAAGCAAAAGAGAAAATCATCGAGCTATTCGGGATAGATCTGTCTAATGGCGTAAATAATGATGAATGGCAAATGGCTAAACGCGCGTTTCAAAAACGACATTTATTGGCTCACAGAATGGGGGTGATTGATGAAGAGTATGTCAGGAAGTCTGGAGATATATCTGCTAGAGTTGGGCGCAAGGTTATAATTTCGGAAGAAGAAATTCGACAATTGATCGAAGTTCTTGGCAAATTGACTACTTATTTTGTGAACGAACTTGCAGCTACATTATCTAAACCGAAAGAAAATTGAAACCAAGGCTTTTGGTTTGAAATGACTTATGTCCGAAAAGCAATTCTCTGGCCGCACCGCCACCCGCAGGTGAACCTGTGGGCTAAAAACGACGCCCCATGAATGGGGCTCCGGCGCATGTTGCGGGCCGGAGGAAGCCGGGTTCACCCGGCGTCGTTTCGTAGCCCGGAGCTTCAGCTCCGGGGCCAAGGCCGAAAAATGCCTGATTTCAAAATGCGTTCAATTTAACCATGGTTCATAATCGTCTTACAGAATCCGAAGTCGAAGCTGCGGCCCTGGCCTGGCTGGAGGCGGAAGGCTACCCCGTGCTCCACGGCTCGGATATCGCGCCCGGCGGCGCGCGACAGGAACGCGCGGACTTTTCCCAGGTCATCCTCATCGACCGCCTGCGCAACGCCCTCTACCAGCTCAATCCCCACCTGCCCGCCGAGGCCCTGGACGACGCGTTCCGTCAGCTTACCAATCCCCCAGGCGCCACTCTCACCGCGCGCAACCATGCCTTGCACCGCATGTTGGTGGAAGGGGTCACCGTGGAGCTCCGCCGCGAGGCGCGCATTGTCGGGGCACAGGTGCGGGTCATCGATTTCGAACACCCGCGATTCAACGATCTGCTGGCCGTCAACCAGTTCACCGTCATCGAAAACCGGCGCAACCGCCGTCCCGACGTGGTCCTCTTTGTCAACGGCTTGCCCCTGGTCGTGTTGGAATTGAAGAACGCGGCCGATGAAAACGCCACCCTGCGGGACGCGTTCAATCAGTTACAGACCTATAAACAGGACATTCCCTCCCTGTTCGAGACCAACGCCCTGCTGGTCATCTCCGATGGCGTCGAAGCCCGCGCCGGGTCCCTCACCTCGCCCTGGGAATGGTTCAAACCCTGGCGCACCATCGATGGCC
>JALXCB010000037.1 GCA_026991225.1 Anaerolineae bacterium | reverse complement strand
GCGGCAGGGTGGGGATCTCGAAGATGGGCGCGTCGAGGGCCTCGCGCAGGGTGGCGAGGATGGCGGCATGGCGCTTGAGCCCCAGGATGGCGGGCAGGCCGATGCGCTCACCTGGTTTGGCAACGCGCTTAAGCGCGTTTGTAAGCCGACTTAAGTCGGCTGCATCCAGCTCGCGAGCCAGGTCTATTGGGGAAAAATCGCGACGGCGGGTGATGAGGTCGATGGGCAGGAACTCGGCCCGGGCCTTGAGTCCCAGTTTGGTCAGATTCTCGGCGATGAGGGTCGGGTAGAAATCGCGTAGCGCCTGAAAGCCCACAATGAGATAAGGCTCCGGCCGCCCCATGTGACCGTCCACCTGCCCCGCGGGAGCCAGAAATACGGGGCGGGGCGCGCCCACGGGCGAGGGCAGCAGCAAGTTGCGGCCATCCTCCGCGCCCCGATACGGCAGCCCCAGCGATTGGACCAGCTCGCGAAACGCTTCCAGACTTTGGCGCAAAGTTTGGGCGTCCAGCAGAGCGTAGGGATGACGGGGACGGCGCTGGCGCAGCGCATCCAGCGCGTCGAAAGGCGCTTGCACCGGCTCATCCTCCCCCGGCAGATATCCCAGCACGCCGATGGTTCCCGGCGTCCACAGCAGTGACCCCATGCCCGTGGCGATGATGCGGGTGCGCGCGCCCTGCCGGGCCGCGGCAATCGCCGCCATCAGCCCCGTCAGCCCCGCGCCGATGACCAGCAGCTCAGTCATGCGGCTCCTCCCCTGAGGCGTCGCCCCTCACCTCCATGTGATAGAAATCGGTCAGGGGACTCCTCAACCCGGCGTCTGGCAGGTGATCCGCGTTCATGATATCCAGATAAATCAGGCGGTCCAACTGCTCCTGCTTGAGTTGCTGGCCCCACAAAATGGGCATGACCCCCTTCCAGCGCTCCTGCAAGAAATCGCGCAGAAGCAGATTGGGATTGAGGAGATCGTCGGGATAGCCTGCCTCCTCGGCGGCGTGAGCGCGGGAAGGAGGCTGCACCGCGGGCGATTGAAAATCGGCCGCCTGCCAGTCCGAATCCACCGCGGCGGGCGTAACCGCGTGGCCCTGTTTCAGTTCATGGATGACGCCCACGGCCCGATAGGTGCAGAATCCGCCCTGACAGGGCCCCATGCCCAGCCGCACGTCCCGCCGCAGGTCGTCCAGGCCGATGGTGGGATTGTGGCGGGCTGCATTCTCCAGCATCCCCCGCGTCACCAGCTCGCATTCACAGATGAGCTGACTCTGCAACCGGCCGTCCTCCACCTCGCGCAGGCGGTGTCCCAGCCAGTAATAGCCGTGGCGTGCGCCGGGAACGGGCGTCTCCGCCGTGGCGCAGGGCTTGCGCTCTCCAAGATAAGCCGCGGCCCGATCCACCGTCTTCTCCGCCATCAGCCGGAAGGTGGTGAGCTTGCCCCCGGTGATGGTGATGAACCCGGCCACGCCGTCCCGCTCCTGGTGATCCAGCAAGGCGAACTTGCGGCTGATATCCCGGTCATCCGTGACCGCGGTTTCCTTGTACAGGGGGCGCACGCCCGCCCACACCCGCAACATGCGCGTCCGCATAAAGCCCGGCACGAGCTTCTCCCCCTCCTCCAGCATCTTGCGAATCTCCCAATCCTCGATCCGCAGGTCTTCGGGGTCGGCCACGGGCGTGTCCGTGGTGCCGATGATGGAGACGGTGTGCGCGGGCACGAGGATATCGCCATCAGAAGGCCATTTGCAGCGATTGATCACCGTGTGGACGAGCCGATGCGCGGTCGCCATCATGATGCCCTTGCCCGGCACAATCTCGACCCGAATGCCCGCCATGGCCGCGATCTTCCCGGCCCACGCCCCCGCGGCGTTGATGACCATCGCCGCATGGATTTCCACCTCCTCGTCCCGGGCCGCATCCCGCACCCGCACGCCCGTCACCCGGCGGTCGCCCTCCCCGCCCCTCATCAGCAGATCGATGACCTCGTGATAGATGAAGATGCGGGCGCCCGCTTCCCGGGCTGCCTGCACCGTGGAATGCACCATCTGAAACCCGTCGATGCTGGCGTCGGGGACGCGAAAGACGCGGCTGATGCGGGGATTGAGGAGCGGCTCCCGCTTCAAGGCCAGCGCCGCGGGGATCTCCTCACAGGGCACGCCCGTGTCCGCGCAGCCCTGGCGGAAGCGTTCGGGATAATCGCTGTCTTCATCCTCGGGCGTCACGACGAAGAAACCGCCTGTGTCTTCGATGCAATGCGCGTGGGTTTTGCGCAGAATCCGGTTTTCGTGGATGCACTCCGCCGCGCTGACCGGGTCTTTCACCACATAACGCCCGCCGCTGTGCAGCAAGCCGTGAAACCGGCCCGACGTGCCATGACACAGGTCCCGGCGCTCCACCAGGATGGCGTCGAACCCGCGCAGGGCTGCATCCCAGACCACGCCCGCGCCGGTGGCGCCGCCGCCAATGACCAGGATCTCCGTCTCAAGCCTCCTCATCCCCCCTCCCTTCACGCCTCCACCCAATGCATACTGCGCTGCACCGCCTTCTTCCAGCCGCGATACAACCGTTCGCGGGTCTCCTCCGCCATCTGCGGCTCCCAGACCCTGTCCACCTGCCAATTCGCCCGCAAATCATCCAGGCTGGACCAATAGCCCACGGCCAGGCCCGCGGCGTAGGCCGCGCCCAGTGCGGTCGTCTCCGCCACCTTCGGGCGCACCACGGGCACATCGAGGATATCCGCCTGGAACTGCATGAGCAGGTCGTTGTACACCATGCCGCCATCCACCTTGAGGGCCTTCAGGCTGACGCCCGAATCCTTTTCCATGGCCTCCAGCACCTCGCGGGTCTGATAGGCGGTGGCCTCCAGCGCCGCCCGGCAGAGATGATTCTTGTTGGTGAAGCGGGTCAGGCCCACGATGACGCCGCGGGCGTCGGACTGCCAATAGGGAGCGAAGAGGCCCGAGAACGCGGGCACGATGTAGACGCCGCCGTTGTCGGGGACGGACCGGGCGTAATCCTCGATGTGATGGGAGAAATCGAAGAAGCGCAGGTTGTCGCGCAGCCATTGCACCAGCGCCCCGGCGATGGCGATGGACCCCTCCAGCGCATACACCGCGGGCCCATCGCCGAATTTGTAGCCCAGCGTGGTGAGCAAACCGCTCTTGCTGGGGACGATCTCTTCGCCCGTATTCATGATCATGAAACAGCCCGTGCCATACGTATTCTTGACCTCGCCCGGATCGAAGCAAGTCTGGCCGACGGTGGCGGCCTGCTGATCGCCCAAATCGCCGCAGACGGGCGCGCCGTTCCAATAGCCATAGATGGCGGGGTCGCTGGAGGGACGGATTTCAGGTAACATGGATCGAGGGACGCCCATGACCTCCAGCATCTCCTCATCCCAATCCAGGGTGTGCAGATTCATCAGCATGGTGCGGCTGGCGTTGGTCACGTCGGTGACGTGCGCGCCGCCATGGGGCCCGCCGGTCAGGTTCCAGATCACCCACGTGTCCATCGTCCCGAACAACGCATCCCCGCGCGCCGCCGCTTCTCGCACGCCGGATACGTTGTCCAGAATCCAGCGGATTTTCGGGCCGGAGAAGTACGTCGCCAGGGGCAGGCCCACCTTCTCGCGGAAGCGATCCTGTCCGCCTTCCGCGGCCAGCGCGTTGCAGATTTTGTCCGTGCGGGTGTCCTGCCAGACGATGGCGTTGTAGTAAGGCTCGCCCGTGTTCTTATCCCAGACAACGGTGGTTTCCCGCTGATTGGTAACGCCAATCGCCACCAGATCGCTCGGGGAAATTCCAGCCTTCTTCAACGCGCCATCCATCACTTCCTGCGTGCGGGCCCAAATCTCAAGAGGATCATGCTCCACCCAACCCGGTTGAGGATAAATTTGCTCATGCTCGATCTGATGAATGGCGACGACGCGTCCCCCGTGATCGAAGATCATGAACCGGGTGCTGGTCGTGCCCTGGTCTACTGCGCCGACGTATTGGGTCATGGGTTGGCTCCTGAACTCGCGTGCTCTTGGAGACTGTGGCATGAAAATGCGCCATGCCATCTTAGCGCGAATCGCCGAATTTCGTCAAACTCTCCCGCGCCAATGTACCGTATCAATTGAGTCCGTGATTTCATTGCGGTTTGACAAGGAAGAGTTCGTCCTTTATCCTATCTCATCCCTTTCCGTTCTCCACACGCCCCCTATGCCCGCACAAACCCTCGGCGCCTCCCATCTGTCACCGCTCCATCACGCTTCCGCACCCATCCGCGCCATCCTCGAAAAGGCTTTGGAGGATCGCGATATCACGCCCGCGGAGGCGGCAACCCTGTTTCGCGCCCGCGGCCGCGACGTCGCCGCCATCGGCGCCGTGGCCGATGAGCTGCGCCGTCGGCAAGTGGGCGATCGAGTGACCTTCGTCCAGACTCGCAATATCAATTTCACCAATATCTGCTACACGGGCTGTACCTTTTGCGCGTTCGGACTGCCCCGCCAGCATCCCGACGCCTACGCCATGACGGTGGAGGACGTCGTGCACCGGGCGGAGGAAGCCCAAAGCTGGGGCTGCACCGAGGTCTGCATGCAAGGCGGGCTGAATCCGTTGCTGGGAGGGGATATCTACGTGCGGTTGGTGCGGGCCATCAAGGCCGCCGCGCCCGATATCCACATTCACGCCTTCTCCCCATTCGAGATTCAATACGCCAGCCAGCTTCAGCGTCGCCCCGTGCGGGAGGTGCTGTTGGAGTTGAAGGAAGCGGGCCTGGGCAGCATTCCCGGCACCGCGGCCGAGATCCTCGTCCCCGAGGTGCGGCAGATTCTGACCAGGAACAAGCTCTCGACAGAAGTCTGGATCGAGATCATCACCACAGCGCACGAAGTGGGCCTGCCCTCCACCGCCACCATCATGTACGGGCATGTGGACGGGCCGGAGCACTGGGCCCGGCATCTGGCCATCCTCCGCTCCATCCAGCAGGAGACGGGCGGATTTACCGAATTCGTGCCCCTGGGCTTCATCTATCAGAACACGCGGCTCTACGCCTCGGGCCAGGCCCGGCCGGGACCCACGGGCCGGGAGAGCCTGCTCATGCACGCGGTTGCACGCATCATGCTCGGGCGCTGGATTCCCAACATCCAGGTGAGCTGGGTGAAGCTCGGTCTTCCCATGGCTCAAATGTTGCTGGAGGCCGGGGCCAACGACTTTGGCGGCACGCTGCACGATGAACGCATCAGTCGCAGCGCCGGCGCGGAGACGGGCGAGTATGTCGCCCCCGCCGAATTCGAGCGCCTCATCCTCGACCTGGGCCGCATCCCCGCCGAACGCGACACCACCTACCACATCCTGCACGAAGGCCCGCGTTATTACGATCCTGCGCATCCCGCCACCATGCCGGGCGGGCAGACGTAACTTTTTGGGCTTGATTGCGTCAGTAAGGATGAGCGCCCGCGGCGAAACCGTGGGGCCAGCGCCACGTCCTGAATTTCGGGGAAGGCGCAGGGAGAATTTGAATCGTTGCCACTGACTCATTGAGACTCCGGACCCATGTCGAAGAAAAAACGCATCCTCCTGACCTTTCTACTTCTATTCTCTTTGGGGATCGCTCTTTTTGGCGCGAGGCATGACGCTCTGGCCGCGGGCGGCGGGCTCAAGGTGCATGAAGAGACGACTTACACTGTGATGCCGGGAGAAGAGCGCATCCTGGTGCATACGACCATCGATCTGATCAATCACGATCCCACCACTCGTAAGCGGAAACGCGGCAGCTATTATTACTATGACCGTCTCTTCTGGCTGCTTCCCAAAGGCGCGGGCGATATCCGGGCCGAACGCGGGGACGGCACGCGATTGACCGTTCGCCGCAAGAAAAAAGAGCGGGAGTACGATCTGTACACCATTCGCCTCCGCCGACAACTGACCTATAACCAGAAGACGCGGATCGAACTGGAATATGTCATTGTCAAGGCCCAGCCGCCCTTCTATGTTTCCCCAAACGTGGTCAGCGTGCCCCTGTTTCAGCTGGACGGTCAGCAGGAATGGGTGACTTCGGGCAAGATTTTCCTGCGCTTTCCCAAGGGCTTCGAGATCAGCCAGTTCACCGATTATTGCGAGGTGAACGATATCAACTCAACGGTGACGTGCGATGAAGGGGTGAGCTCACAGCCCGTGGGGGATTTGTATGTCATCGAGGGAGAGCGCGCGGCCGAAGCGAAGGAACTTCTTTCCGATCCCATCCCCTTGCAGGAGCAAGACGTGCGCATCCGGGTGCGCTATGTGAGCGGCGAGGATGCCTGGGCGCAAAAGATCGTCAGCGTACTCACCCGGGCCTTGCCCGAACTCGAACGCATCCACGGCTTCCCCTACCAGGGCAGCGATGAAATCGAGGTGCGACGTTCTACATCATCCGATATTTGGGGCTATGAAGGGATGCTCATGGATGAGGATTCCATCTATATCCAGCCCAATGCGCCCAACAGCACCATCGTGCATGAGGCCGCCCATCTCTGGTCCCGGCCCTTCGAACCGGTGTGGCTCTTCGAGGGCTGGGCGGAGTGGAGCGCGCGGGAAGCGGTCCAACGTCTGGAGATGGATCCTGAATCCTATGGGATTGGAAAAACTGCAAAAAGCCAACGCGTTTTTCGCGAAGAAGAGCAAGGATGATCCCTTACTCCGGGCGGATAGCTATTCCTATTTCGAATGGCTGTTGCAACATACGCCCAACAAGCGCAAGGCCCGACAGTTACGCAAACTGTGGCGATCTCGGGTGTTGAACAAGGATGGGAAGGCCTTGTTGGGCCAGCGGGATGACATGTGGAAGCAGGTGAATGCGTTGTCTGCGCGCGCCCAAAAGATAGGTTGGGACACTCCCCAATCCCTCCTCGATGATATGCTGTACTGGCATTTCCAGACTGCCGCCCACCATTTGAAAAAGGCCCACCAGACGCTGGATATCTGGGAAGAGGCGGCGCCTCTGTTTGAGGAGTTGGGATGGGAGCCGGACGATCTGACCCAGCGTCGCTTCGAAACGTCCTCGCGGTGGGATTGGACGGTGAAGCTGGCCGAGAGGCGTCTGGAGCTGGCTCAATCCGCCATCGAGGTGGAAGAGAAGCTACGGAATGATCCCAGCCTGGATGAAGCCGCCCGGGGCGCTGCTCGCATGTGGCTGGAGGAAGCCGGGAAGGCGTTTCAGGAGGGGAACATGCATCTGGCCGAAATGCGCGTGAATCAGGCCCGCCTGAAGGTCGGGCTGGAATGAAGCCATTCCCCCCAAGGCGCTATCTCTCCCTGTCGTGATGAAAATAGTCGTCGCGCGGCTGCCGCGGCGGTCGGTGCGTCCGTACATAGATCACCATGGCATAGTAGCCCATGAACACCCCGACGATAGAACTGATGATGGCGCCGCCCAACAGAAACAAACTGGCCGGAATGACTTGCATCATGGTGAAAAGCGGGATGCCGACCCCTAAAAAGACCAGCACCCCGCCAATGATCCATAGTTTCGTCCAGATGGGGAGAGGACGTTGCATCCTTACTCCGACGCTACTTTCGGATAGCTGGTGCGTCCATCCTCATAGAGCCAGCAGTTGACGATGTGTCCGGGCAGAGGCTCCAGATGCGGGGGCTCCTGCACGTCACATTTGCCCGAGATGAAATGCTCGCAACGGGGATGGAAGCGGCAGCCGGTGGGGGGATTCACCAGGCTGGGAGGTTCGCCCGGCGGCACATGCTTGAGATGCTTGGCGTTGGACGCATCGGGCACGGAGGTGCCAGTGAGGAGCGCCACCGTGTAGGGGTGCAGCGGGTTGTTCAGCAGCTTCTCGATGTGAGTCTGCTCCACCAGCTTGCCCGCGTACATCACGAAGATGCGTTCGGAGAAGAAGCGCACCGTGGAGAGGTCGTGGGTAATGTACATGACCGAGAGATTGTGCTGCTCTTGCAGTTTGCGCAGCAAGCGTAGAATCTCCACCCGCACCGAGGCGTCAAGCATGGAGACGGGCTCGTCCGCCACCAGCAGCTTGGGCTCCAGGATCATGGCTCGGGCGATGACGACGCGTTGCTGCTGGCCGCCGCTGAGCATGTGCGGATATTTGTTCAAGAAGTCATCCACGGGCGTCAGAGCCACCTCTTCCATGGCCTGACGGATTCGCTCCTCCCGCTCCTTCTTGTTCTTGACGCCGTTGATCACCAGCGGTTCGCTGAGGATGCGGTGGACGGGCATGAAGGGCGGCAGCGCGCCATAGGGATCCTGCTGCACGTACCCCACCTGGGAGCGATACCATTTCAAATCTTTGCCCTTGAGGTTGCTGATATCCTTGCCCTCGTATATCACCTGGCCCTTGTGGGGGCGGTTCAATAGCAGCAGGGTCTTCATCAGGCTGGATTTGCCGCAGCCGCTCTCGCCTACGATGGCGATGGCTTCGCCATGCTTCAATTGAAAATTCACGTTGTCGACGGCGCGCACCCAGCCGACATGACTGAATCCCCACTTTTTCAGCTCGAACCAGACATGCAGGTCCTTTACTTCAATGAGCGGGGTGGATTCATCCACGGCGGGGTTGGCGGCGGGATTTGCCTGGACGTCTGTGGTCATGAGGCGTCTCCTGTTCCGGTGGCGGCGCTTTCCACGGCCTGGTGATTTTTTTCATACAGCCAGCATTTCACAGGATGCCCGTCGACGATGAAGGTCGGGGGCTCCTCGTCGCATTTGTCGAATCGGAGGTGACAGCGGTCGGCGAAGCGACAGCCTGTGGGCGGGTTCAGCAGGCTGGGCGGCCGGCCCGGAATGAAATCGGGCTCCTCGTCGCCATACAGCCGGGGCACGCTGGCCATGAGTCTTTGGGAGTAGGGATGCAGGGGTTCCTGGAAGAAGCTTTCCGCGTCGTTGATTTCCACGATCTGGCCCGCGTACATGACCGCGACCTCATCCGCCAGCTCGCTGGAGGTGGCGATATCGTGGGTGATGAGGATGTAGCTCGTGCCCGTTTCCCATTTGATGGTTTTGAGCACGTTCATGATGTTGGCCTGGGTCAGCAGGTCCAGGGCCGAGGTGGGCTCATCCAGCACGATGAGCTGAGGCTTGGTGATAAGCGCCATGGCAATGGCCACGCGCTGGCGCATCCCCCCCGACAGCTCGAAGGGATAGCGGGTGAGGAAATCCACTGGCACGCCGACGTTTTCAAACATCTGACGGGCAAGGTCCAGGGCTTCTTCCTTGTCCATGCCCAAATGGATCATGGCTGGTTCGGCGACTTGTTCGCCAGCGCGTAGAACCGGATTGAGCGCGTTCATGGCCGCCTGGGGCACCATCGACATCTTCACCCATCGCACCTGACGGCGAAATTCCTCATCGGACAGGCTCATCACGTCGAAATCTTCCAGCAGCACCTTGCCATGATATTGGCCCACATTGCGGGGCAGCAAGCGCAGGATCGCTTTGGCCATGGAGCTTTTGCCACAGCCCGATTCGCCCAGAATGACCACGGCCTTGTTCTTATGCAATTCGAGATTGACGTGATCGACGGCCTGGACTTCTCCCCTGCTGGTCTTGAAATAGAGGACCAGGTCTTCGAGTTTCAAAAGCGTGTTGTCATTCATGGATTACATTCCTCGCAGCCGGGGATTGAAGATGCGGTCGAGCGCGAAGCCCAACATGGCGAAGGAGAAACCGGTCAGCATCAGCATGAAGGAGGGCTCCAGCACCCAATAATACAGGCCCTTGTAGAGAGCGCCGTTGGTGCGGGCCTCGTCGATGATCTTGCCCCAAGTGGGCATGAGCGGGTCGCCCAGGCCCAGCACGGCCAGCGACGCTTCCAGGAAGACGAAGCTGGGGATGAGCACCACCAGGGAGGGGATGAGCACGGGCACGACGCGGGGGATCAGGTACTGGAAGATGATGCGGGTGTTGCTGGCGCCATAGGATTTGGCCGCCTGAATGTAACCCGCCTCTTTTTCTTGCAGGAACATGGCGCGGTAGCCCTTGATGCTGGCGCCAAAAATGCTCAGCAAGATGATCACCCCCAGGATCAACCACAGGCTGCGGGAATAGAACACCCCGACCATGATCAGGATGGGCAGCACAGGCAGCATCATGTTGATTTCAGTGATGCGCTGGATAACGCTATCCACCCAGCCGCCATACCAGGTGCCCGTGGCCGCGATGACCAGAGTGAGGACGCTGGTGACCACCGCGCCGATGAGGCCGAAGGCGAGAGCGACGGGCGTGCCCCACAGCAGGGCCAGCATCAGGTCCCGGCGCAAATGGTCGGTCCCCGCCATTCCGAAGACCTTGCCGTAGATCACGGTCTTGGCGTCGAAACTACTGTCGGGCTCGAAGGTGAGGCCCGCCATCGTCAGGGTGTACGTCCCTTTCAGGGGCTTCAGATTCTCGCTGTTAGGATCAGCGAAGAGGCCGATCTCCGCGGGTTGTCCATTCAGCTTCCGGGTCAGCTTCTCGTCCTGCGACATACGGCGGGTGTAGGTCTTATCGATGGAAAAATCACCGATATCCAACTCCCGGCCATCGGGCGTGGTCCACGTGAGACTGATGTAGGGCGCTTTCTTCTCGAAAGTCGAAGTGAAAAACATGATGATTTCCTGAGGAAAATCATCCGCCGTGTAGTCGAAGGTGTAAGTCATCTGGATATCGGTGAGATCATCCTTCAGCGGCGTGACCTGTTTTTCGACGCCCTCGTCGGTGGACCGGAAGATGATGGTTTCGGGCAGCTTTTTCGAGCGGAAGAAGTTAGTCCAGGTGGGGGGGACGGTGCGTGGATTATCCTGCCAGACCATGTCGCCCCCGCGCCATTTGACGACGGTTTCGCTATAGGGCAGGGCGATGACCGTGTAAATCGATATCCCGACCAGAATGAGGATGATGACGAGCCCAAAAATGGCCGAGGGATAACGGGTGATTTCTCGGAATTGATTGAGATTCATGCCGATTTGTCTCCTTAGCCTATCTTGACTCGTGGATCGATGAATGCGTAGATGATGTCCAGCAGGAATACGGTGACAGCCAGCAGATACGCGTAGAGCACCGTCGTTCCCACGATGACCGGGATGTCGAACAAACCGATGGCTTGATAATACACCCTGCCGATGCCGGGCCAGTTGAACACGGTTTCGAAGATGATCGCGCCCTGCCAGACGACGATCACGCCCAGCGCAAAGCTGGTGACGATGTAGGGAAGGGTGGGGCGCAGGATATATCGACGCTCGATAGCCCGTTCGGTCAGCCCCTTGGCCTTGGCCATCTCGACGTAATCTTCACTGGAATAAATCAGGAAAAAGGTGCGCCAACTGTACATGCTGAGGAAGATGCCGCTGATAGCCAGGGCCATCAGGGGCAGAATCATGTGTTCCGCCACGCTGAGGGCGTACAGGATCGGATTTTCGGGCGGCGGCGCGTCCACCATGCCGCCATAAGGTAATATCCGCAACCAGGAGGCGAAGATCACGATCAGGAAAATGCCGTAAAACCAGCCTGGCGCGGCCGAGGTGGGCGCCAGCGCCACCACAAACCGATCCCAAAAACTGCCATAGCGCCGGGAGAGCATCAGGGCGAAGAAGAGACTGACGAAGAAGTTGAGGAGGAAGGAAGTGCCAAAGAGTAGCACCGTGGCTGGCAGCCGCTCCAGCAAGATGAGTTTCACCTGGCGAGAGCCGCTGTCGCTGGTCATGTTCATGGCCCGTCCCAGATTCAGCGTCAGCGCATCCTTCAGATAAGCGAGGCTCCGAATCAGAAAGGGCTTGTTCAATCCCAAACGTTCCTCCTCCAACGCCACCAGCTTCTCCTGCAGCTGCTTGCGCTCCTCGGTGGAGAGCTTTTTGTATTGCGGATTCATGCTGATCTGAATGGCGATATTCTCCCGGATTTCCGCTTTTCGAATTTCGTCTACATAGCCCCCCATGTTTGCGATCAAAATCGTGAGATAAATCCCCACCGCCACCGCGAAGAAAAGCATGAAAAAGCGAACGATCGTATATTTCCCAATGCGCTTGAGTGTATCGATCTTGGCTTGCCTTCCCACAGCTTGTTGGACGTCAGCCGTCATAGGGTTTTCCTCATGAGAAAAGTTGTAACTGCTCAGGTAATCCGATTTGGCCTCGAAGATGCCTTGCCACGAAGGCGGCCCCCTCCGGTTCCCCCCGAGCCACGTTTAGGGGGAGGAAACGAAGACAATGCAGGTATGTAAGTCGCAAATCGCGAGTGACAAATCCTTCTGGCGGCGAAGTCTTTCACCTGCCACCTGCCACTTTTCCCCTCCGCGCCTTCGCGTCGTCGTGTCTTCGCGTTTTTTGAGCTCGCTACATGAGTGGTTACCAAAAAGTTCAGAAAAATGGAGCCAAATGTTATAGCCGATCTCGGATCGTCGATATCAGGCATCGGAGCTTGGGACGTCGTGTGAGGACGGTTCACTGCATCCGACCATGCGCCCTGCACCCTTGCAATCTGACTCATGCCCAATATCCGACTATGCTATATCAATGAAAGGCTGGCGGCGGTCGCGAGAACCGCCGCCAGCCAGGGGATGTGGGTTAGGGAACGGTGACGAATTCCATGTCCGCGAAGGAGGGGATGCTGACCACCTTGGAAGTGACCGCGATCTCAATGCGGTTGGAGCCCGCTTCGAGCTTGCCAGTCACGTCGCCGCTGAGGGTGACGATGTACTTGCCGTCTTCGACCAGGTCGGCGGAGCCGGTGGCGGCCAGGTTGCCGTTGGCGTCGAAGACCAGGTATTTGACCTCGCTGATCTCATCGGCGGGATAGGGATCGCCTTCGTAGGTGACCATGACGTCGAAGGAGGCTTCCTCGCCGATCTTCACGCGGCCGGGGCCGCCCACCTCGACCTGGGCGATCTTGGGCTCCGCGAAGCGGGACCATTTGTTGGCGGAGTCCGGATAGGCGTCGTAGCGAGCCAGCTCCAGGTTGCCTTCCACGGGATGGACCGCCTTGAGGACGAAGGGGCCGGTGCCAAGCCAGAAGTGCTTGTATTCGCCGTAGAACGTCTTCAGGTTGTCATAGCGGGCCTTGGCCTCATCCGCGGTGACGTATTCCTTCATGGTGTTTTCGTAGGGGATGAAGCCCTCGTCCGCGGCCTGGCCCATGTACTTCTCCAGCACTTCCAGGCTGGGGCCGCTGATGAAGCTCATCCACTCGACCTCGAGGGCGTCGGCCTTGTCGGAGGAGAAGGCCAGTTCCTTGTTTTCCTCGGCCTTGTAGGCCACGGCCAGGGTGTGCCACGGCGCCTGACCGTAGTCGTAGTAGGGCCACCAGGTTGTGATGCTGTTCTCGGCATCCAACGCATACTGATCGTCGTAAGTCTCGATGACCAGCGGGTCGGTGGAGAGGATGCGCACGCCCTTGAAATGGCTGAGGAAGGATTCCAGATCGGGCACGGCCGACTCGTCGTAGATGGGGCTGTCTTCCTTGCCGCGGTCGAAGGTGAGGATCATACCCATGACGAAGTCGCCGACGCTGAAGGAGCTGCCATCCTGCCAGGTGACGGTGTCAAACATGTCCTTGGGATAGTAGACCACGGACTTGGTGTTGGCGGTGACGGTCTGGGTGTATTTTTCGCCCGCGGTGATGAACTTCTGGTTCACAGGATCCCAGTCCACCCAGGCGTCGTCGGGCACGGTGATCTCATCTTCGAATTTGAGATCGACCCAGTCCAGAGTCTTGGCCACGGGCAGGCCTTTCTTCACGACCAGTTCGGCCTTTTCGATGCGCTGCGGCCAGCGCAAGCCGGTGAAGGGATCGGCCATTGTGGCCATGTCGCCTGTCGCCCGTTGAGGCATGGTGTCGTAGATCCAGTTGGTGCCGCCCAGAGGATTCCAGGGCTCGACCAGCAGACCGGGCTGCGCGATCTTGACCTGGCCGCCCACCTCATCCACGCGGCGAACGGTGAAGGGATAGACCTGCGCGCCAGCGATGCCGCCCGCCAGGTCCGCGGTCACAGACACGTCCGCACGGTAGGGCGAGAAGGCGAGCTGGTCGTTGATCCACACGCGCACGCTGTCCTGCAGGGCCAGCTCCATGGCCTTGCGGAAGAGTTCCGCGCGTTCGTCCATGGTGGCGAAGTCGTTGTTCTCCAGCTTGAGCGCGACTTCGTCGAACTCTGGAGAAGGCTGATAGGCCTGCCACAGGGGCACGGGGATGCCGCGCGGGGTGTAGAAGAAGCTGAAGTTGCCGCCCTGATCGCGATCGATGGCGGTGGTGATCCAGCCGCCGGTGTAGACGGTCCACTGACCCTCGGCGGGATCGGTGCGAATCCACAGGGCGGAGGCCTCTGTCCGGTTCTTGTACATGCGGTCGACGGTGAAGCCGACGGACTCGAACTGGTTGGCCACGTAGTCGCCGATCTCCTTGCGCTCGTCCTCGGTGCGGATGACGAATTTGATGGTGACAGGGTTGCCGTTGTAGGTCCACTTGCCGTCGACCATCTCGGCGCCCATGTTCTTCATCTCGGCGTCGATGACTTCTTTGGCCTTGTCAGGATTGTAGGCGTATTTGGCCTCCAGCGCCCGAACCGTGTCCACATAGCGGGCGTAGTCGGGGAAGGCGCTGGTGATGGGCAGGAATTTGGGGATGGCCAGACCGCCGTAAATCTCCTCGACAATGTAATTGCGGTCGATGAGCCAGTTCACGGCCTCGCGAATCTTGGGGTTGGAGAAGGGATTCAGCTCGCCTTCGCCATATTCCGGACCCACGGGGTTGAAGGTGAGTTCGGTGTAGGACCCAAAGGATTCGGCGTAGGTCAGATCGGGGTTGTCCTTGACCTTCTTGAAGAGCTCAGGATCGCTCACGGTGTAAGCGTAGATGTCGATGTCCTTGCTCTCCAACTGCGAAACCGCCACATCCGCGTCCTCCTGGACGGTGAAGACCAGGGAGTCCACCCAGGCGCCATTGCGGGCAACAGGCGTGGGTGTGGGGGGCACGGGCGTGGGAGTTGGCGGAACAGGGGTGGGCGTGGGCGGCGCTTCAGTCGGCGCTTCAGTCGGCTGAGCCGGCGCCTCCGTAGGCTGCGCAGGCGCTTCCGTGGGCTTGGGCTGCGGCGTCGGGGTTTCCTTGCCGCCACAAGCGACCAGCGCCAGTGCCAAAACAAGCAGCAGGCTGAGCGCGATCCACATACGTTTGTTCATCTTCTTCACCTCCTTGATGAATGAAGTGAGAGCGAATCGGAAGGACGAGAAGAGGAATGGTATTACCGACGACCATGTCGGTGGCATACTTCTCCCTCAATAACGGATAAAGTATAGCGGTGAAAAATGGGATTGTCAATCTCTGCAAGGACGCCTGGGTTCCGACTGACTCAAAGTGGTTGGGGCTGGAAAAAGAGAAAGCCCGACGGCGGTTGCTCGTCGGGCTTTCCCTCCCACACACTACAAGGAGATACGCACTTGGTAAGCACGAATCGCTTGTATGTAAACTATAGCACGTTTTGGGAGGGATGTCAACCTCTTATCGATAGCCTTTCAACGCCCGTTGCAACTCGCGTTGGGCGTCGCGTTTGGCAATGTCGCGGCGCTTGTCGTATTTCTTCTTGCCGCGCACCAGAGCCAGCTCCACTTTGGCCCGGTTGTTCTTGAGGTACATCTTCAGTGGAATCAGCGTCCAGCCCTTCTCCTGGATCTTCCCCTGCAGGCGGTCGATTTCTCGGCGGTGGAGCAGGAGTTTGCGCGGCCGCCGCGGGTCGTGGTTGTCTCGATGCCCGTGGGAGTAAGGCGCAATGTTCACGTCCATCAGCCAGACTTCGCCATCTCGGATGAGGGCGAAGCCCTCTTTGAGGCTGACCTTGCCCTCGCGCACCGATTTGATCTCGGTGCCCGTGAGGACGACGCCCGCCTCCATGGTTTCCAGAATCTCGTAATCATGGCGGGCCTTGCGGTTGGTGGCGACGACTTTGATGCCCATTATTTGTTCAACTGCTTCTTCAGATAGTCGATGGCCGCGTCAAGCTGGAGGTCTTCGTTGGAGTCCAGGGAGGGGGAGACGACCAGGTCGGGGCGCAGGCCCACGCCGTTGATCTGCCGACCTTTGGGCGTGTACCAGTGGGCGGAGGTGACCCGCAGCAAGGAGCCATCTTTCAGGTCGAACAGGGTCTGCACAGAGCCTTTGCCGAAGGTCTGTTCGCCGATGAGGATGGCCCGCTTGTAATCCTGCAACGCGCCGGCCACGATCTCCGAGGCGCTGGCGCTGCCGCCATCCACCAGCACGACCATGGGAATGTCCTCGGGCACGATCAGGTCGCCTGTGGCCACGTGATCCATGTTGCGCTGGCCTGTCTCCTTGACGATGACGCCATCTTTGATAAACATGCTGGCGATCTGGATAGCGCGATCCAGGCGTCCACCTGGATTGCCGCGCAAGTCGAAGATGATAGCCCTGGCGCCCTCCTTCAATCCTTGCTTCAGGGCCTGTTCCATCTTGTCTTTGGAAGGGTCGGAGAACTGGTAGAGCTTGACGTAAAGGATGTTGTCCTCGATCATCTTCGACTCGATGACCGGGATATCCACCTTCGCGCGGGTGATGGTGACGTCGAAGGGCTCCTGGTCATCGCGTTTGACGGTGAGGACGACCTGGCTGCCCGCGGGCCCGCGGATCAGGGTCACAGCCTCGTCCAGGAGCATGTTCGTCACGTCCACACCGTCCACAGCGATGATTTCATCACCTTCGCGCAGCCCTGCTTTCTCGGCCGGGGAGTTCTCGAAGGGATGGACGATGCGCACGCCCGTGCGCTTGTCCTCGTTGGTCGGCTCCACCAGCGCGCCAATGCCCTCGAAGCTGCTTTCCATATCGATGCGGAAATCCTCAGCCACTCTGGGGGGGAGGAGCATGGTGTATTTGTCGCCCAGACGGTCGATGACGCCGTTCGCGGCCCAGTAGGTCAATTCGCTCGGGTCCTCGGGCATGACGTCGGGACAGTCGCGATAGAGCTGGTTGACCGTCGTCCAGAAGAAGCTGAAATTGTCGGGCGCGTCCTTGGGGGCTTTCGTATCGGTGATCTGGATGATGGCGTCGGGGGGATTTTCGCTCTGACCGCAGCCCTCGGCATGGGAGAGCAGGCCCTGGATGGCGGCGTAGGTGATGTCTCGACCCTGAGGCACGTCCCCGTCGTAATTCTCATCCAAAAGCTTCAGCGCGTCCCAGAAGATATCGAAATTTTCGGGCTCCGACACGGTTTTGATGTTTTCGCCGGTTTCATGGACGGGGGTGGGCAAGGGCGTGGTCATGGTCGGAGGCTCAAACACCTCCTTGCCTACGGCGAAGCCCGACGCGAAGCATCCCGTGGAGATGATCATCAGGATCAATAAACCGATGATCGCCAGCAGGATGTATTTGGTGGATGCGCTGTATTCCGGTTGGATTTGGTTCATGGTGGCTCTGGGGAATCGGTTGAGATGGGTTGGGAGTCCGAAAAGTGTAGCACAGATGGCCGGAATGATGAAAGGATGATCAGAACGCCCGCCGCCATCATCAGGCCCATGCCGATAGCAAGGAAGAGGACGCCCGGGCCCGCGGTCAGCGGCTTGTTGTAGAGCTTTTCCAGCGCGGGCAGCAGGTCATGGAACGCCTGGAGAGCGGGGATGTTCAACAGGGCCAGCAGGATGAACAGGCCGCCCCGCAGCCAGTCGGGGAGGAGGGTCTTCCAGAGGGGGATGAGGAGCGCGCTCGTGAGCAGGGCCATGATGAGGAGGGTCTGGGCGCGAAATTCGGGTGTCATGAGCACGCCCGGCGTCCAGGCGGGGGGCAGCATGGAGAGGGCGACAGGCGCGGACAGCACGCCCGCCAGGATGCGCAGGGTCGGGTGCAGTGGACTGCGCAGGCTGGCGAAGAGGATGAGTCCGGCGGAGAGGGCCAGGGGCGGGCCGAAGAAGACGAGGCGGTTGATAGGGATGACGCCGTAGCGCGCTTCGGGTACGAATTTGACGTATTCGGGCAGGTCCACGCCCAGGATGTTCAGGCCCGCGACGGGATGCGCGATCCACCGGCCCCAATAGGCCAGGGCCAGGAACGGCAGGGCTGCGATGGCGGTGGCGGGAACGAGCCAGGGAAGCCGTTTTTTCATCCCGATCTCCTCTAAATGCCCAGCTCAGCGATCAGATATTCCCGGAATCGCTGAAAGGATGGGCTCTGTGAATCAGACAGCTGGGCGAGGTAGAACAATTCTGTGGTCGTAGGCGTCTCCTGTCGCCATCGCTCCTCCTCCACATGAGCCACATTGATAACCGTCCAGAACTCTGTGAACCCCGCCGCTTTGGCTTTCTGATGACTTTTCTCTGCTTCGCCCAGCTGATTGTGGATGTTGGAAAAATCGCGCCCTCCTTTGAGCTCGATGGCGATACGGTTCCTGATTTCACCCGATTTCATCACTTGTCGGATGGCGATATCGGGATCGGAAGCCAATTCGATTCGATAAATTCTGCCCGCCGCGCTGCGAACGATCAGATAATCTTTTCCCTGTTCGAGGATAGCGTGGGCGACAATGGCTTTGATGAGTGCAAAGACGACCTGAATCGCTTCTGTTCCCAAAATGACATTGCGCGACCCGCGCAATTGCGGGCCATAGGTAAGCAAGGAAAGCTCATTGAGCACACTCTCCGTAACATGATCGATGCCCTGCGCCAGAATCCAGGCGCTTTCGATCAGACTCTTGCACAGTGCAGGCACGTATTCGGCGGTGGCGTTGGTAAGTTTCCCCTTGTCTTCCATGCTCTTGAAGCGGCTGAAAACGCCCTTGTAAAATTCTTTTTGCGAAAATCCCAGCATCAATCGATAATACCCCGGCAGTTTGGGGTTGGATTCAAGCAGATAGGGGGTGGGGAAAAGGAGTTCTCCGCGCAGACCTTGTCTAGCCATGAACGCAAGTTTTTCCTTTCCTGCGAAAGCCAGAAGCTGTTGATCGAGCATGCCGATATCCAGCCTGCCCACCTGGTCCATCAGGGCGGGAAGCAGGAGATTTTTCTTC
The DNA here is from genome assembly GCA_026991225.1 of Anaerolineae bacterium. Lineage (GTDB taxonomy): Bacteria > Chloroflexota > Anaerolineae > J102 > J102 > M2005. The sequence goes on along the minus strand of JALXCB010000037.1, from coordinate 6,509 downwards.
GCATCCTGGAGTCGCTGATAGAATCCAATCTGCAATGTCGGAATCAATACAGGGAATTCGTCCATGACAGTTTTCAAGCCAACGTTTTCACCTTGAAAAGAATGCCGTGTTTGGCCAGGCGTTTTCTGGCGATTTCGATATAGGCAGGCTGGAGTTCGATTCCGATGAAATAGCGTCCATGCGTCGCTGCCACAAGCCCCGTCGTGCCCGAACCGAAAAACGGATCCAAAACGAAATCCCCGGGACGACTGCCAGCCAGTATGCAAGGTTCGATGAGTTTGGTTGGGAAGGTGGCGAAATGCGCTTCCTTCAATGGTTCCGTGGTCACCGTCCACACACTCCGTTTGTTCCGCGGATGACCATTTTGCCCGGGCTCCATGATGGCTTCATAGTCGTAGAAGTATTTTTCCGATTTCGATAGCAAGAAAATGGTCTCGTGGGCGCGGGTGGGACGGTCTTTGACGCTTTCGGGATGAGGGTTGGGTTTATGCCAGATGATCTCGCTGCGGAGATACCAACCATCTTGTTGCAACGCAAAGGCCACGCGCCATGGGACCCCGATCAAGTCTTTGGGTTTCAGACCTTCGGGCGTGGGAGCGCGGTAGGACATGGCCCGGGCGGGATTCTTTTTGTCGGGCGCCCGCCATTTCCTGCCGCCGCTGGTGTAGCTGTCACCCAGATTCAACCAGAGCGTGCCATCAGTCTTGGGCACGCGTCGCAATTCCGAAAACACCTGCACCAGATGCTCGATGTAATCCTCCAGGCGGTCTTCCGAACCGATCTGGCCCTCCAGGCCGTAATCCCTCAATCCCCAGTAGGGGGGCGAAGTCACGGCGGTTTGCACATAATCCGAAGGCAGTTGTTTCAGCGCTTCGTGGGCGTCTCCTAGGTAGACCAGCGATTTTTCGCTCACTTCGTGCGGGATCAAAGGGGGCTGTTGAATCGAAAAGCTCGTTTCCATGGCGAATTCGGGGGATCGGATGGATGATTGGTGCGAAGCAATCATAGCCCAAGCATCTGAGGTCGTCAAGCTGGATGCCTCAGATGTTCCCAATAAAGAACGGGCGGCGGGTCGTAAAACCCACTGCCGTAGGTGATCTGAACCTCGCATCTCTTCTCAATACGCCCGAATCCGCCCCGTGTTCTCGAACGCCCGCAGCGCCTCCAGGGCCAGCGACGCCTCTTCATGGAGATTGGAGGGTAGCGCGTCGCCAGGGAAGAATCTCGCGCCCCAATCCGTACCGAAGGCGCGCAGCTCACCCTCCCAGCGGGTGATCAGAAACAGGGTGGTGTACATTTGAAAGTAGTCGCCGTACATGGCGTCGGCCCGAAAATGACTCTCGTCCACCCGGGCGATGGGCTGCGGGTCCAGCGGGCGCAGCCCCGTCAGCGTCTCCACAGCCCGCACGACCGCCTCATACGCGGACTCATCCACTTCTGCAAATCCGCCTGGCAGCCGCCAGCGGCCCTCCCTGGGATGCTTGATCAGCAGGATGGCGCCGTCCTCAGCCCGCAGCAGGGCTTTGGCCTTGGGCGCGACCTTGCGGCGGCGCAGAGTGCGGGCCTGAAGGCGGGAGAGAGGAGAGCGGAGAAAAGGCATGGGAAAGTAATCGGTTATCAGTGATCAGTCATCAGTTGGGCGGGTTGGATGCCATGTTTCGCCATCCATTCCTCCAGGGCGGCCAGCGCCCGCTCGGCGTATTTGCGATAGCGTTCGCGCTTGCGGCGGACGCGGGGCTGCAAGGGCGGCAGCAGGCCGAAGTTGGCTTTCATGGGCTGGAACTCTTTCGGCTCGGCGTGGGTCACATACCAGAACAGCGCGCCCATCATGGTCTCGCGGGGCATGACCAGGGGCTCCTGGCCCGAGAGCAGCCGGGCCATGTTTACGCCCGCCAGCATCCCGCCCGCGGTGGAGCCCACATACCCCTCCGTGCCGATGATCTGCCCGGCGAAGAAGAGGTCGTCCCGGTCATGCCATTGCAGGGTGGGGCGCAGCAGCACAGGCGCATTGATGAAGGTGTTGCGGTGCATCTGGCCCAGGCGCACGAACTCCGCCTCCTCCAGGCCCGGGATCAAGCGGAAAATGCGTTTTTGTTCGGGCCAACGGATGTTCGTCTGGAATCCCACCAGGTTGTACAGGGTACCGGCCAGATTGTCCTGGCGGAGCTGGACCACGGCAAAGGGGCGTTTGCCCGTGCGGGGGTCGCGCAACCCCACCGGGCGCATGGGCCCGAACGCCAGCGCGTCCTCCCCGCGCATGGCCAGCACCTCCACGGGCAGACACGCCTCGAAAAAGCGCTCATCATCCCGTTCGAACTGCCGCAGCTCGATGCGTTCGGCCTCCCGCAGGGCCTGCACGAACGCTCGGTACTCCTCTTCGTTCATGGGGCAGTTGATATAATCCCCGCCCGTCTCGCCGCTGTCCCGATCGTAGCGGGATTGCCGCCAGCAAGGGGGCATTTTGATGGATTCCAGGGTGACGATGGGCGCGAGCGCGTCGTAGAAGTAGAGGTAATCCTGCCCCGCCAGCTCGCGGATGCGTTCGGCCAGGGCGGGGGAGGTGAGGGGCCCGGTGGCGATGATGGCCGGGCCCTGGGGAATGTCGGTGACTTCTTCCCGGATGACGTGGATGTTGCGATGCTGGCTGATGGCCTGGGTGACGTAGTCGCTGAACTCCTCGCGGCCCACGGCCAGCGCGCCGCCCGCGGGCAGGGCGCTGGCGTCCGCGGCCTCGATGATCAGCGATCCCAGGCGACGCAGCTCCTCCTTGAGCAGGCCCATGGCCCGGTCCACAGAGCGCGCGCCCAGGGAGTTGGAGCAGACCAGCTCGGCGAATTTATCGGTTTGATGCGCCTCGGTGGTTTTCTTCGGGCGCATTTCGTAAAGATGCACGGTGAATCCTCGGTTGGCGAGCTGCCAGGCCGCTTCGGACCCGGCCAGCCCCGCGCCGACGATGGTGACGGTGGGTTTGGTCATGGGAATCAGGATTGAGGATCAAAGATTAAAGATGGATGTGCGCTCGGAGCTTCGAGCATGTCCTGTATCGAGGGATGAGCATGGGCACGCGCTGACGATAGGCGTCGTAGGCGGGCCCGAATTCCTGGCGCAGGCCCGTTTCCTCATGCTTCGCGCCGAAATAGAAATAGAGGGTGGCCAGAATGGCGAACGCGAGGCTGTTGAGGGTGATGTCGGGCGAGAACCAGACCAGGAGCAGGCCGAAGAAGTAGATGGGATGGCGCACCATGCAATAGAGCCCGGTCAGGCGCATGGGCTCTTTGTGATCGGGATCGTAGCCGGGGCGGAGTTGGGCGACGCCTGCGAATTCACCCACATGGGTGTGAAATACGGCTCCGATGAGGCCGATGAGGCCAATGCCCTGCACCGCCAGCATCAACCAGCGCCAGGGCGGCGGCGCGCTCCACAGCGGGCGGTCAGGCAGCGCGGCGTAGGCCAGAAAGACCGGAATGAAGCTGAGGGTGGCGAAGATGTTGTAGCCCAGGCGATACCAACGGTAGGCCTGGTCGCCAAATCTGCTGCGAAACCAGGTCTTGACGCGATAATCGGCGGGGATGCTATGCAGGACCGCCCAGACCACGAAGACCAGGGTGATAATCAAAACGCTTTGCATCTTCCAATTGTAGTGGAAGCGCGGGCAGGTCACAAATCATTGACCTCTCTCGCGCCCGGCCAGGATTGCCCGCGCGCTCCTCTCATGCTATCCTATTCCCATCGCTCACGCCTCTACGCTATCCCCATCTTCCATCCCCCATGTCTCCCCGTCTCGCCGATTTCCTGAGCCTTTTCGTGGGGCTGGCTGCAGCCGCGGCCCTGACGGCCATGATCACCCAACGGCGGCCATCGCCCCTGTACGAGGCCGCGGCCCTGCTCCTCATCCTGCTGGCGGTTGCGGGCCTGACCGCGCCCCTGTGGCGGCGGCTGCTGCGCAAGCTCGTGAGCGGCAAGGCGGGCGAGGGAGAGATCACGGTCATGGGCGTGCGATTCGGGGTGTGGACGGGATTGTTCATCGCTGGCTTGGTCTTGTTGCGGGCGCTGAATTTCACGGACCGGGTGCTGATTCTCGCCATCCTGGCGCTGCTGATCATGATCGAAATGCTCTTGCAACAGCGCGCGGCCAGCAAGCGCGGCGCCCGCCGTCCCCGACGCTGAGGCTTTGAAATTTTGCCCGCATGAGGGCTTGTTCGTTTATGCAAAGTCATGATAGAATGGAAGCCATTGTATTCCGAGTTTTCTGTAATTCGCGTGTTGGAGCACGCTTACTTTACAAGACGCGCATCGTCCCGTCTTATGGCGGTGATCGATGCGCCGTGCGTGATGCGCAGTACCACGCGGAACGCGCATGACGCTCCTGGAGGAAGCTTTCATGCAAGATCAAATCAACCAATTTCTGGAATATCTGGAAGTCGAAAAAGGCTATTCCACCAACACCCTGGCCGCCTATCAGAACGATTTGGGACAGTTTTTGGTGTTTTTGCAGCGACGTCCCGCGGATCAACGCCCCAAGGATTGGACTGACGTCACGCGCGATCATATCATCAGCTACATTCTGGAGATGAAGGAGCGGGAGTACGCGTCCAGCACCATCGCCCGCAAGGTGGCCGCGGTCAAGTCTTTCTTCAAGTTCCTGGAGGAAATGGGGCAGATCAAGACGAATCCCGCCAACGATCTGGAGACTCCGCGGGCGGAGAAGCATCTGCCCGCCACCATCTCCGCCGAAGAGGTGGACAAACTGCTGGCCGCGCCCTCGGACAGCACGCCCGCGGGCCTGCGGGACCGGGCCATGCTGGAGCTGCTCTACGCCACGGGCCTGCGGGTCAGCGAGCTGGTCTCCCTCAATGTGAACGACGTGGACCTGGACGAGGGCACGGTGCGCTGCATGGGCAAGGGCAAGAAGGAGCGGGTGCTGCCCCTCTACGACCGGGCCCGGGCCGCGCTCTACAAATATCTGGAGCATGGCCGGCCCAAGCTGCTGGGCGAGGGCAACAACCAGGACGCCCTCTTCCTCAACCGCCGCGGCGCCCGCCTCACCCGCCAGGGCCTGTGGCTCATCATCAAGCGCTATGTGGAGCAGGTGGGCATCACCGAGAACGTGACCCCCCACACCCTGCGCCACTCCTTCGCCACCCACATGCTTCGGGGCGGAGCCGACCTGCGCGAGGTGCAGCAGATGCTCGGCCACGCCAACATCTCCACCACGCAGATCTACACGCAGGTCACCGACGAACGCTTGCGGGAAGTCTACGACGAAGCCCATCCCCGAGCGTAATTCAACACGCATGATCCCCTCTCTTTCTCGCCCATGAAAACAAAACAATTCACTCGCCAGGATTTTGAAACCGCCGCGGCCTATATCGTCGCGCACACTGCCCATCGCCCGACCATCGGTCTGGTGCTGGGCTCCGGGTTCGGCGAATTCGCCGACGCCATCGCCGACGCCGACATCATCCCCTACGCCGACATCCCCCACTTTCCCCGCTCCACCGTGGAGGGGCACAAGGGGCGTCTGGTCATCGGCCGGATGGAGGGCCAGACCATCATGGTCATGCAGGGCCGCGTCCACTTCTACGAAGGCTTCACCATGGAGGAAGTCACTTTCCCCGTGCGGGTGATGCGGGCCTTCGGGGTGGACACGCTCATCCTCACCAACGCGGCCGGGGGCCTGAACCCCGACTTCCGGGCGGGGGACATCATGCTCATCGAGGATCAGATCAACCTGCTGGGGCTGGTGGGGAACAATCCCCTGATGGGGCCCAACGACCCCGAATTAGGCCCGCGCTTCCCCGACATGTCCACCCTCTACGACCGCGGGCTGCGGGAGCTGGCCTTGAGCGTGGCCCACGAGGCCGGGATCGCGCTGCGCCGCGGGGTCTATGTGGGCCTGTCGGGCCCCGCCTTCGAGACGCCCGCGGAAGTGCGGATGCTTCGCATCCTGGGCGCGGACGCCACCGGCATGTCCACCACCAACGAGGCTCTGGTCGCCCGGCATGGCGGCATGAGGGTCCTGGGCTTCTCGGGCATCACCAATGAAGCCATCGACCAGATCGACAGCCCCCGGGTCACCAGCCATGAAGAGGTGCTGGAGACGGGCAAAATCCTCGTTCCCCGCATGATCACCCTCCTGCGCGGCCTCCTCCGCCGCATCCATCACCCATGACCGTCTTTCTCCAATTTCTGGCCGATAACGCTCGCATCATCTACGGGGCCGTCGCCCTGTTGGGGCTGTATTTCCTCTACCGGGCCATCAAACTGCGCCGGGAGCGGCGATCCGCCCTCTTTCCCCTGGAGCGGGAAGTGGCCATGTCCCGGCTCTACCGTCTCTTCGGCGTGGCCATCACCCTGCTCATCGTCATCGGCGTGACCTGGGCCGCCAGCAATTTGCTCCTGCCCGAACTGGAAACCATCGCCACGCAGGAAACGGCCACGCCCGACGTGCTGCTCCTCATCGACACCCCCACGCCCACGCCTCCGCCGCCCACGGCCACCCCCACGGT
>JALXCB010000036.1 GCA_026991225.1 Anaerolineae bacterium | reverse complement strand
GCGTGGGGGTGTGCGTGGGCGTCAGGGTGGGCGTGGGCGTGTGCGTGGGCGTGGGGGTCACCGTGGGCGTGGCCGTGGCCAGGATGGCTCCCTCCTCGCCGCCAATGGTCAGGATGAGGGCGGCCTCGGCATGGGCTCCTTCGCCCGCGGTGGCCGATATCTGGAAGGTTCCCGCCCGTTCGATGACAAGCTGGGTGGATGCCATGCCGTTCACGGTGGGAGCCTGGCGCCGCGGCAGTTCCACGCCCGCCTGCTGGTCCAGGAAGACGAATTCCACCAGGGTGTCGTCGGGCACGACATGCCCGTTGTGATCGAGCACAGGACCCGCCTGCACGATGATGGCGTCGCCGACTTGCAGGTCGATGACATCGAGCCTGGGATCGATGGACCTGGGTTCGCCGGTCTCGGGGTCGGGGAGCAGCAGTTTCAGGGGGAATGGGCGATCGGGATCGGGCTCCAGCACCCGGGGCAGGTCATAGTTGACGCCAGCGACGCTGACGGGCAGGCTGCCCTCGGGCTGGAGTTCCCGAAAGAGGGTGCGCACCGCGGTCTCCAGAAAAGGCCCGGTTTTGCTGTAAAGGCCGTAATAGGCGGTCAGCTTGCCGATCTCGGTGTCGCTGAGGAAGTAAGGCGCGTTGAAGGAGAAAACGATGAGTTTCTTGTCTCGCAGGATGTCGGCCCGCTGGTCCAGAAAGCGTCTCAGCGCCGCGGAGCTGGGATAGGTCTCCTTGTCCACATCCAGCATGTTGAAGATGATCCAATCGGCGCCATTGATGAGGCCGTTGAGTTCGGTGACGCGCTCCGGACTCAGCGCTTGCTCCGGGGGAACCTGGTCAGGATGGGCTTCCTGCAGGAGCAGCGTGTTCAGTTCGGTGAATCCGGCGCTGTCGATATTGTCAGGGTTCACCTGATCGCTGGCCTCGGGCCCATAGAGATGCAGGATCATCTCCTCCATGCTTGTCACGGGGATGGCGGGCTGGGGCGGGCAGTCGGGGCACTCCCGCAGGGGCCGGTCGTCGGTGAAGATGAGGATGCGTTCGGAGACCAGGGGGGCGCTGGGCAGGCGATCGGCCAGTTCGGTCACGCCGGGGTAGATGAGTGTGTTGGCGCTTCGGGCGACGGCGGTGACGTCATCCAGGCCTTGGTCCAGAGTCCCGGCCAGATCGTCGGTCGAGCGCTGGGTTTCTTGCCAGCTCAGTTGGGGGTAGAGCTTGAGTTTGAGGCGAATGATGCGGGCCAGGGATTCGTCGACCCGGGCCCGAAACGCGGGGTCTTCATCATATTTCTGTTTGAAGTAGCCGATGACGTCGACCATGTTGGCGAATTGCTGTTCCCAGACGCCGTCCTTGTCGAATTCCGCCAGGAAGAGGAGGTCGTTTCCGGCCAGAAAGGCCTCCTGGGCCACCCGACGGTGGGGGAAGCGGTTGGGTTCATAGGCCTGGTAGTAGCGTTTCAACGCCCGCACGCCCAGCGCGTCGGAGAGGAGCACGCCGCCTCGATCCCGCCAGGTGGTGAATCCTTCCATGATGGTCTGAAGTTCGGGCGCCAGAGAGATGGGCGGGGTGAGCTGCCGTGGGTTCTCCTGAAAGCCCTTGTAGCGCACATGGGAGGTCATCATGGCGTCGGTGATGGCGTCGGGCGAAGGGGCCTGCTCGGTGACCGCGCGGAAGGGCGCCAGCTCCACCTGTTCCAGCGCGGGCAGGGGCTTTTGCACCGTGGCGACTTCCTGGTCCGGGCGTCGGTCGCTGGCTCCCTGGCCGGGAAAGTGCTTCGCCACCGTGGCCAGCTTGCCTTCCGACCCGGCGTGTACGCCTTCGATGTAGGCCTGCCCCATCCTGGACACCCAGAAGGCGTCGCCGCCGAAGGTGCGGCTGCCAGCGTAGCCTTGCAGTTCAGGGCGGGGGTTGTCCAGCACGTCCAGCGAAGGGCCCAACAGCATGTTGACGCCCACCGCGCTCAATTCCTGGCCCACGATCTCGCCCATGCTGCGGGCGTATTCAGGCTCCCAGGTGGCGCCAATGGCCAGGTTGTTGGGCAAAGGCGTGAAGCCTTTGATGAGGGAGGAATAGGGCAGGCCGTCTCCCTCCTGGTTCAGGGCGATGAAGAGGGGCAGGCCGGGCGCGCCGTTGTTGGCGATGGCGGGATTGAGCTTGCCGTCGGGCAGGACGACGGGCTGATCCAGATCGCGGAAGGCGTAGGTCTGGAGGTCGTTATTCAACTGCAACACCTGCCCTGCGGTGTCGTCCTGGTTGGTGAAGTTGCCATTCCATGGGCTCAGCACGACGCCGCCCACATGATAGTCGCGAATCAGACGGGCGATATCGCTGTTGGGGCCGGTGTCATTGCCCTGAAATGTGACCAGAAAGAGCTGTCCCACCCGCTGCTCTTCGGTCATGCTGGCGATGATGGTCTGCACCAGGGCGTCGGTTTCTTCGGGCGTGCGAACGGGTGGCGTTTCCCCTTCCTGAGCGCCCGCGCCCGCTGGTAAAAGCCCTGCCAGAAGAAGGATGGTGAGGAGAATGATCGGAACTTTGAAACGAACGCCCATATCAGAAGTATAGGGCCATGGGAGGAAATCGTCAACCTGTCGTTCCGAAGATAGCGTGGCGCTGGTTTGCAAAAGGAACTTGAAGCCTGTGTTGGGCGAGTCTGCCTCGAACGTGATGCGTAATGCGTAATCCGTGACGACCTTACGCATCACGCATTACGCATTACGGGATTGGCTCCTCGCGTTAATTTGGTCGCGAGGCATTTCCGTTCGTGTCGGCGAGTTTTCCCGTCCTGAAAAGCGCCGATGGGCCATTGACGAATCGCCCGTTGTGTTCTATCATCCTTTCATGCCCTCACGATTACGACAAAACCCCGATCCCAAATCTGCGGTCATTGCTTTTTACAGCCAATGGCATGGCGAACGCACCTATGTGAATCCCCCCACGGTGGTGCGCGCGCTCAAACAGCGAGATATCCCGCCCGACGCCCGCATGCTCGATATCGGGTTCGGCAATGGCGAGATCGCGGTGACGGTGGCGGAGGCTTTTCCCCAGGGCTGGGTGGAGGGCATTGATCTGACGGAGAAGAATGTGAAACTGGCCTGGGATCGGGCCCGCGGGCGGGAAGTGTCCAATGTCAGTTTCAGCGTGGCCGACGCGGAGATCCTGGAACTGCCCGCAGCGCACTACGACGCCGTTCTTGCCATGCAGGTGATGCAGTTCATCGCCGATCCCGACGCGCTGATCCGACGGGTGTTTCGGGCGCTGCGCCCGGGCGGGGCCTTCCTCTTCGCCACGCCCTTCCTCCCGCCCGATCCCACGCTCCATCCCTTCTTTCTGGACGCGTACGCCCGCGTCGTCCCCAACAGCTTTCAGTATCGCACCGAAGACGCCTGGTACGGGAGCCTGTTCGACGCGGGCTTCGAGCGCATCTACACGGCCAAGGCCCACTGGGACCCGGACGGGCAGCCGGAGGCCTGGCAGCAGGCCTATCGCCAGGCCTTGGCGGAGCACAATCTTGATTACGAGACAGCGCGGCGGCACACCTGGGGCGGGCTCATCAGCGCCCGCAAACCCCGCACGTGACCGGAATGGAGGCTCCGACGTAGCGCAAAACGGGCTTGGATAAACTGACCGCACCCAGGCTGCACTCCGGGCGAGGGAGTTAAGGTTGTTGTAATCAATACACCTCCCCATGCGAACCGATATCCACCAGCAAAATTTCCCGCTCGCGGATTTCCAGCACCAGGGTGATGCGATATTGCAAATTGATGGAAACCGCATGGAGTCCAATGAGGCGGCCCTTGAGGGAATGCAGACGCAGGGATGGGTGAAAGGGATCCGTCTCCAGCAGCGCCAGGGTCTTGTGATAACGGTTGCGGAGATCGGGATGCCTTTTGAGAAAGCGCTTTTCCGCCTTCTCGTAAGTGGGCGTGAAGAGGAGCTTATACGTCATCTTCGGCTTCGAGTTCGGCCAGAACGCGGGCCATGTGCTCATCCGCGGTCTCGACGCGGGCTTTGCCTTCCTCCATCTCTCGGCGGGCCTGCATCCAGGCGGCTTCGATCTCGCTTTCACGCAGGCGCTCATAGGTCTCGATATCCATCACCACATAACGCGGCCTGCCACGTACGCTGATGATGACTTCCTCCGATGCTTCCATCGCTCTGGCAATGCCGGAGACGCCCTCGATTTTGAGTTTGTTGGCTGTAATCGTAATCATACGCTTTTTCGTTAATGAAAAGTGCTGCTTATCGTATTCTTTGTGTCTATTGTAACCTGTTTTGGACAGAAAATCAATGCCACGCCCGCCCAAATGGGGTCTTTCTTTCCGACGGCGAGGGATGCTCATGCTATAATGGCAGACAAAACGCCTTCTTTCACCGATGGCCACACCGTCGTGGCCTCATCTCAATGGAGTAGCCATTATGAGCCTGAAAAACACGTTTGGAGCCCGAACGACTTTCGACACCGGCAGCGGGCCTGCGGTCATGTACCGCCTGGACGCGCTGGAAAAGGAAGGGATTGCCAACGTCTCCCGCCTGCCCTATGCCATCAAAGTCCTGCTGGAAGCGGCGCTGCGTCAGGTGGATGATTTCACCGTCACCGAAGAGGACGTGGTGAAGCTGGCCAACTGGCAGCCCCAGGGCGAGCGGGGCGAGATGCCTTTCAAGCCTGCCCGGGTCGTCATGCAGGATTTCACCGGCGTGCCCGCGGTGGTGGACCTGGCCGCGCTGCGCAGCCAGATGGCCCGGCAGGGCAAAGACCCCGCCCGCATCAACCCCCTGATCCCGGTGGATCTGGTCATCGACCATTCGGTGCAGATCGACCGCTTCGGTTCCCTTTTTGCCTTCTTCTACAACGCGGAACGGGAATTTGAACGCAATTATGAACGCTACGCGTTCCTCAAGTGGGGTAGCAAAGCCTTCGACAATTTCAAAGTCGTGCCCCCCGACACCGGCATCATCCATCAGGTGAACCTGGAATACCTGGCCAAGGTGGTGCAATTGGGCCGGGAAAATGGGGACGTGGTCGCATTCCCCGACAGCCTGGTGGGTACCGACAGCCACACCACCATGATCGATGGCCTGGGCGTCGTCGGTTGGGGTGTGGGCGGCATCGAGGCCGAAGCCGTCATCCTGGGCCAGCCCATCTTCATGCTCACCCCGGACGTGGTGGGCTTCAAGCTCACGGGCGAATTGCCCGAAGGCGCCACGGCCACGGACCTCGTGCTCACCATCACCGAGATGCTGCGCAAGTTCGGCGTGGTGGGCAAGTTCGTGGAATTCTTCGGCCCCGGCGTGAGCAAGCTGAGCCTGGCCGACCGGGCCACCATCGCCAACATGAGCCCGGAATATGGCGCGACCATGGGCTTCTTCCCCGTGGACGAGGAAACCCTGCGCTATCTGGCGGGCACGGGCCGCAGCGAAGAGCTGGTGGAGCTGGTGGCCCGCTACACCAGGGAACAGGGGCTCTTCCGCACCGACGACAGCCCAGACCCCGAATACACCGCGGTGCTGGAACTGGACATGAGCACGGTGGAACCCAGCATGGCCGGTCCTAAACGCCCAGCCGACCGCATCCGCCTGGCCGACATGAAGCGGGAATTCCATCGTGCGTTGCTGGCTCCGCCCGGGCCTCAGGGCATCGGCCTCAAAGAGGAAGACCTGGGCAACAAGGTGACGGTGGAAGAAGACAACGTCCGCTTCGACCTCACCCACGGCGACGTGGTCATCGCGTCCATCACCTCCTGCACCAACACCAGTAATCCCGGCGTGATGATGGCCGCGGGTCTGCTGGCCAAGAACGCGGTGGAACGGGGGCTGGACGTGAAGCCCTGGGTCAAGACCAGCCTCGCGCCCGGGTCCAAGGTGGTCACCCGCTATCTGGAGGCGTCGGGCCTGTTGCCTTTCCTGGAAGCCTTACGCTTCCACGTGGTGGGCTATGGCTGCACCACCTGCATCGGCAACAGCGGCCCCCTGCCCGAGCCCATCCGCCAGGCCGTGGAGGAAGGCAACCTGGCCGTGACCGCGGTGCTCAGCGGCAACCGCAACTTCGAAGGCCGGGTCAGCCCCCACACCAAGGCCAATTACCTGGCCTCCCCGCCCCTGGTGGTGGCCTACGCGCTGGCGGGCACCGTGGATATCGACTTCGCCAGCGAACCGGTGGGCCATGATCCCAACGGCGAACCTGTCTTCCTGAAGGATATCTGGCCCAGTCAGGAGGAGGTGCGCTCCGCCATTCGTCGGTCGCTCAAACCCGAGATGTTCGAAGAGGAATACGCCAACGTGTACGACGGCAACGAGGCGTGGAACGAGATCCCCGTGTCCGGTGGTGACGTATACGATTGGCCCGAGAGCACTTATATCAAAGAGCCGCCCTTCTTCCAGGACGTCACCCCCGAGCTGCCCGATATCGAACCCATCACCGGGGCCAAGGTCCTCCTCTACCTGGGCGACACCGTGACCACCGACCATATCTCCCCGGCCGGCGTCATCGCTCCCGACAGCCCTGCGGCCAAATACCTGTTGGAGCATGGCGTGCCGCGCGAGGAGTGGAACAGCTATGGCTCCCGTCGCGGCAACCATGAGGTGATGATGCGGGGCACCTTCGCCAACATCCGCATCCGCAACAAGCTGGTTCCCGGCGTCGAAGGCGGCTACACCATCTACCAGCCCACGGGCGAGGTGATGAGCGTCTATGATGCGGCCATGAAGTATCAGGAGGATGGCACGCCTTTGCTGGTCATCGCCGGGAAGGAGTACGGCACCGGGTCCAGCCGGGACTGGGCAGCCAAGGGCACCCAGCTTCTGGGCATCCGCGCGGTCATCGCCGAGAGCTTCGAACGCATCCACCGCTCTAACCTGGTGGGGATGGGCGTGCTGCCCTTGCAATTCAAGCCCGGCGAGAGTGCGGCCAGCCTGGGCCTGACCGGCTTCGAGACTTACGATATCCTGGGCCTGGGCAACGACATGCAGCCGGGCCAGATCTTCACCGTCCGGGCCACGGACGATGCCGGGAGGGTAACCGAGTTCGAGGTCGTCAGCCGCATCGACACGCCCGTGGAGGTGGAATACTACCGCAACGGCGGCATCCTGCACACCGTGTTGCGGCGGATGCTGCAAGAGGCGTGATCGCCCCCCAGCCGCCCCGGGCGCAAGGCAAGGGAAAAGGCATGGTTCATTTTTGGCTACAAGGAACTCGACACATGCCGTAGTTGCCAGGGTAGCCTGGTTCGGCATTGGAAAATGCCTTGCCACGAAGGCTCGAAGGGACGAAGACGATGCAGGTTTGCAAGTTTGCAGGTCGCAAGTGGCAAGCCTTTGTGGCTGAAAGGTTTTTCACCTGCCACCTTGCTACCTGCTACCTGCCACTTTTACCCTTCGCGCCTTCGTGTCGTCGTGTCTTCGTGGTTTTCGACCTCGATACGCGAGTAGTTCGACAATATCACATTACGTCATTCCGAGGGAGCGCCGCGACCGAGGAGTCCAGCGAAGCGCCCTTCGGGCTGGATTGTTCCTTCACTTCGCTCAGGACAGGCTTCCCTTTGGGCGTCGGAATGACGTGACACCGGGCCTTTTCTCGTTGTCTATGACTTTAAACGATTCGTTGAAATCTCTTGGGAGCAAGGCGGCTCTTGGGCCAGAGGGCCAGAACGCCAGAGGTCAGAGCGGCAGAGGCCCGCTCGCTTCGCGTCCCCTCGCGCCTCCGTCGCCCCAAGCGGGGCGCGGGGTTGGGCGGGTGTTCGCCTCGCGTCGCGGCGATACGGGCGTGATGTGCACGGCCAATCTGTACACGGTTTCCTTACAGGGGGTGCGGGGGGCGTAGCGCCCCCGCATGGGGGG
>JALXCB010000035.1 GCA_026991225.1 Anaerolineae bacterium | reverse complement strand
GCCCACCTTCACCCCCGTCCCCACCCCTGTGCCCGGCGTCCTTTTCGTAGACACGGACCAGCCGTTGGGCAAGATCAGCCCCCTGGTCTATGGCGCCAACTACGGCCCCTGGGTCTCCCTGCGGCCCGAAACCCTGCCCCTGGCCAAGGACATGGGCCTGAAGATCCTGCGCTGGCCCGGCGGCGAATGGGGCGATAAAAACGACATCCAGCCCTACCAACTCGACGCGTTCGTGGCCCTGGCCCGCCAGTTGGGCGCGGAGCCCTACATCAACGTGCGTATGCCCGGCGGCTCCCCCGAGCAGGCCGCGGACCTGGTGCGCTACGCCAATGTGGAAAAGGGCTACAACATTCGCTTTTGGGGTATCGGTAACGAACCGAGCCTGTATGAGTACAAAACAGGATGGGAGCAGTGGGACACGGCCTACTACAACAAGCAATGGCCCAAATTCGCCGCGGCCATGCGCGCCGTCGATCCCGACATCCTCATCCTGGGGCCGGAAATCCACCAGTACACCGGGAATCCCGCCACCGATCCCAAAGACACCCGCGGTCGGGACTGGATGAACGCATTTCTCAAGGCCAATGGCGACAAAGTGGACATCGTCGCCATCCATCGCTACCCCTTCCCCATCGAAGAGGGCGTCCCCACCACGGTGGAGGAGTTGCTGGCCAACCCGCCCGAATGGGATGCCATCATCCCCAACCTGCGGCGGGCCATCCGCAAGTATGTGGGCAAAGACCTGCCCATCGCGGTCACCGAGATCAACTCCGACTGGACCCATGCCATCCAGGGCGAGGCCACGCCCGACTCCTTCGCCAACGCCATCTGGTGGGCCGACGTCCTGGGCCGGATGATCAAGAACAAGGTGGATATCGTCATTTACTTCATCCTGGTGACGCGGGATGAGCAGGGCGGTTACGGGCTGTTGGAAGGCTACGGGCCGCGTCCCACCTACTACGTGTACGAACTCTACAAACGCTTTGGCAATCAGTTGGTCTACGCCTCTTCCGGTGATCCCGAGGTCGCCGTCTACGCGGCCAAACGCCCGGACGACGTCCTCACCATCATCTTCATCAACCGCTCGGATGAAGAGAAACGCATACCCCTATGGCTACAGAACTTCAACATCGCCGGGTCGGTGCAGATCTGGCGGCTGGATGAGGAAGAGGGCTTCCACAACCTCGATCCCATCGAGATGAAGAATGGGGATGAGGTCGTCCTGCCACGCCGCACCGCCAGCGTCTACCTCATGGTCCCCGCCTGCACGTTGGGCAAGCATCATTGAGGCCGGTGCACCCGCTTCGATATCGACGAAAACGCCTCGCGGCCAGGCTGGCGCGGGAAGCCAAGCACGTAATGCGTAATGCGTGACGACCTCACGGATTACGCATTACGCATCACGCCCGTTACTGTCTCGCCCAACGTAGGCTTCGAGTTGCTTTTGCAGACGAACGTAATGCTATTTTCGGAACAGTCATCATGAGCGAGAGCTCACCACATAACGATGAAAATGGGAACGCAGATTTGCACAGATTGATTTTTTATTGTAACTGCTAAGGTAGTTGGCCCCAATCGCCCCTCTTTTGCCACGAAGACACGAAGGAAACGATGGCGCGAAGTCATTCAAAAAAGATTTTATCCGTGTTTCCTCGTATCCGTGTCGAGTGAACAGGGCTACGTTAGCAGTTACTTTTTATTTTGATTTTATCTGTGTGAATCTGCCTTTATCAGCGTTCATCTGCGTCCTCTATTTTCGGAACAGGAGTTTTTCATGCTCAAGGTCACCGTCATCGGCGGGGGGTCCAGCTACACCCCCGAACTCATCAAAGGCTTTCTCGACCGGGTCGAGACCTTTCCCATCGACGAATTGTGGCTGGTGGATATCAGCCAGGAACGGCTGGACATCGTGGGCGGCTTCGCCCAACGCATCGTCGCCGCCCACGGCGAACCCTTTCAGGTGCATCTCACCACCGACCGCCGTCGGGGGCTGGAAGGCGCGAGCTACGTCATCACCCAATTGCGGGTGGGCGGGATGAAAGCCCGCCGCGAGGATGAGTACCTGGGCAAACGCTGGGGCCTCATCGGTCAGGAGACCACGGGCGTAGGCGGCATGGCCAAGGCCCTGCGCACCATCCCTGTCATTCTCGACATCGCCGCGGACATGCGCGATGTCGCGCCCGGCGCGCTGCTGGTCAACTTCACCAACCCCGCCGGCCTCAACACCGAAGCCATCTTCCGCTACGCGCCCGACATTCCCGCCGTGGGCGTATGCAACGTGCCCATCACCGCCAAGATGATGATCCTTCAGGAGCTGGAGCAGGCCACCGGTCGGGAGATCGACCCTGCCCGGGCGCAGCTCGACACCCTGGGCCTGAATCACCTCTCCTGGCATCGGGGCTTCACGGTGGAGGGTCAGGATATGTGGCCCATGATCCTGCAAGGCTACATCGAACGGATGCGGACGGAGGATGACCCCGAATGGCCCCCCGAACTGTTGGAAAACCTGGGCATGATCCCCAACTACTACCTGCAATACTACTACTTCACCGAGAAGAAGCTGGCGGAGCAGGAGGCCTGGAAGGAGACAGGCAGCCGGGCCGAGCAGGTTATGGCCATCGAGAAGGATTTGCTGGCCGAATACGCGGAGCCCGACCGCACCGAACCGCCAGCGAACTTGATGAAGCGGGGCGGGGCCTGGTACTCCACCCTGGCCACGCAGCTTCTCAACGCCCATTACAACGACCTGAACGAGATTCACGTGGTCAACGTCCCCCATCGGGGCGCGGTCGCGGGCTGGCCCGAGGATTGGGTGCTGGAGATGCCGAGCCGCATCGGGCGTTCGGGCGTCCAGCCCCTCCCGGCCGAGCCCCTGCCTCCGGCCCAATTCGGGCTGCTGGCCCACGTCAAGGCTTACGAACTGCTCACTGTCGAGGCCGCGGTGCACGGCGACCGCCGCGCCGCCTATCTGGCCCTCCTGGCCCATCCGTTGGGGCCTAGTGGTGACAAAGTCCAGGCCGTCCTCGATGACATGCTGGAGACCAACAAGGCGTTTCTTCCGCAGTTCTTCTGTCAGGACGCGGATGGCCGCGGATGAACGCGGACAAATTGAAGGAAAAGAAAATGGCGCAGAAGACCAAATTGAAACACGCCGACATCACCGAAAAGATACTGCATGTCTTTTTCAAGAAAGTTTACCATCAGCTTGGTTATGGTTTTCTCGAAAAGGTCTATGAAAATGCGATGGCTTTGGAACTACGACAGATGGGCTTAAAGGTTGAACAGCAAGCGCCTATCAATGTGTACTATGGCAATGCGAT
This sequence comes from Anaerolineae bacterium, assembly GCA_026991225.1. Taxonomy (GTDB): domain Bacteria; phylum Chloroflexota; class Anaerolineae; order J102; family J102; genus M2005. The sequence continues at coordinate 4,528 of JALXCB010000035.1, read as the reverse complement.
TGTGGGGGTGTATTATGCAGATTTAGTCGTCCAAGATGCCGTTCTGGTGGAACTGAAGGCGGCGAAGACAATTGATCCTGCTCATGAAGCGCAATTATTGAATTATCTTAGAGCAACGCCTTATGAGGTTGGTCTCTTACTGAATTTTGGTCCAAAGGCCTCTTTCAAACGATTGAGCTTCGATAATCACCGCAAGAAAACAAAAACATGGCAACCCAAATCAACTAATTCCATCTAATTTTTCCGCGTTTCTCCGCGTTCGTCCGCGTCCCAAATGATCATGAACCCCTTTCTCACCAAACTCAACCTCCCCGAAGACGCCCGAGCCGTGGTCATCCACGCCGACGACATCGGCATGGGATACAGCACCGTGGCCGGGTTTCCCGACCTGCTAGACGCGGGGGCGCTCTCAGCGGCCGCGGTCATGGTCCCCTGCCCCTGGTTTCCCGGCGCGGCGGCCATGCTGCGCGAGCTGCGTGACCATCCCCGTCTGGATATCGGCGTCCATCTCACTTTGAACAGCGAGTGGGACAGCTACCGCTGGGGGCCCGTCTCCACCCGCGACCGGGCCTCGGGCCTGATCGACAGTGAGGGCTACTTCCATCGCCTGGAAGTGCATGTGTGGAGTCATGTGGACGTGGCTGCGGTGGAGAACGAACTGCGGGCGCAGATCGATGCCGCCCTGGCCGCGGGCGTCGACGTCACCCACATCGACAGCCACATGGGGACCCTGTTCCACCCCCGACTGCTGGGCGTCTATCTCAAACTGGCCAGCGAATACCAGCTTCCGCCCTTCCTCCTGCGCCCCAACGCCGAACACATCCAGAGCGCCAACCTGGCCCCGGAGGACGAACGGGAGTTGACGCGCATCCTGGCCGAGAGCGAGGCCTGGGGCCTGCCCTTCTTCGATCATTTTCACGTCATGGACCTGAGCCGCACCGCCGGGGGGCTGGATGAGGCCCGCGCAGTGCTCTCCGCCCTCCCGCCCGGCTCCATGACCTACCTCATCCTCCATCCTGCAGTGGATGCGCCCGACCTGCGCGCCTTCGCCCCCGACTGGCGGGCGCGGGTGGATGACTATCGCCTGCTCACCGATCCCGCGTTTGGCGACCTGCTCCGAGAACTGGGCATCACTCCCATCGGCATGAGGGCCCTGCGCGACGCGCTGAGGAGGACCGCATGACCCGATACTTCCTGGGCGTTGACATCGGCGGCACCAAGAGCCATGCGCTCATCGCCGACGAGCATGGTCATGCGGTGGGTTTTGCCGAAGCCGGGCCCGGCAACCACGAAGTGGTTGGGTACGATGGACTGAAGCTGGTGTTGCGGCGGCTTTTGCGCAAGGCGACCCGGGCCGCGGGCATTGACCGCAGTCAAATTGCGGGCGCGGGCTTTGGCGTGGCCGGCTATGACTGGCCCTCGGAACTGCCGCCCACCCTGGAGGCTATTGACGCCCTGGGCCTGGATTGCCCCATCGAGGTGGTGAACGACACCGTTATCGGACTGGTGGCGGGCGCGGAAGCGGGCTGGGGCGTGGCGCTGGTGTCGGGAACCAGCAACAATTGTTGGGGCTGGGACGAGCATCACAACATCGGCCGCGTCATCGGCGGCGGCATGAGGTTCGGCGAAAACGCGGGGGCCTACGAACTCGTGATGCAGGCCATCATCGCCATCGCCAAAGCATGGACGCAGCGCGGCCCGGCCACCGCCCTCACCCCCGCCTTCGTCGAAAGTTTCGGCGTGGCGGACGCGGCCCATCTGCTGGAAGGCATCCAGTTGGAGCAGTTGCACCCCGGCCCGTGGCTGGCTCCCCTGGTCTTTCAGGTGGCGGAGGAAGGCGACGCCGTGGCGCAGGGGCTCATCCGCTGGGCGGGCGAGGAGCTGGCCGACCTGGCCAAAGGGGTCATTCGCCAGCTCCATTTCCAGGATCGGGCCTTCGACATCGTGCTGGTGGGCAGCATGTTTAACGGCGGGCCGCTTCTCACCGATCCCATGAAAGCGAGCGTCTGGCAGGAGGCCCCGCGGGCCCGGTTCGTGCGCCTGACCGCGCCGCCGGTCATGGGCGCGGTGCTGCTGGGAATGCAGCAAGCCGGACTTTCTCTTCCCCGCCTGCGGCCCCGGCTTCTTGAGACATCTCGAAGCTTTCTATCGGAAAAACAGCCCATTTGATATGATGGGGGCGGGAAATCCCTGTCATCCAAGAGATTTGACATGTCCGAATTGGTTTTCGCTCCCGTTCCCCAACGCGTTCGATTTTCCGGCGCCTCATTCACCCTGTCGCCCGGCCTGCTGGCCATCAACGCGCCCGCCGCGTACGAGTTGTTCTTCACCGCCCGCCAGCTTCAGCAGGCGGTCGAAGCGGAAGCGGGCGTGCATCTGGATATCGTCGCCGGAAATCCCGCGCCCGAACAGGCCCGCATCACCCTGAACATCGCGGCCCGCGCCAGCCGCCATCCCCAAGGGTATGATCTGGCCATCGACGGTTCGGGCGTGCACATCGTCGCCAGCGCGCCCGCAGGGATTTTCTACGGCGTTCAGACCCTGCGCCAGCTGCTGATGCAGGCGGGCCGCGACCTGCCGGGCCTGCGCATCAGCGATTGGCCCGATTTTCCCAACCGCGGCGTCCTCCTCGACATCAGCCGGGATCGAGTGCCGTCCATGAAGACCCTGTACGGCCTCATCGACCTGCTGGCGTCGCTGAAAATCAACCAGTTTCAGCTCTACACCGAGCATGCGTTCGCCTATCGCAGCCATCCCCTGGTGTGGGAGAAGGCGTCGCCCATGACGGGCGAGGAGATCCTGGCCCTGGATGCCTACTGCCGGGAGCGGTTCATCGAACTGGTTCCCAACCAGAATACCTTTGGCCACATGACCCGCTGGCTCATTCACGAGCCTTACGCCCATCTGGCCGAAGCGCCCGAGGGCTGGACCGCGCCCTGGGGCCAGCGCTATGACGAGCCTTTCACCCTGACGCCCACCGACGAGAGCCTGGCCCTGGTGCGGGATCTGCTGGACGAGCTGCTGCCTCACTTCCGCAGTCGTCAGGTCAATGTGAATGCGGATGAGACCTTCGACCTGGGCCAGGGCGCGAGCAAGGAGCGGGTGGCTAAGGAGGGCGTGGGCCGGGTGTATCTCGACTTCCTGATGAAAATCTATCGGGAGGTGAAGGCGCGGGGGCGCGCGATGCAGTTCTGGGGCGATATCATCGTCCAGCATCCCGACCTGGTGCCCGAACTCCCGCGCGACGCCATCGCCCTGGAATGGGGCTATGAGGCCCATCATCCTTTCGACGCCCACGGAGCCACCTTTGCGGCGTCGGGCATCCCATTTTACGTTTGTCCGGGCACATCGAGCTGGCGCACGTTGGCCGGGCGCACCGACAACGCGTTGGGCAATCTGCGCAGCGCCGCGGAAAACGGCCTCAAGCACGGCGCTGTCGGCTATCTCATCACCGATTGGGGGGATGAGGGCCACATGCAGCCCCTGCCCGTGAGCTATCTGGGTTTTCTGGCGGGCGCGGCGGAATCGTGGCATCATGAAGCCGCCCGGGAACTTGATCTGCCCGCGGCGTTGGATCGCTTTGTATTTCGGGATGACGCGGGCGTCATGGGGCGGCTGGCTTACGACCTGGGGAACGTCTATCAGCTTCTGGACCCCAACAGCTTCAATAGCAGCCTGCTGTTCAACATTTTCATCCAGGACGCTGACGCTCTGGCCCAAACGGGCGTCGGGCCGGGGAATGGGTTCAGCCGGGAGCAGTGCAATCAGGTGCTGGCCGCCATTCAGGCGATCATGGAGCCTCTCTCCCAGGCCCGGATGCAGCGCCCGGACGCCGACCTCATCCAGCGCGAGTTTCATTGGGTGGCGGGGATGCTGTGGCACGCCTGCCGCCGCATCGCCTGGGTGAACAGCCGCCGCGCGGGCCAGGAGGACGCCGCTCTGCGCCGCACCCTGGCCCAGGAGATGGACGGGCTCATCGCCGCCTATCGCGAGCTGTGGCATGCACGCAGCCGTCCGGGCGGGTTCGGGGACAGCGTCGCCCGGCTGGAGAAACTGCGGGCGGAATATGCGGTTGCATAATCATGCGCAGCGTCATTTCAGAAGATTGACGAATCCCGCCTGCTCGAAATGATGATCAGTGGAAAGGGCGTAAAGAATCTGCTCTTGCTGCATGACAATGAAGCTAGCGCAATCCACCAGGCTCCACGATTTATCCCTCCGGCTTCGAAACAACTCCCAGGCCAATTCGTCAAGCGCTTCGTCGATATGAATCACCTGGATCCAGTCTTCGTTGCGGATGGATTCCACGATCTGGATCTGTTCGTGTCGCGGCCGCTTCAGCGGGCTTTGCATCAAGGCAATTAGCTCTGCAAGAATGTAATTCGTGGTCACAAAATGATACCCTTCTCTTCTGAGGGCGTAGACCAATGCTTTGGCTTCGCGATGAAATGGTTCATTCTGGATAAAGAAGTGTCCCCAGCCAGACGTGTCTACAAAGATCGTCGGACGAATCATGGCTTCAATCCAT
>JALXCB010000034.1 GCA_026991225.1 Anaerolineae bacterium | reverse complement strand
CGGATGGGCTCCTCGCCCGCATCGGGCTCGCCGTCCCCCTGCCCACGCCCGCATTCGACCGCGGCGTCGTCTACGGGCTGGTGTGGAACGATGCGGATGGGGACGGCGAGCCCGATGCGGGCGAGGAGCCCATCCGCGGGGCCGTGGTGACGCTGAAAACCGCCCGCGGCCGCGCCCTGCTGAACATGGTCACCGGCGCGGACGGGCGCTTCGCCTTTGTCAACGTGCCGCCAGGCGCTTATCAAGTCGAATTGATTCCCACCGCCGACATGACGCCCACCATCCATCCGGCCCGCCAGATTCAGGTGCAGGGCGGCGACAGCGTCGAGGTCAACTTCGGCATCCAGTAGAGGCTGCTATGAAAATAGAGCCACGAAGGCGCGAAGGAAAGCGAAGGCACGAAGAAAAAAGACTGAAGACTAAAGATTATCTGCGGAAATCAGCGTTGCATCTGCGTCATCTGCGTTCTCATTTTCATCGGTATCGGCGCGCCACCGCGCGTGTCGCCTGCTTTGAAAATAGATTTAAACTAAACGCATTTTGAAATCAGGTGTTTTCGGCCTCGGCCACCCGGAGCTGAAGCTCCGGGCTACGAAACGACGCCGGGTGAACCCGGCTTCCTGCGGCGAGCGACATGCGCCGTAGCCCCATTTATGGGGCGTCGTTTTTAGCCCGCAGGTTCACCTGCGGGCGGCGGCGCGGCCAGAGAATCGCCTTTCACTGATGATCCAATGCGAACCAAAAGCCTTGGTTTCAATTTGCTTTCAGTTTAGTAGACCGGGAAACCGGTAGACCGGTAGACCGGGTGGGTGAGCGAATCGGCCCGGTTTCCCTGGTTTCCTGGTTTACAGGTCTACCGGGCTACCGCCCACGATTTTCGTCCGTATCGGCGCTGGCGCGCCAGCCGTCGGACTATTATCTGGTAAAATGCCCTCATGCCTGACCTGACCTTTGAAATTGGCCCGGGCGCCACGAAAAACGCCCGCATCCGCCTGGGCTGCGCGGTCATCATCCCCGACGACCAGGGACGCATCCTCCTGCAGAAGCGCACCGACGGCGACTGGTGGTCGCTGCCCGCGGGCGGCATGGAGCCGGGCGAGACGCCCACCCAGACCGCCACACGCGAGGTGCGCGAGGAAACGGGCCTGGAGATCGCCATCGTGCGCTTTCTGGGCCTCTACACCAACCCCGACATCTGCACCATCTATCCCGACGGTCGGCGGGTACAGATCGTTAGCGCCACCTTTCTGGCCCGGGCCGCGGGCGGCGAACTCATCGAAAGCAACGACGAGACCGCAGAACTGCGTTGGTTTCCGCCCGACGCCCTGCCCCACAACCTCACGCCCACCTCCCGCGACCGCATCGAGCGCTATCTCGCACATCCCGACGGCTGCTTCGCCGATTGACCCCATGCCGCGGGGCATCTGCAAAATCAACTTGAAGCCCGCGTTGGGGGGGAGGCGGCAACGGGCGTGAAACGTGATGCATGAAACGTGAGAACTTACGCATCACGCATCACGTTTCATGAACACGGAAAGACACGGAGCGTTCAACGTTTACTCACATCAATTCAAGACACATACATCACCCCCATGCCCACATACGAAGTCGTCATCGGCCTGGAAGTCCACGCCGAACTCATCACCCAATCGAAAATGTTCTGCGCGTGCAGCGCGGATTTCTTCGGCGCGCCCCCCAACACCCACGTCTGCCCCGTCTGTTTGGCCATGCCCGGCGCGCTGCCCGTCATCAACCGCGAGGCCGTGGCCCAGACCATCCGCGCGGGCCTGGCCCTGAACTGCACCATCGCCGAGGACGTGCGCTTCGAGCGCAAAAACTACACCTATCCCGACCTGCCCAAAGGCTACCAGATCACCCAGTACGAACTGCCGCAGGCCGTGAACGGCTGGCTGGAGATCGATACGCCTGATGGCTCCAAACGCATTCGCATCACCCGCGCCCACCTGGAAGAGGACACGGGCAAGCTGGTGCATGAGAACGGCGTCAGCCTGGTGGACTACAACCGGGCGGGCGTGCCCCTGCTGGAGATCGTCTCCGAGCCCGACATGCGCTCCATCGACGAGGTCAACGAGTACCTCACCCGCCTGCGCCAGCTTCTCATTTACATTGGGGCCAGCACAGGCGACCTGGAGAAAGGGGCCATGCGCATGGAGGCCAACGTCTCCCTGCGGCCCGCGGGCAGCCAGGAGCTGGGCACCAAGGTCGAAATCAAGAACCTGAACAGCTTCCGGGCCGTGCGCAACGCCCTGGCCTATGAGATCGCCCGACAGGAGAAAGTGCTGCGCGAGGGCGGCCAGGTGGAGCAGGTCACCCTGGGCTGGCTGGAGCACGAGGGCCGCACGTACGTGCAGCGCACCAAGGAGGAGGCCCACGACTACCGCTACTTCCCCGAGCCCGACCTGCCTCCCCTGCACATCGACCGGGCCTGGGTGGAGGAGCTGGCCGCGGGGCTGCCCGAGCTGCCCCGGGCCCGGCGTCAGCGTTTTGTCGAGCAGTACGGGCTCAGCCGCAAGGACGCTGACATCCTCACCGCGGAGCGCGCCGTAGCCGATTATTTCGACGCGCTGGTGGCCGCAGTGGGCGACGCCATGCCTCCCAAGAAAGTGGCGAACTGGGTCATGGGCGATCTCTTCCGTCTGGTGAATGAAAGCGGTCTACCCATCTCCGGCATCCCCGTCACCCCGGCCAAATTTGCAGAATTGCTGAAACTGCTGGCTGCGAAAACCATCAACGCCAACACCGCCAGCCAGGTGCTGAAGACCATGTTCCGCACGGGCGAGGACGCGGGGGCCATCGTCGAGCGGGAGGGATTGGCCCAGGTCAGCGATGAGGCGGCGTTGGAGCGGCTGGTGGACCGCCTCCTGGCCGAGCATCCGGACGAAGTCGCCCGCTACCGCGCGGGCAAGACCCAGCTCTTTGGCTGGTTCGTGGGCCAGGTCATGCGCGAGACCCGGGGCAAAGCCAATCCGGGCGTGGTCAAGAAGCTATTGGAGGGGAGACTGGCAGAACATGGTCAAGATGAATAAATGCGTGTGTTTGACACAGCGCTAAGATATTTGTACAATTGTCTATATGAAGCTCGTTGCTGACACCAATATCTTTCTAGCGGTTGTACTGGATGAACCAGCCAAAGCTGAAATCATCCGGCTTACTTCCGGAGTGGAGATCGTTGCCCCGGAAGTGCTGCCCTTTGAACTCGGGAACGCATTGTCGGCGCTGTTGAAACGTTCCAGGTTAACCCCAGAAGCGGTGCTAAAGGCTTGGGATATGATTCAGCTCATTCCGGTCGAACTCCGCAACATCGATATTCGCCAGGCATTGGAAATCGCTTCCCAATACCAGATTTACGCTTATGACGCCTATTTTCTTCAATGCGCCCTGACTTTGCGCACCCCCTTGCTTACCTTGGATCGACGAATGATGCAGGTTGCGCAGCAATTAGGCGTCAAAACGATCGAGGTTGCCAAATGAAAGTATTCACATATTCTGAAGCGCGCCAAAAATTGGCAAAGGTGCTCGATTTATCGCGCACCGAAGAAGTGATCATCAAACGGCGTAGTGGTGAAACATTCCGGATTGTCTATGAAAAACCTTCCAGGTCCCCTTTCGATGTCCCCGGCATCGAAACCGAGGTAACGATACAAGACATTCTTGACGCTGTCAGGGAATCTCGATCCAGAACGATTGCCGAAAACGATTGAATCATCTAAACGCGAAGAAACAAGCTTCCGGAGCCAGGACCATGCGCCGAATGATCATCGACACCGACACCGCTTCGGATGATGCGCTGGCCATCCTCATGGCTCTGCAGGACCCCGACGTGCATGTCGAGGCCATCACCGTGGTGGCGGGCAACGTGCCCCTGGAGCAGGGCGGCGTCAACGCCCGCTACACTGTGGAGGTCTGCGGCAAGGAGACGCCCGTGTATCTGGGCGCTTCGCGCCCTCTGATGCGGGAGCCCGTCCACGCCCACTTCTTCCACGGCGAGGACGGCATGGGGAATATGCACTATCCGCCTCCCAAGCGCCCCATCGCGGGCCGGGATGCGGTGGCCGAACTCATCCGCCGTTTCGGCGAGGCGCCGGGGGAGATCGAACTGGTCACCCTGGGCCCTCTCACCAACATCGCCCTGGCCCTGCGGCTGGAGCCCAGGCTGGCGGCATGGGTCAGACATTGCTACATCATGGGCGGGGCCGCGAATACGGTGGGGAATATCACCCCCGCGGCCGAATACAACCTCTGGTTCGATCCCGAAGCCGCGAAGATCGTCTTCCATTCGGGCATGAAGATCACCATGCTGGGGTGGGAGCTATGCCGGGGCGAAGCCAATCTGACCGAGGAAGAGATGGCGATGATCTACGGCTTCGGCACGGTGCGGGCGAAATTCGCCATGGATTGCAATAAATCCGCACTGAAAGCCAGCCGCGAATGGCTGCATGATCCGGGCCTGGGCCTGTGCGATCCCACGGCCATGGCCGTGGTCCTCAACCCCGACGTGTGCATTCGCAAGGGCGAGTATTTCGTGGATATCGCCACCCAGGAGGAATTGACCCGCGGGATGAGCGTGGTGGACCAGTTGGGCGTCACCAACCAGCCTCCCAACGTGGAGGTTTGTTGGGAGATCGACGCCGCCTTGTGGAAGGAGACCTTATATCGGGCGTTGCGATGATGGGGCGTCATTTGAAAGACAGACCACACAACGAAATAGAGGCCGCTTTCCCTCAGCCATTATCAGGTGATATAATAGCATTCTGCCAAAGTTTCGTTCCCAATCCGACCAGACAATGACGCCTGGCGGAATGCTGTTCTCAACTCAATACATCCTGACACAAGGAGGTGTTATGGCTACTCCAGCCAAGAAGTCCAATAAGACGAAGCCGTCGGGGCGGCCATCGGATCATCTGACCGATGAGCAATTGTTGAAGATGTACAGAACCATGGTCCTCAGTCGCAAGCTGGATGAGCGCAGTTGGGTGATGAATCGGCAGGGGCGCGCGCCCTTCCATATTTCGGGCATTGGGCATGAGGCCATTCAGGTGGCGGCTGCAGAGACGTTGCGGCCCGGGTATGATTGGGTCTATCCCTACTACCGCGATCTGGCCTTCATTCTGGCATTGGGCATGAAACCCGTGGACCATTTGATGGGTCTGTTGGGCAAGGCGGGGGATCCCAGCAGCGGCGGCATCCAGATGCCCTCTCATTTCTCCAACGCCAAGCTGCGCATCGGCAGCATCTCCAGCCCTGTGGCCACGCAGGTGCCCATCGCCGCGGGCACCGCCCTGGCCTGCAAACTCAAAGGTACGGATGAGGTCACCGTGGTCTGCCTGGGAGAAGGCTCCACCAGTCAGGGAGATTTCCACGAGGGCCTGAACTGGGCGGGGGTGCACAAGCTTCCCTTCATTTGCATCGTCCAGAACAACCAGTACGCCATCTCGGTGCCCGTGGAGAAGGAAATGGCCGTCAAGAATGTGGCGGATCGAGCCAAAGCCTATGGCATCGAGGGCGTGGTGGTGGACGGCAACGACGTGCTGGCCTGCTACGATGTCATGGTCGAGGCGGTGGAACGGGCCAGAAGCGGGGAGGGAGCCACCCTGGTGGAGGCCAAGACCTATCGGGTCACGCCCCATTCCTCGGACGATGATGACCGCACCTATCGCAGCCGCGAGGAGGTGGAATACTGGAAGAAGCGCGATCCCATCCTCCTGTTCGAGAAAGTGCTCTTCGAACGCGGCATTCTCACCGAGGAACTGAAGCAGGAGATCGAGGATTGGGCCATCGCCGAGGTGGACAAGGCCGAGGAAGAAGCGGTCAACGCCCCCTATCCCGACGTCTCGGAAATGACCAAGCATCTCTACGGGCCCATGCCCAACTGGGAGGTTTAAGCCATGGCGATCATGAATAACATCGAGGCCCTGCGCGAAACCCTGCGCCAGGAGATGGAACGCGACCCCCGCATCATCATCACGGGCGAAGACGTGGGCCCGCGCGGGGGCGTCTTTCGCGCCACCCAGGGCCTGTATCAGCAATTCGGAGAAAACCGGGTCATCGACACCCCGCTGGCCGAGCTTTCTATCGTGGCCACGGGCATCGGTCTGGCCCTGACCGGCTATTTCAAACCCATCGTCGAAATCCAGTTCGCGGATTTCATCTTCCCCGCGTTCAATCAGATCCTCAGCGAAGCTGCGCGCATGCGCTATCGCACCCGTAGCGATTGGACTGTGCCCCTCATCATCCGCGCGCCCTACGGCGGCGGCATCTCAGGCGGACTCTACCATTCCCAATCGGTGGAAGCCTTTTTCGCCCACATTCCGGGCCTCTATGTGGTGGCGCCATCCACCCCTTACGACATCAAGGGGATGCTGCGGGCGGCGCTCATGCTCGAAGACCCCGTTCTCTTCTTCGAGCACAAAAAGACGTATCGTCTGATCAAGGGTGAAGTGCCCGAAGAGGACTATGTCGTGCCCATCGGCAAGGCCGCCATTCGCCGCGAGGGCGACGATCTCACCGTCATCAGCTACGGCCTCGCCATGCACGATTCGGTCAAGGCTGCGGACATGCTGGCCGCCGAAGGCATCAGCGCCGAGGTCATCGACCTGCGCACCATTCGCCCGCTGGATAAGGAAACCATCCTGGAGTCGGTGAAGAAAACGGGCAAAGTCCTCATCGTGCATGAAGACAACCCCACCGTCAGCGTGGGCAGCGAGATCGCGGCCATCATCGGGCAGGAAGCCTTCGAATATCTCGATGGCCCCATCACCCGCCTCACCCCGCCCGACGTGCCCGCAGTTCCCTTCAGCCATCCCTTGCAGGACGCGTTCATGCTCAATCCGGAGAAGATCGCGAAAGCCATGCGTGAACTGGCGGCTTATTGATCCACACGCGTAACTGCTAAGGTAGTTGGCCCCAATAGCCTCTCTTTTGCCACGAAGACACGAAAGAAACGAAGGCGCGAAGTCATTCAAAAAAGATTCTATCCGTGTTTCCTCGTATCCGTGTCGAGTGAACAGGGCTACGTTAGCAGTTACCTACACGCACACGGATTGCGGCAACCCGACGAAAGCCCAATGGGCGCGGAAAGCCAGGCCTGTGAAACGTGATGCGTGATGCGTAACGACTTCACGTTTCACGCATTACGTTTCACGCCAGTCGTTGCCTTGCCCAAATTGGGCTTCGAGCCATTTTCGCAAATCAACGCACCGCTACCGAGTCACATAAGGAAATACTATGGCCACAAAAGTCATCATGCCCCAACTGGGGGAATCGGTCGTCGAAGGGACCATCTCCAAATGGCTGGTCAAAGAAGGCGACACTGTCAAGAAGTATGATCCCCTGCTTGAGGTTTCATCCGACAAAGTCGACACCGAAGTGCCCGCGCCTGTGGATGGCACGGTGTTGAAAATCTATGTTCCCGAGGGAACGACCGTCCATGCGGGCGCGCTCATCGCGGTCATTGGCGAGCCGGGCGAACCTCTGCCCGACGAAGAAGGGTCGGCAGCCGCCCATGCCGCGTCTGCACAGGCCGCCCAACCCGAGCCCGCCGCAGCCGCTGCATCCCCCCCCGCCGAAGCGTCCAAAGACCTGGGCTTCATCAGTCCGGTGGTGGCGAAGCTGGCCGCGGAGCACAACGTCGATCTGACCAAGGTCAAAGGCACGGGCGTGCGCGGTCGCATCCGCAAAAAGGACGTGCTGGCGTACATCAAGCAACGCGAGGCCCAAAAGGCGGAAGAAGCCCTGCCCGAATGGGAGAAACCAGGTACGGGCGACTTGTTCAAGCCCGCGAAGGTCGAGGAATACGCACCCATTCCCGCGCCCGGCAAGCCCGCAGCCCGTCCTGCAGGCCCGCCACCCCCTCCGCCGCCAGCACCCGCAGCCCCACCGCCTCCTCCCGTC
>JALXCB010000033.1 GCA_026991225.1 Anaerolineae bacterium | reverse complement strand
CGCCGCCATTGAAAAACACCCACTCGTCCGTGGCGGCCAGGGCGTGGAAATGCGGATGATAGAGATTGAAGGTTCGGTGACTGAGAACCGTCGCGGCTTGTTCCCGCGGGCGGTCTGGCTGGCGAATAGCGTGGTTTTGCATCTTGCCGGACGCCTTCACTCCATGGACGCAAGAATACCGCGCCGGGTTCCCTTTTTGCCAGCTAAAGACTGTTATGCACTTTAGATTTGTCATCGCTCAGAATCATTGGATTGGGAGTTGGAACTCGCCGCGGATAACCCGGATGCAACGGATTTTCGCGGATTTTTCAAAAACGCTCATATGGAGAAGCCGAGATAGAAACGTCATTCCGAGGGAGCGAAGCGACCGAGGAATCTAGCGAAGCGTAAAACCCGCAACATGACGCTCGCTTCGCTCGCTAAACTAAACGCATTTTGAAATCAGGTGTTTTCGGCCTCGGCCACTGAAGCGCCGGGCTACGAAACGACGCCGGGTGAACCCGGCTTCCTGCGGCGCGCGACCTGCGCCGTAGCCCCATTTATGGGGCGTCGTTTTTAGCCCGCAGGTTCACCTGCGGGCGGCGGCGCGGCCAGAGAATCGCCTTTCATTGATGATCTAATGCGAACCAAAAGCCTTGGTTTCAATTTGCTTTCAGTTTAGATGCTTCGCTCCCTACGGTCGCTCAGCATGACGTAATCCATGTTGGGAATTCCAGTATGAGGGACGCTATTTACCCGCCACGATGCCCCCGCGGGTGAGTCGGGCCGGGTCGAGGATGCGATCCAGCTCCTCGGGCGAGAGGTCGGTCATTTCCGCGGCCACCTCTTTGATGCTGCGGCCTTCGGCATAGGCCCGCTTGGCGATTTTCGCGCCCAGCTCGTAGCCGATGATGGGGTTGAGGGCGGTCACCAGGATGGGGTTTTTGTCCACCACGCTGCTGATGCGCTCCCGGTTCACGGTGAAGCCGCTGATGGCTTTGTCGGCCAGGACGCGGGCCGCGTTGCCCAGGATTTTCTCCGACTGCAGCACGTTGTGGGCGATGAGGGGCAGCATGACGTTGAGCTCGAACACGCCCGATTGCCCGCCGATGGTCACAGCCACGTCGTTGCCCATGACCTGGGCCGCGGCCATGGTCATAGCCTCGGCAATGACGGGGTTGATTTTGCCGGGCATGATGCTGGACCCGGGCTGCACCGCGGGCAGCGCGATCTCCCCCAGTCCGGCGATGGGCCCGCTGTTCATCCAGCGCAGGTCGTTGGCGATCTTCATCAGGCTGGCGGCCACGGTCTTGAGCTGACCGCTGAGCGCGACCATGGCGTCCTGAGCGGAGAGAGCCTCGAAATGATTGTCCGTCTTCTCGAAGGGCAGGCCCGTGATTTCGGAGAGGATGGCCGCCACCCGGTCGCCGAATTCGGGGTGGGTGTTGATGCCTGTGCCCACCGCAGTGCCGCCGATGGCCAGCCTGCTCACATCCTCCAGTGCCCGCTCGACCCGGGCAACGCCCTTGCGCACCTGCGTGGCCCACGCGCTCATCTCCTGATCCAGACGCACGGGCATGGCGTCCATGAGATGGGTGCGACCCGTCTTCACTACATCGGTCACCTCACGGGCCTTGCTCTCGATGACCGCCTGGAGATGGCGCAGGCCGGGGAGCAGCGTGGCGTCCGCCTCCAGCCACGCGGCCACATGCATGGCCGTGGGGATGACGTCGTTGGAGGACTGACCCATGTTCACATGGTCGTTGGGGTGCACCTTGCGCCCCAGCTTCTCCGAGGCCAGATGGGCGATGACCTCGTTGGCGTTCATGTTCGTGCTCGTGCCCGAGCCCGTCTGGTAGATGTCGATGGGGAACTGGTCATCCCAATGGCCGTCGGCCACTTCCTGCGCGGCTTCCTGGATGGCCTGGGCCATGTCGTCGGGCAGCAGGCCCAGGTCGGCGTTGGCCCGGGCCGCAGCCAGCTTCACCAGACCCAAGGCTTTGATAAACGTGCGGGAGAAGGTGATGCCGCTGATGGGGAAATTGTCGATGGCGCGCTGGGTTTGCGCACCGTAGAGGGCGTTGGCGGGCACCAGCACTTCGCCCAGGGAATCTGATTCGACGCGATAGTCTGTCATGGTGCGTTCTCCTTGTCACTCGTGGGTGGAAGTGTGTGGGAAAGTCAATGCCAAGGTTGGACTGGATTGCCCTCATTTGCCACGAAGGTGGGAAGAAAAAAGAAGACACGAAGGCATCCCAAAAGGGAAAATATCCGTGTCTTCTCTAATCCGTGTTCGAGACTGTTATGCACTCCGCTTTCCTCAAAGGTCAGGATCGCCGCATCGGACGTTGAAATTCGCCGCAGATAACGCGGATGAAGCAGATTTTCGCGGATTTTTTCAAAAGGATGGTATTTTTTTTCAGTAAAAATCCGTGGGGATCCGTCGCATCAGCCTCATCCGCGGCGAATTGAAACGCACGTCATCCACAAACTCGCATCAAATTGTCGATAAGTTCATAACAGGCTCTAGGAGGCGGGTGCCTCTTCCATGCGGCCCGACATCATCGCGTAGAACTCGGTGCCGCTGACGGTTTCGACTTCCATCAGGCGCTTGGCCAGCAGCTCCAGCTTGTCGCGATGGTCACGCAACACCTTCAGCGCCCGCTCGTGGGCCTCGGTGACCAGCCGCCGCACTTCCTCGTCGATGAGCTCGGCCACCTCCTCGCTGTAATTGCGCTGCTCGCTGATCTCCCGGCCCAGGAAGACCATCTCCTCTCGCTGGCCGAAGGTGAGCGGCCCCAGCTTTTCGCTCATGCCCAGGCTGGTGACCATGGCCCGGGCCAGACGGGTGACCTGCTCCAGGTCGTTGCTGGCGCCCGTGGTGGGCGCGCCGAAGATGACCTCCTCCGCGGCGCGGCCGCCCAGGAAGAAGGCCATCATGTCGCGGAAACGACTGCGGTTCTGGATGGCGTCCTCATCGGGCAGAGGCATCACATAGCCGCCCGCCATGCCGCGGGGCACGATGGTCACCTTCTGCACGGGGTCGGTGTATTTCATGTAGTAATTCACCACCGCGTGGCCCGCCTCGTGATAGCTGATGATCTCTTTTTCCTTGGGCGTCAGCAGACGGCTGCGGCGCTCCGGGCCCATGCGCACCCGTTCGATAGCCTCTTGCAGTTCGGACATGGTGATGAAGCGCTTGTTGCGCCGCGCGGCCAGGATCGCGGCCTCGTTGATCACATTTTCGATGTCCGCGCCCACATAACCGGGGGTGAGTCGGGCCAACACCTCGAAACTGACATCCCGAGCGATGGGCTTGCCCCGGGCGTGGATGCGGAAGATGGCCTCGCGTCCTTTCACGTCCGGGCGATCCATGACCACCTGGCGGTCGAATCGGCCAGGGCGCAACAGGGCCGGGTCGAGAATGTCGGGCCGGTTGGTGGCGGCGATGATGATGATATTCGTGTCCGTGTCGAACCCGTCCATCTCCACCAGGATTTGATTCAGGGTCTGCTCCCGCTCGTCATGGCTGCCGCCCAGGCCCGCGCCCCGATGTCGCCCCACCGCATCGATCTCATCGATGAAGATGATGCAGGGGCTGTTGCGCTTGGCCTGCTCGAACAGGTCGCGCACCCGGCTGGCGCCCACGCCCACGAACATCTCCACGAACTCCGAGCCGGAGATGGAGAAGAAGGGCGCGCCCGCCTCCCCGGCCACGGCCTTGGCCATGAGGGTCTTGCCGGTGCCGGGCGGGCCCACCATGAGCACGCCCTTGGGGATGCGCGCACCCAACGCCGCGAACTTCTCAGGCTCGCGCAGAAACTCGACCACCTCCTTCAGTTCCTCTTTGGCCTCCTCGGCCCCGGCTACGTCATCAAAGGTGACGGTGGGCTTGTCGCCCGTAATCAGCCGGGCCCGACTCCTGCCGAAGGAAAACGCCTGGTTGCCCGCCCCCTGGGCCTGTCGCATGATGAACAGGAAGATGCCGATGATCAGCACGAAGGGCAGGACCGAACTCAAAATCAACGGCCAGTTGGACCAGAATCCGGGCGCTTTGAACTGGATATCCACTTTGGATATCGCGTCTTGCGTCACCCCCAATAGGGCCAGGGTCTCGGTCAGGCTCACATTGGGCTCTTTGTAAGCAATGCCGATGTTTTCGCTGTCGGTATATTTGACAACCAGTTTATTGCCCTCGACCAGGATGCTCTGCACCTGTCCATTTTGGATCTGTTCGGCCAGGGTGTTTAGATCCTTGATTGCTATCTCATTCTTCAGCCGATCGGCTGAAGCAAGCGAGGACCAAAGGAAATAGCCCAGGATGGCCAAAATTACGATATAGATAATGCTGTTACGCAGGGTTTGCGAATTCATAGTTGTTGCGAGTGTTCTATCTGGGGTAAAAATAGCGCTTCAGCGCTGATTGGGAAAGGGTTGTCAAGCCAAAGTTAGTCGTAGCGGCAACCGACGTGATGCGTAATTCGTAATGCGTGAGGTCGTTACGCATCACGCATTACGGATTACGGGATTAGCTTCCTGCGCCAATCTGGCTGGCAAGCATTTTCATCGGTATCGGCGCGGGCTTGCCCACCACCGGACTTTTCATTATACCACATTGACGCCCGGCTAGGGGGCCTCCTGCACCAGCCCTTGATAAGGATTTCGTGAGCCTTTGTAACGAGGCCAGTTGGGAAGGATGTAGTTGATGGCGTAGGACGGCGGCGGGGGCCAGAGGAGGTAGATATCGCTCCACCAATGCCACGATTCGTAATTGTCGTCATCGAAGCCCATGTCCACGTGCTTGCCGCTGATATTGCCCGTATCGCCGGCGACGGCAAAACCATAGCCAGGCACATAGAGCTTCTGCCCCATGTTGATGACCGAAGGATCGACGCCGACGACGCCCTTCCCCGCCTTGTATCCCAGCCGCGTGCGTCCGTACCAGGGCAGGGAGGGGTCTGTACCCGAACGGCTGGGGCTGTAAGAGGTGGTATACGCCCGGATTTTGCGCCAGTAGGTGATGGGGCCGTCCGGCGTCATGGCGGTGCGGGGGACGATTTTCGTGCCGTAGAGGATGACCTTGCGCTCGGGCTCCTGTGCGACCCACTCATCTTCCAACTCCCGGCCGACTTCCTGTCCATCCTCATAACGCACGCGATAGCGTCGGCGCAGCACGCCCGGCTGGCCTTCCTGCCCCACCCGTCGCGTGTCGATGAGCAGATCGTCGTCCGGCTCCCACACCGTCTCGAAGGGGAGCAGCTCCTCCTCGTATTCCACCCGCTCCTGCACGCGGGTGATGCGGATGGTCATGCCCTCGTGCACCTCCTCATCCAGGGGCGGATGCACGCGGTCCTCGCCCGCCAGCAGGATGCCTTGCTCGCGCAGTGCATCGCCCACCGTTTTCTCGCGGGTGCGGGTTTCGATGGTCTGGCCGTCTACAAGGATGGTGATGGGCGTGGCCCGACGGATGAAGATGCGCAGCCCCGGCTCGATTTTCGTTTCCAGGCCGGGAAGCGTCACGTCGCCGGGGTTCACCCGAATGTCGTTCTCGGCCAGGGCCTGGGCCACTGTCTCCGCCTGAGTCCAGATGGTGCGGGTGACGCCGCCTTCGTCCACCACCTGCACGGGCGTCGCCCGCAGGATGGTCAGCGCCAGGGGCACGGGCGTCATTTGCCAGGGGTGAGCGTTGCGACGATGTTCGGGAGGTCGCCATTCGGTGGGAGGGAGCGCGTCCTCCCCGGCCACCTGATGATCTCCCAACAGCATGATATCTCTCGGCGCCAGGGCCAGGCCTGCATCCGCCAACACCTCCGCCACATGTTGCGCCCGGGTCCACACCTCGCGCGAACGGCCATCCGCCAGCACCTGCACGGGGCGCGCCCGCGCCACCACGACACGGGCGTCGGGCCCCCACGCGCCTTCCACCCTCAGGCTATCTTCGGGGCGAAGATGGTAGCCCAGGCGGGCCAGCAGCGCCTCGGGGCTTGCCGCGTGGGTCGTCAATTGCACGGCGTCCCCATCGAACACCAGCGTCACCGGAAAAGCCGCAGTCCGCCAGCGCCCCAATCCGAACAGCGCCGCCGCCAGCAGGATGGCGGTGGCCGCGATGGCCAGGATCTGGCGGCGGGCCAGGCGCAGTTTGGCGGAAGAAACAGGCAGGGGATGCGCGGTCTCCATAGCGTCATCCGTTGTCCGCGGCTTCGCGCCCGCGCAGCATATAGAAATCAAGCTGGACGCTGCCATAGCGGCGGGAGTCCACCCGCTCCAGATTGCTCAAAGCAGGCTCTTCGTATTCCCGCGGGTTGATCTGGACGATGACTTCACCGTCCGGAGTCAGCAACTCGGGCCGGGCGTCGATCATTTCCAACGCCTTCAGCCACAGGCCCTGATATTGGGGCGGGGCCACGTAGATGATATCGAATGGCCCGATGTTCTGTCTGCGCAGAAACTTGAACGCATCTCCCCGCACCACATAGGCCCGCTCCGCCAGCTTTGTGTTCTGCAGATTGTGGCCGATGACTTTGAGCGCAGGCGGATAGCGCTCCACAAAGGTGACGCGCTCTGCGCCCCGGCTCAGGGCCTCGATCCCCACTGCGCCCGTGCCTCCGAACAGGTCGAGGACGCGCGCGCCCCGTACCCGGTCGCTGAGGATGCTGAACAGGGCTTCTTTGGCCCGGTCGGTGATGGGACGCACCGCGTCGCCGGGGACGGATTCGAGTTTGCGGCCTTTGGCCTTGCCTGCAATCACGCGCATGGGAGTGTTTTTTGATGTGGATTTACAAAATGGTTTGCCGATCAGGTTGATGCGGGAAGCCGATGCACGTAATCCGTAATGCGTGATGCGTAACGATCTCACGGATTACGCATCACGCTTCACGACCCTGGCTTCCCGCGCCAACGGGGCTGTCACACGGCTTCACTGTGCAGAGGTTCCAGGTCGGCGGGCGGGCGGCCCGTGCGGAGGAAGGCCCGCAGGCGATCCTTGAAGAAGAGCTTGCGGTCCCACAGGAACCACACCAGCAACGCCGCTCCGATGACATCCAGGACGATAAGGATGGGTTCCTGCACGATGATCTGGAGATAGGCGTGGAGCATTTCGTTGGGCGTGCCCACATGCCGCCAGGGATGCCATCCCCAGCCTCTCAGGGGCCACAACAGGGTTTGGGTGAAGCCCCACATACGATCCTGCACGAGATGGGCGGAAAAGGCCAGGAGATAGGGCAGCCAGCGTCGCCCGCGGCCCGTGGCGAAAGCGAAGCCCCAGACCGCGCTATGCAGCAGAAGCGTGTGGCCGAAGAACAGGGCGGCGCTGGCGTTTGGGAAGACGAACCAGGCCAGGGGCTTGTCCAGGAGATCGGGCGCAAGCACGGCCGCGGCCATGATGCGATAATCCGCATCCTGAAACAGGCCCGCGCGTCGCTGAATCAGATTCAACCCGGCCCAGGTCCATTCGATGTGACCAGTGGGTAGCATGGCCCTATTATACTCGCATTCCCATTTTGCGCTACAATATCGAGCAGTGGCGGGTGCGTCCCAAATTATGGGCGCGTTGCGCCTGGCGCCCCGGAGGTGAACCTCCGGGCTAGAAACGACGCCCCCTCAAGGGGGCTTTCAGAGCCAGCCCGCGCCCGAAGCCGGGTTCACCCGGCGTCGTTCCGTAGCCCGGCGACTTCAGCGCCGGGCGGGCGCGGCCCAAAAATATCGAGTTTCAAAATGACTTCAGTTTACTAAACTAAAAGCAAATTGAAACCAAGGCTTTTTGGTTCGCATTGGATCATCAACGAAAGGCGATTCTCTGGCCGCGCCGCCGCCCGCAGGTGAACCTGCGGGCTAAGTACAGCATTGCATAAATTCCTTCCGGATTACGTCATGCTGAAGGAGCGAAGCGACTGAAGCATCTAGCGAGCGAAGCGAGCGTATTCCCCGGCAGAGTC
>JALXCB010000032.1 GCA_026991225.1 Anaerolineae bacterium | reverse complement strand
CTCCCCCGCTCCCACCCCCACCGTCGATATCAACGTCGTGGTGAAAAACGTCATCGATAAGGAAGTGGACCAACGCACCAGCCCTATCACACTCTTCTCCCTGTTCGCCCTGCTGTTGGCGTTGCTCGCCTTGGCGCTGGCCATCATCCTCTTCATTCGTCGTCCTCGCATGGTGCGCGACATGACCGCCACCCTGGCGGGCGTGGTCAAAGAAGCCACCGAAGTGTTCATTCCCAGGCCCGGGGCCGACGCCTCCACCCAGCGCGCCCGAGCCTACCTCATCCCTGTGGATGGCCTGGGCATGAACGCGGCCCCCATCCCCATTACCCAACGCACCGTCATGCTCGGTCGCGACCCCTCGCGGGCCCAGATCGTCTTGCCCAACGCCAGCGTCTCGCGTCTCCACGCCAGCATCCTGGAAGAAGAGGATGGCATCTTCAAACTGCGCGATGAAGGCAGCACCGGCGGCACCTATCTGAATTATCAGATTACCCCGGCGGAAGGCGTTGTGCTCACCCCAGGCGATGAAATCCAGTTGGGGCGCGTCCGGCTCATCTTCCAGCGCCAGTTGCCCGATCCTCCCCAGCCGCCCACCGAGCCCCCCACCGCGCCCTCAACCCACTCGAACGCCGCTGCCGCCGACGCGCCCGTTCAGGATCAAACCTCCCCCTTCATGACCGACGCGGACGAACCCGCCGATCTGGACCGGACCGAACCCTTTGCAGACTAAACTGAAAGCAAATTGAAACCAAGGCTTTTGGTTCGCATTGGATCATCAGTGAAAGGCGATTCTCTGGCCGCGCCGCCGCCCGCAGGTTCACCTGCGGGCTAAAAACGACGCCCCATGAATGGGGCTACGGCGCAGGTCGCTCGCCGCGGGAAGCCGGGTTCACCCGGCGTCGTTTCGTAGCCCGGAGCTTCAGCTCCGGGTGGCCGAGGCCGAAAACACCTGAGTAACTGCTAAGGTATCGCCACCACTTTTTGCCACGAAGACACGAAGAAAAGCCAAGGCACGACGTATTTTCCTTGATTTTCCTTCGTGTCTTCGAAAAACTTCGAGCCCTCGTGGCTTTTGGTGGCCAAAAGTCAAGTACGTTAGCAGTTACACACCTGATTTCAAAATGCGTTTAGTTTAGGAGGAATTTCATGGGGGCATTACGTCCCGGCGCGATCATTCTCGAACGATTCCAGGTGGAAGCCATCCTGCCCGAAGAAACGGGCGGATTTTCCCGCGTGTGCATCGCGCGATGGCTGGATGTCGACGACGCGCGGAAAGGCCGCGTTGCCCTGAAACTGATGCGAGTTCAGATCGAGGCCAAATCTGACCAGGAAGCGAAACGCCTGAACGAAACCTACAAGCGGGCGCTCCACAACGAAGTCGAAATCCTGCGCCAGCTCCATCATCCGGGCATCGTCCGCATCTATCCCATCTTCGCCAAAGAAGGAGGAATGCCCTATCTGGCAAAGGCGGTCGACCTGGCGGGGCAGCCCTGGTTCTTCGCCATGGAATATCTCGGAGGAGGCTCGGTCGAGGCCATGGTGCGCCAACGCGGCCCTCTGGATCCGCGTCTGGCCGCGGAGATCGCCTATCAGGTCGCCACCATCCTGGATTATGTGCACAGCCAGGGCTACGCTCATCTGGATATCAAACTCAGCAATGTCATGTTCCGGCGTCCCATCGCGGATCTGCAACAACCCGACATCGTCCTGATCGATTTCGGCTCCGCCCAAAAGAAACAGCTTCGCGCCGAAGTGGAGGCCGGGGCTCTGGTTTATCTGCCCCCTGAACGCGTACGCATCCGCCAGGGCGCGCCGCCGGAACAATTCGTCGACAAACCCGCCGCCGACATGTATTCGTTGGGCGTTTCCCTCTATCGCATGTTGACCGGCAAACTTCCCTTCACCGGCAAGCAATCCCATGTCGAAACGGCCATCCTCGAACAACGCCCCACAGCGCCTTCCTCTCTGA
This sequence comes from Anaerolineae bacterium, assembly GCA_026991225.1. Lineage (GTDB taxonomy): Bacteria > Chloroflexota > Anaerolineae > J102 > J102 > M2005. Next base: position 392 of record JALXCB010000032.1, on the reverse strand, counting down.
ACCCCGAGCTGAAACAATGGCCCGATTTGGAGCAATTGGTGCTGCACATGATGGCGAAAAATCCGGAAGATCGCCCCCGGGCCAAAGATGTGGCCGCGCGCCTGGACCGCCTCTTTCCTCCGCCGCGGCTCCCCGCACTCGAAACCGAAGAAATGCTTCCCCTGCTGTATCGGCGTCAGGCTCGTTGGCGGCGCATTGCCGCGGGCTCCCTGGCCTTCAACGCCTTCTTCGTCGTCGTTCTTCTTTTCGTGGCGATCTCGGCCAGTTCCTCGGTGGGCGCCGCCTTCGCCCCCCCAGAGCAGATCCCTCCCACGCCTGTGCCTGTCGAGGCCGGCGGCGACGCGGAAGGGCGGGAAGGCCGCCCCAACGCCCCCGTCCTTTCACCCTCACCC
>JALXCB010000031.1 GCA_026991225.1 Anaerolineae bacterium | reverse complement strand
TTTCTGTTTTATGGGCATCTTACCGAATAGTCATAAAGAAAATATTTTCATCCGTCTTCTCCGCGAGCAGGCGGAGGTGCTACAGCGCGGGGCGCAAGCCCTGGAGCGTTTTGTCAAGGAAGGCAATTCCGAAGACGCCGATATCGTCGAAAAATGTGAGAAGGAAGGCGATGAAATCCGACGCGTCCTCATCGATGAGCTGCACAAGACCTTTGTCACGCCTTTCGACCGGGAGGACATATTCGAGTTGTCTCTCTTCCTGGATGATGTGCTGGATTATTGCTACACCACCATTTTGGAGATGCGGTTGCTGGATGTGAGCGCGGACGACTTTTTGACGGAGATGGTGATGCGCGTCCGTGAGGCCAGCGACGAACTCCTTGCCGCCATGCAGCGACTGGAGAAAAATCCGCTGGTGGCGCTGGATCATTCGCGGCGGGCGAAGCGTCGCGAGAATCAGGTGGAGAAACTGTACCGCAAGGCGGTGAGCGATCTGTTCGCTGGCCCAGAGGACGTGCACCATGTGATGGTCATGTTACGCACCCGAGAGGTGTATCGCCATATCTCCAACGCCGCGGATCAGGCCGACCAGGCCGCCAATGTCATCGGCAAAGTTGTCATGAAGATGACATAGTTGTTATCGATTGACGGGCCTGAGGTCAGTAACCCCACGAAAAATGTATAAATGACGGACTTCACGTAACTGCTAACGCACCCCGGTTAACAAACCACAAAGGGCACTAAGGCACCAAAAACACGAAGAAAAAAATGTATGAATTTCCCTTTGTGCCTTTGTGTCTTCGTGTTCCTAGTGGTTTTCGGGCGACGACCTTAAACTAACAGCAAATTGAAACCGTGACTATACAGGTATCCAGCAAAATGCTCTGCCACGAAGACTCGAAGGGACGAAGACAATGCAGGTTTGCAAGTTTGCAGGTCGCAAGTGGCAAGCCTTTCTGGCTGCAAGGTTTTTCACCTGCTACCTGCCACTTGCCACTTTTACCCTTCGTGCCTTCGTGTCGTCGTGTCTTCGTGGTTTTTGCCTTGCTATGAGAGGATACGTGTATAGTTACTTGAAACCAAGGCTTTTTGGTTCGCATTGGATCATCCATGAAAGGCGATTCTCTGGCCGCGCCGCCGCCCGCAGGTGAACCTGCGGGCTAAGAACGACGCCCCATGAATGGGGCTTTTCTGCCGTGGCCGCCATCAAGCCGGGTTCACCCGGCGTTGTTTCGTAGCCCGGAGCTTCAGCTCCGGGTGGCCGAGGCCGAAAACACCTGATTTCAAAATGCGTTCAGTTTGGTAGTTACGACTTCACTGCAAAAAGGTTTTTCAGCCGCAGAGAACGCAGAGGGCACAGAGGAGAAGTCATAGTTTCGAGTCTGTTTTCCGGTCGAACTTTCTGGTTTTCTCTGCGCTCTCAGCGCACTCTGCGCTGAATTTGGCTTTTTTCAGGCGAGCCTTCGTGGCGAGGCATTTTCGAGGTCGCATCAGGCTATCTTAGAATGACATGCCAGATTTCCGTGTGGGGCGCGCCGGAGCGCTCGCGGATGACGGCTACGGTCTCGATGGTCAGGCCCATGTCCGCGGCCACGGCCTGCAGCGCTTCGCGTCGGCCTGGGAAGTTGGTGCGGTCGGGCGCATGGACCAAAAAATAGACGTTTGGGTCTTGCAATAGCGGTCGCACCCGGTCGGGAAAGGCGTCGTCGGGGTGGTCGTAGGGTTCGTAGCCGAAGATTTCGATGGGATTCACCCGGCCCTGGGAGACGAGGATGAGGGGGGCGTCGAAACCCCAATCCAGCGCGTAAGGGCTGAAGACGCCGCGGGCCAGGAGTTCGTCGCTGAGGCGATAGATGGCGTCGGAATGGTCCGCCAGGCCGCCCGTGGCCGCCAATGCCCGATGATATCCGGCATCCGCCCGCAGCCCGCTCAGGCCCAACGCCACGACGAAGATCCCGGCCACTATCCCTCCCCACTGGCCCGGCAGCTCACGAAAAAGCAGCTCCCAGCCCCCGGCGATGAGCAACGCCAGCACGGGCGAGAACATGGCCAGGTGGGTGTACCACAGCGCCGTGGGCGTCAGCGGCGATTGCAGGAGCAGCAGCAGGAAGAAGGCGAGGACGAACAGCGCTCGCAGCGCCAGCGAAAATGCCAGAGGCCGCTTTCGGCGCAGGAACAGCGCCAGAAGCATGAAGACGATGGCCAACAGAAACGCGGGCCAGGCCAGCGCGTCCACGAAATTCCCGCCCAGATACCAGAAATGATCCCCCTTGAGGAAATGCTGCATCTGCTCCCAGCGCGCGGCCAGATTGTCCAGATAGGCCGCGTTCTCCACGCCGTAATAAGAGCGATTCAAGGTTTTGGCAAAATGCTCGAAAGTGGCGCCGGTCTTGATGTTGAACAGCAGAAAAGGGCTGAGACCGGCCAGAAAGAGCAGGATGGCGGGAGCCCAGAATCGGGGATGGAGCAGAGACCGCGGGCTGAATCCGGCCGCTGTCTTCAGCCCCAAGCGCCCGCGCAACAGCCACACAAAGGGCAGAAGGACGACCGTCGCCGCCAGGGGCCACAGCATGATGAACTTGGCCCACAATCCCAGCCCCGCCATGAACGCGGCCAGCCATAGCCATCGCGCCCGTCCCGACTCGCTCAGCTTCAGCAGCGCCAGCCAGATGGCCAACATCAGGGCGATGGTCGTATTGGTCACGTAGATGCCCTGGCGGGCGAAGAAGATGAAGGAGGGTTGCACGGCCAGCAGCATCGCGGCCACGAACCCCGCCCGAACGCCGAACAGCTTGCGTCCCAGCAGCCACGTCAACCATACGATGACCGCGCCCACGGTGATGGGCCACAGCCGCATGGTCGCCACGCCAATGCCCCCCAGTTTGAAATACGCCAGCAACACCCAGACATTCAACGCCCCCACATAATCCACCACCATCAATGGCAGCGCCTTGCCAAAGAGATGAATCACTGCATTCCGATGCGCCTCCACGGGCAGATTCTGCAGAAACTGCACCGCGGGCTTGGTCTCCACCGCTTCATCGTAATTGGGCCCGGGCAGATGGATCTGATAGAGGGTCAGGGCCAGGTAGATGGCCAGGGGAAGGAGCCAGGCGAGGCGACGCAGACGGTGGTGCATGGAGTTCGGTGACAGTAATCAGTGATCCGTAATCAGTATCCTTGTTCTTTTTCTCTGGGCGCTCTGCGTCCTCGGTGTTCCTGAATTATTTGGCGATGAGTTCGATATCCGCGGCCTGGCTGCGATAGTTGTGCCCGCTGGCGTAGATGCGGATGCGGGTGACTTTGGCCGGACGGGGGAAGGTCTCGCTTTGCATGAAGTCGGGCGATTCATACGCGTACCACACCAGGCCGGGGATCTTCTCGCCATCGCGCAGGGGCCAGTTCTCGGCCGGGTCCACCATATAGAAGCCATGGGTCCAGAACTGGGGATTGCCGTTGACGTCGATGAAATCGATGCGCACCATCATGGGGAACTCGGAGGACTGGATGCCGCCTCCGGGCAGGCTCTGGCTGATGAGTCGCACGTCGAAGCGGAAGACCAGACTCTCCACATCCAGCACGTCCGCGTCGATCTCCTGGACGATGGCGGTCTCGCTGTGCAAATTCGCATCCTCGCCCTGGGCGTCTCGCTGGAAATAAGCGACATTGCGCCCGCCCGTGTTGATCACCTCCACCGAGCCGAAGGTGACATTGCTCAAATCCCGGGCGTCGACAATGCTTTCCACCCGCCACGCACTCTCCAACGGCTGACTGAAGTCGCCATTTTTCACCAGGTTCTTGTCCGCGGCCTGGGGCTCTGAAGGCGGCTCGCCGAAAACGATGGTGGTGCGTCGGCCTTTGGTGAGCACGACTTCTCGTCCCTGGGCGATGACCGACACCTGGCCATTACGCGCGGTCACCTCGGTGATCTCGTTGGTGACGGCGACGGCGGCGCTGCCATTGCTGACCCGAACCAGGCCCTGCGGCGTCTGGATATTGACTTCGAGAGGACGGTCGTCCACCGATCCGCTGGTGACCCGAGCCCGGCCCGAATGGAGACGAAGCGCCAGTTGTCGGGGCAGGGAGCTTTGGGCGTAGCGGGGTCGACGGGCGATCATCAATTCCACTTCGGTGTTCGTGCGCAATTGCACTGAAGCCAGACTCTCGGCATCGTCCGGGGAGTCGAAGATGGAGAGGTTGGCGCGGGCGTTCTGATCGGTGCGAACTCGATCCCCTTCCTTGATATATTGGGCATCGACCACCGCCACCGGATCGCCGCCGTCCGCAGGCAGGATGAGGGTGGCCCCGGTCACCGCCTCGACGCGCACGGCCATGGGGCGTGTGGCGTTGTGAATGTACCAGCTTATGGAGAGGGGAACGCCGGTGATGAGCAGAAGGAACGCGGCGAAAGCCAGCCACAGGATAACCCATGCCTGGCGGCCGACGCGCTCGTAGGCGTCGGAAGGAAGCGATTCGGTGGCGCTGGAAGTCGTCATGAGATGGAAAGGCTACCCCACGCGAAAGGTGTGGAATTCGCCGGTGGCGGGCCCCCATTGTACATCCACCTGTTCCACTCGCGCCAGAGAGGGCCCCTGCTTCAGGTAATGAAGCAAGGTCTCCAATGCCGGGCGCGGGCCTTCGGCCACAACTTCCACATAGCGCCGGGGCGCGTACCTGTTTTTGGCGTAGCCGGTCAAGCCCAGCGCACGGGCTTTGTCCTGCACGAAGACGCGGAAGCCCACGCCCTGCACCCGACCGTAGATATCGGCTTCCAGGCGCTGCATCTCACTCGTCATCATTCACCTCCGCATCGCGGGCCTTTTTCGCCTTCTCCAGCCACCAGCGGGCGTCCCTGTCCGTAGGATTCGCCCGAACCGCGTCCTCGAACCAGCGGATGGCCTGGTCCCAGTCTTTGCGGTCGGCGTAGATGAGGCCCACGTTGTAGTGGGCGCTGGGCGCGACCGGGTCCAGCGCGATGGCTTTTTTATACGCCTCGATGGCCCGGTCTTGACGATGCCGCGGGGAGAGTTCCAGACGCCCGAGGATGGCCGCGGCCAGGTTGAGCCATAGTCGCGGGTTCTCGGGATGCTTTTCCACGGCCTGCTGCAGAAAACGTTCGGCCCGATTCCATTTCCCGGCCAGGATCAACGCCCCGCCCAGGGTGATCATGATATCGGGATCGTCGGGCAGCAGATCATGCGCCTTTTCCAGAGCGGCGATGGCTTCGCCATAGCGTTGGGCGTTGATCAGCCGCACGCCTTCTCGCAACAGGTCGTAAGCTTGTTTGCGGGTTGTCTCGTCGTTGGCGTTGGACATGGGGTGTTTTTGAAGGAGTGATGATCAAAGATTAAAGATTAATGATTAAAGGTAACTGCTAAGGTATCGCCACCACTTTTTGCCACGAAGACACGAAGAAAAGCCAAGGCACGACGTATTTTTCTTGATTTTTCCTTCGTGTCTTCGAAAAACTTCGAGCCTTCGTGGCTTTTGGCGGCCTAAAGTCAAGTACGTTAGCAGTTACCGTTAGTCTTTCCTTTCGGCTCACCGTAAGAAGAACAGCAATACAGGTAGGGTGATGAGGCTGGTCAGGGTGGTCATGAGCACCGCGCCCGCGGTGAAATCGGGCGCGGCGTCGAATTCATTGGTGATGACGATGGTGTTCACCGCGGAGGGCATAGACGCCTGCATGACCGCGACCGAGTAGGCCACGCCCGTCAATCCCACCAGCGCGGCCAATCCCAGGGCGACGGCGGGGCTGACCAACATGCGCACGGAGGTCAGGCGCAGGACGGGCGCGAGATTGGCCCGCACGTCGGTTTGGGCCAGAGACATGCCCAGCACCAGCAGGAAGACGGGGATCGCTGCCTGCCCCGCCATGTCGATCATGTCCATCAGCGAGCCGGTGGGCGCGATATGCGTGATCCGGCTGAAGACGCCCAGGAACATGGCGATGATGATGGGCTGCACCAGGGTGCGGCGCAGCGCGGCGATGCCATTGGACTTGCCGCGGATGGCCAGGAAGATGCTGACCGCGCCGCCAACCATCGCGTTGAACATGAACAGCACCAGGGCGTAGCCGAAGCCCGTTTCACCGAAGGCGAACAGATTCAGGGGCAGGCCGTAATTGCCGTTGTTCATCAGAATCGTGGTGATGATGAAGGCGCTGGCCAAGCCGCCCTGGTAACGCCACTTTCGCACCAGCAGCCAGGCGAGGCCGCCCATGGTCAGCATGTGCAACCCGGCGAAAAGCACGCTGCGTCCGGTGATGTCGGGATCGAAAGAAAGGGTGACGATGGTGGCATAGACCAGGCTGGGGGAGAGAACGAAGTAAACGATGCGATTGATGGATTTCGTATCCAGGTCCAGGCGTCGTTGCAGCGTGTAACCGACTGCCACCATGATGACGATGGGGGCCAGCACCTGAAACAGGATATCGCCCAGGGATCGCAACGCCTCGCCGGACATGGTCAATAGACATCCCCATCATCGAGCAGGCGCCGCAGCTCCGCCTCCAGGGGGTCTTCGTAAAATCCATCATCCCAGAGGTCGGATTCGCCCAAGGCATCCTCCTCGTCCAGGCCTAACACCTCATCGATGAGCTCGTAGAGGTTGTTGAGTCCCGCGTAAAGCTGCTCCAAAGCCAGCTCCGCGGCCTCGGCTTCGGCTTCATCCTCGGACTCGGCGGCAAGCTCCAACGCCTGCTTAGCCCTCTCGCCGCCGATCTGGCCCAGCGCTTCGAGGATGGCGACGCGCACCTCCATGTCCTGCTCTTCATCCAACATGCGAATCATGGGGATGACCGCGGCCTTGGCCTCCAGTTCGCCCAGAGCCCGGGCCGCCTCCATGCGCGAGGCGGGGTCTTCGCTCTCCAGGTGGGGCAGGAGATAGGGAATCCAGCGCACGTCCGCGCTGCGGCCCATGGCGTAGAGGGCGCTGCTGCGCATGAAGCTGTCTTCATCATATTGGGCGCTTTCGATGATGCGGGCCACGCCAGGATGGCTGGAGCTTCCCAGCCCTTCCAGCGCCCGCCGCCGCACGTGCACGTGCTCCAGGGGATCGTGATACACGTCCCAGAGCGCCTCCGCGGTTTCTCCGGCGTAGCGACCGGGGATTTCGTTGGTCTCGGCCCAGTAGAGATAGCGTCCCACCGCGATGGCGGCGGCCGCGCGCACGTCCACATCCTCATCGTGCACCAAAAAATGCAGGAATCGGGGCAGATGAGCGACGTTCTTGTCTTCCCACAGGCCTTCCATGGCGAGCACGCGCACGTTGGGGTCCGCGTCATCCAAAGCCCAGGCGAAGATGGCGTTGTAATTGAATTGGGAATGCTCCTCGGCCATGGAGACCAACGCTTGCATCAAGGCCAGACGCCGGGCCTGTGAGTACCCGGCCCAGGCGTCTTGAAACTGGGCCAATTCCGCCTGGCTCAGTTCCGATAGGTTGCGCAGAAGCTGATGGCTGATGGGCTTGTCTTCATCGCCCAGGATGCTCAGAATTTTGTTCAGATCGCGTATCATTATCAATTCCAGAAGAACTTGCGGATTTCGCTCGGTTGCGAGATGGGAATGATCTGCACCTGTTCGCCGTTGCGGTTGACCAAAGCGGCCTGCACGTACCAGAGATAGGCCCGTCCGTATTGTTGGGGAGCCTGGCCGAAGAGCCAGGCGGGGACATAGAAGCTGGTGTTTGGCCCGATGGGTTCGACCATGCGCCATTCGATATCCTTGGGGCCGGGCCCCACCTGGACGCCAATGTGCATCACATATTCCGCGCCTGTGGGCAAAGGCAAAGGCTGCCAGGTCAGCTCGATGAGCGCCTTCTCGCCGCTGAAGGCCGCGTTCTGGCCGGGATTGAGGAGCTGAGGCGCGGGCAGGGTGATGCTGGGGGTGGCCGTAGGGGTCGGCGTGGGCGTCTTGGTGGGACGTCGGGGCGTGGGCGTGGGCGGTTTGTAATCCGCCGGAGGGATTTTGAGCTTTTGGCCCACGTAAATCGTGGTCGGGTCCTTGATGTTGTTGTATGCGGCGAGCGCGGCCACCGTGCGGTCGACTTTGGCGGCGATGGTGCTGAGGGTGTCGCCTTTTTGCACCACATAGACGCCCGGGGTGGGCGTGGCTGTGGGGGTTATCGTGG
>JALXCB010000030.1 GCA_026991225.1 Anaerolineae bacterium | reverse complement strand
TGGGAGATTAGGGGGATTAGGATTAGGATTAGGATTGGGAGAAGGATGTGTTTTTTCATAGGAGGCGTTCAGTTTTCAGTAATCAGTGAGCAGTGGTCAGTAATCAGTGGGGGAGGCCGATGAGGCGGAGGATGGCGTCCATGTCGATGGCGGTTTCGACGATGTCTGCGAGGCGGTCGTAGGCGGCGAAGCGTGGCGGCCGGGCCGAACGCTGGCGGCTCCGCCGCCAGCCCAGCGACGCCAGCCAGGCGTGTCGAAAAGGCGCGTTCTCGAAGAGGCCGTGGAGGTGGGTGCCCCAGACGCTGGCGTCGCTGGCATGCGCCCCGTCGGGCGCATGTTCGGCCCGGCCGCCACGGCGCACGATCACGCCAAAGGGCGAGACGCCATCCAGCAGTGCGGTCTCGCCCGTGTGGATTTCGTAGCCCGTCACCAGCAGCCCGTCGTGTAGCCGCATCAACGAACGATGCGTGTGCTTTTCGGAACCGAAGACCGTGCGCGTGGGTAACAGCCCCAGGCCCGGGAACCTTCCCGGCCCTCCCTCGCGCCCCAGCGGGTCCTCCAGCTCCCGGCCCAGCATTTGGTATCCGCCGCAGATGCCCGCCACCTGCGCGCCGCGGGCGTGCGCCCGCCTGATGGCTTCATCCAGCCCCTGCCGCCGAAGCCAGACCAAATCCGCGATCACCGCCTTGCTGCCGGGCAGAATGATGGCGTGAGGCTGGCCCACCTCCTCGGCCCGGCGCACGAACCGCACCCGCACGCCCGGCTCCGCCACGAGCGCATCGAACTCGTCGAAATTCGAGATATGCGGGAGGTAAGGAATGACCACATCGATGACCTGTCCATCGGCGTCCACCGGCCGATTCGCCACCCGATCCAGCGAAACAGCATCCTCGTCAGGGATATAGAGATCGGTGATATAAGGGATGACGCCCAACGTGGGAACGCCGAACGCCTTCTCCTGCAAGACATCCATGGCATTCCCCAGCAATCGCACATCCCCCCGGAACTTATTGATGAGAAACCCCTTGATGAGACTTCGCTCCTCCGGCTCCAGCAACAACATCGTCCCGGCCAGGGCCGCAAACACACCGCCCCGGTCGATATCCCCCACCAGCAGCGCCGGCGCATTGGCAAAGCGGGCCATGCGCAGATTCACCATATCCCCGGCCTTGAGATTGATCTCCGCCGGACTGCCTGCGCCCTCCAACACGATGACATCGAAGCGCCCGGCCAGCCGCCGATACGCGGCCTGCACCTCGGGCCACAACTGCCGTTTGAGATCGAACCAGTTCTTCGAGTCGATATAGCCATGAACCCGGCCATGGAGGATGACCTGACTTCGGTGGTCCGCTTCCGGTTTGAGCAACACAGGATTCATGTCCGTGTGCGGCTCCACGCCCGCGGCCTCGGCCTGCACGATCTGCGCCCGTCCCATCTCCCCGCCCTCGGACGTCACTCCCGCGTTGTTGCTCATATTCTGCGCCTTGAACGGCGCCACGCGATAGCCGCGACGGGCGAGAATGCGGCACAGCGCCGTAGCGACCAAGCTCTTGCCCGCGCTGGAATGCGTGCCCAGGATCATGATGGCGGGCGTGTCGGGCGGTGCGGTCATGTTTTCCTCTCAAAACTCGATGCCCGGCTGCGCAGTGATGCCTTGATCCCGATAGGGATGCTTCACCTCGACCATCTCGGTGACCAGATCGGCGAAATCGATAAGCGTCTGGGGAGCGTAGCGGCCCGTAATGATGAGATGCAGCATGGGCGGCTTATGCCCCCGCAGCCAGGCGATGACTTCATCCGTATCCAGCCAGCCGAAATGAAGAGGATATGTGAACTCGTCCAGGATGAGGATATCGTACTCGCCGCTGGCGATGCGCGCCTGCGCCAGCTCCCAGCCATGCTGCGCCAGAGCGGCTGACTCATCCAGGTCCCGGCTGGTCCAGGTCCAACCATCCCCGGTCACAACCCAGTCGATTCCCAGCTTGCGCGCGGCCTTGATTTCGCCATAGCGGGCCGTGCTGCTCTTCAGAAACTGGACCACGCCCACGTTCATGCCGCGGCCCCAGGCCCGGAACAACACCCCCAGGGCCGCAGTGGTCTTGCCTTTGCCGTTGCCGGTGTTTACGATGACCAGGCCCTTCTTTTTTGAGGCCCGGCGTTTGCGTTTGGCTGTATCAGCGTCTTTGTTCATAAAAAATCCCTTGTCGAGCGCGACAAGGGAGAGGCCATGCCCCGCCCCCTGTCCGCGCAGGTGGTCGGACCCTGTCGCACCGGGCGTTCTGGCTTGAACCGAAGTTCTTACAGTTGCGGGACAGCGCCGGACTTGCACCGGACTTCCCCCGGTCATCCGCAAATGAACTTGCGACAGGGTTGAGATATCGTGATGAGGATGTAGTATAGCCTATGCCGCCTCGTTGGGCAAACCTTTCAGCAGTTTCCTCAGCGTTGTCGATTGATTGAAGACACGCCTGACATGCTCGCTGGGTGATTGTAAAGGCCGAAACGCCAGTTCATCTGCAAAGGCGACCAAAAATCGGAAGAGGGTCCTTACACCCTCGGATTTGAGTGAGGCGGGCGTCCACAACAGGCTGAAACGCCGCCCCAAAACCCCTTCTTCCAGCCGCACCGCATGCAATTGCCCGCTCGCCAACTCCCGATCCACCGAAAAACATGGCAACAACGCAATGCCCATATTGGCCATGACCGCCTGTTTGATGGCTGCGGGCGCGGTGAATTCGGCCACCGCGCGGGGATGCACGCCATACTCGGCCAGGCTTTGCAGCTCCCACGCCCGAGCCAGTGAACTTTCCTCCCGCATGATGAAATCTTGATCCAGCAACGCATGCGCCGGAATATGGGATCGGCCCCACCAGGGATGGCCCCGCCCTACAATGATGGCAGCCTCCTCTTCCCAAAGTGGGGTCATCTCCACAATGCCCTTGGTCAGGGGATCACCGGTAACCGCGAAGGCGAGATGGTGCCCCGCCACTTGATGCACCAGATTGGGCGTCAGCGCGATGCGAATGGACAGGGAGAGATCGTCATCATACTGATAAAACAATTGAATCCACTTGGGCAACAAACAGGAGCCGATACCTGGACTGGCTCCCACATGCACCTGTCGCAACCGCTGGCTTCCCTTGGTGGCCGCCTTCTTTACCTCCCGTCGGGCCTCCTGCGAAAGTTGAAGAAGCGTTTGGGCGTACTCCAGGAGCACCTCGCCCGCGGACGTCAGTTGCACCCCCTTGCGTCCGCGACGGAACAGCGTCACCCCCAGATCTTGTTCCAGCGCCTTGATGTGCTGGCTGACCGCGGGCTGAGACATAAACAAGGCGTCCGCGGCCCGACTGATGCTTTCTTCCGAGGCGACCGTTTGAAAGATCAGCAATTGATAAGGATTGATCACAAAAAGCGATCCTCGCATGGATAGATTGATGGCCTGTAGTCTCTCTATTGTAACCGGGTAAGGACGATTACCAAAATCGGAAATGAGAGATATAAGAAAATGCTTATGGTAGCGATAAAAATTTCGCAATGGATCATCACGCGGGGATTTGTTATAGTGGAAAGGTAAGTTTCCTTTCATTCATTTCTCGCTTCATTCTTTTTGGAGGTATTACAATGGCTGTGTTCGAGAACCGAAACAGCGCATCATGGCTCAAGAAGCAATGGCCATGGTGGACGGCCGGCCTGCTTACGGCCACAGCAGAAATCATCAACTACACCTTGTTGCCTTTGGGGCACCCCAAACACAAATTCATTGGCGTCACCAGCGGTATGGCCCGCATGTTGGCGGGCGTGGAGTCCACCCTCTTTGGATTCTCCTTCATCGCCACCAAACCAGATTACCAGCCCTCCATTCAATGGGTGATCATCGGCGCCATGATCGCCGCATTCGTGTTGGCGTGGCTGGAAGGAGAATTCCGTAGCTGGGTGCGCTATCCCAAAGGCACCCTCATCGCCACCGCCTTCGGCGCCTTCTTCTTCGCCTGGGGCACTCGTGTGGCTGGCGGCTGCACCCTGCATCATCTGTTGGGCGGCTGGGCGGCCATGAACATCAAAAGCTGGGTGGTCATGATTATGGCCACAATAGGTGCGCTGATCGCCTTCCTCTTGCTTCGCAAGCTGAACCTTTCTCAATACTTCAAGAGCCAGGAGACCCAATGGTATGTAGAGCAGGCTAAAGCCCGGGGCTGGGCCGACGGCCTTACCCTGGGCGAAAGCACGAAACCCTCACTGCTTTCCTGGATCCTCTATGTGGTGCTTATCGTCATCCTGGCGGTGGTCATCTACATGGCCTTTGCCGGCAACAACTACGCCATCGTCATGGGCTGGGCCGAGACGCTGGGCAAAACCAAGATGGCTGGCGTCATGCTTACGGGCAAAAACCTGCCCAACATCCTGATGCTCATGATCGTCGGCGCCTTGCTGGGCATCTCTGTGGCCAAGACCGGTTTTGGCACCGAGTGCGGTATCATCAACTTCGAGCTCGGCCGTGAGATGGAAAAGGGCGAGGATGTGGCCGCTCAACGCTGGGGCATGCCCTTCTCCCTGCGCACCGTGATGATCTCCTACCAACCTCTGGCTGCGTTGGGCCTGCACATCGGCCTGGTGGCCCTGGTCATGGCCATCGGATTCGCCTTCTTCAACATCATGGAAGGCCATCATTGGGCCACCGAAGCCTTCGCCGCCAAATATGTAGGGCCTGAATTCCACAAGATCGGCCCCGGACACATCCGCGAGCAGACCACCCTGCCCATGGATATCTTCGGCGGCCTGTTGCTGGGCTTCGGAACAGTGCTGATGCTGGGCTGCGAATTCCGTAACTATGGCCGCACCGGCCTGCTCTACGTCACCGGTTTGCTCATCTGGCCCTTCTTCTACCTGGGCTATCTCCCCTACACGCTGGCCCGCGACTTCTGGGACGGCCTCATGGCCTCCATGCCCTACACCCCCACCACCTTCTTCCCCGCGCTCATCGCTCCCGGCAGCAAGGCGATCCAGGCGATCATCTGGTTCCTGTGGGCCGTCTTCTGGCTGTGGGTCTTCTGGTGGGCCATGCGCCGCGGCGCTCGCAACATCGGCGTCAAACCTGGCGATCTCCTCCGCATGAACTCCGAAGACATGTACCTCGCCCGCTTGGAGAAGCTGGAGAAAGAGGGTAAACTGGATCATGTAGACGAACTGGAGCGAGATCTCCTCAGTCAGGCCAGAAAGATATGATCCCATTGATGCACTGACGCGAACTGCCTGACGGGCGCTCTGTCGACAGGTGGAGCGCTCGTCTTTTGTCTTTTTTGCTTCGTGAGGCGACCATGTCGAAGAAAAAACAACCCCGAGCGACCTCGGCAAAACGGATTCCAGTGCACGAAGAAAAAGCCCGACATTGTGTGCGTTGGCTAAATATCAGTCTGGGGCTGGGATTCCTTTATGCCCTGGCCCTGACATTCGTCATTTCCCTGGGCCTGGCCATGCCCGACCTGAAACTGCCGGATCTTGTACAAGGAATCATCCTGTTGGTTTGGGCCATTGCCAAAATCGGCTTCGCGTTCTCATGGGTTTGTCTTTATCAGGCGACCGGCTACGTCAAATGGGCCATCGCCGCCTTGTTGCTGGCAGCCAGCGCCCTCATGCCCTACATCCTCACCAATCCCGAATCCCAGGTTTTCATCGTCGGCATCGAAGCTCTGGCTGTCACCGGACTCAGCCTCTCCTTGTTCGATCTCGGGCGAGCCACGCGCCTGGACCTGGGCATCCCCGCCGGGATGATCTTCCTGGGCGTCATTCTACAGATATTACAAAATCAGCTCATGTCCTTTGTGGGCATTCTCTTTCTCGCCATTGGCTTTTATCTCAGCCTGAAACGTCTGGTTACGACCTGATGGACGTTAAAACTCTCTTCCATATCGCCCAAACCAATCCCCCGCCCCATCATCGTCGATGTGTGGGCGCCATGGTGCGGGCCCTGCCGCCGCATGAATCCCCTCTTCGAAGAGCTGAAGGAGATTTACGCCGGGCGCGTCGACATCCTCAAAGTCAACGCGGATGAATCCCAGCCCTTGGTCAAACAACTGGGCGTGTTGGGCAACCCCACCACCATCCTCTATCGGAATGGTGTGGAGTTCGGACGGCGCACGGGCGCCATGAGTCGCGGGGATTTGGTGCAGATGTTCGAGGCTGCGCTCAGTGAAGACATCGTGCGCATCCCCGCCATGAGTCGCCAGACCCGACTCATTCGCCTTTTCATCGCCCTGGCGTTCTTTTTTTCTTCGTGTTCTTAGCGCCTTTGTGTCCTTTGTGGTTTGTTAACCGGGTACGTTAGCGGTTACAAAGGATGGCATCTTTTTCAGTAAAAATCCGTGTTGATCCGTCGCATCAGCCTCATCCGCGGCGAATTGAAACGCACGTCATCCACAAGCTCGCATCAAATTGTCGATAAGTTCATAGCAGGCGACACGCGCGGCAGCGCGCCGATACCGATGAAAATGAGAACGCAGATTTTCGCAGATGCTTCGCAGATTCTCACTGATTACTGATCACTGATCACTGATTACTTTATTTTCAAAGCAGCCTCTAGGGGAAGACGATTTCTGCGTCGTCGCGCCTGTTTGAAAAAATGATGAAAAAACGCTTGACAGGGAGATGTTTTCGTGCTATGATGAAAGCGCTTACAGAAAACGCTTTCATCCATTCTCTGTGCTTATGGCAAAACGTCGCGCAACCATCTCCGATGTCGCCAAACTGGCAGGCGTTTCTATCGCTACGGTCAGCCGCGTGGTCAATGGCACGGCGCCCGTGGCGGAAGAAACCGTGCGGCGAGTGCGGGACGCCATTACCACGCTGGGCTACACGCCCCACGCGGCCGCGCGCAAGCTGGCGGGGCGCGAGACCGGGACGCTGGGGGTGTTGCTGCCCGAAGTCGCCGCCGAATTCTTCTTTCCCCTGGTGCGCGGCATCGCCGAGGAAGTGCGCAATGCCGGATACGATCTACTCATCCATGTGGCCAGCTCTGGTCAGGAATCAAGCCTGTCCACGCCTTTGGGCGAACATAATACGGACGGGCTTTTGATTTTTACTGGCCGGTTGAATGATGAGGAGATCACAAGGCTGTACAACTCGGGGTGCCCCCTGGTGCTCCTCTATCGCTCGCCTCCCGACAATCTGCCCATCCCTTACGTCATGTTTGAGAACAAAAAGGGCGCTCGGGACCTCATCGACCATGTCATCACCGTGCATGGGCGGCGGCGCATTGCGTTTTTGCGAGGCCCCGAGGGGAATGAAGATTCCGAATGGCGGGAGCGGGGATATCGGGAGGCGCTGGAAAAGAACGGCATTCCCTTTGATGCCGATTTGGTGGGCATGGGCGGCTTCGACGCTGATATCGCCCGCGAGACCGTGGAAAGCTGGTTGATAGACGGTCTCGATTTCGACGCCATCTTCGCGGGGGATGATGAGGCGGCCATGGGCGTCATGGCCGCGTTGCGCCATGCTGGCAAGAAAGTGCCCGATGACGTCGCCGTCATGGGCTTTGACGATATCAACTCCGCCAAATTGATGGCGCCTCCTCTCACCACAGTGAGAGCGCCCATCGAGGCCGCGGCCGCGGGCGCGGCCCAGGCCCTTCTCGCTCAGATCAACGGGAAGGAGCCCCCGCACCAGCTTCGGTACCCCACCCAGGTTATCATCCGGCAGTCGTGCGGCTGCCCTGACACCAGTTCACCGAAGATGACTGCGTCGTGATGGCGTTCTCCACCCAACACGACCCTGGCATCGATAAATTTCCATAACCCAATCACTACACACCATCCATTTTTCACCCTTCCAACCTCTCTTCAAGGAGAAGAAGAACATGAGAAAACGCAGTTTCGTGATCCTGGCCCTGATGCTGGCGGCCGTATTGGCCCTGGCCGCTTGTGGCGGCGGCAAGGCCACCGAGGTGCCCAAGCCCACGGAAGCACCCCAGGCCACCGAGGCTCCCACCGAAGCCCCGAAAGCCACGGAAGCGCCCAAAGCGACGGAGGCTCCCACCGAGCAGCCCGCAGAGGGCGAGAAAGTGCAAATCCGCTGGTTCGTGGGTCTGGGCACCGGCACCGACCCCGAGCAGCAGGAGGTGCAACAGCAGGTCGTGGAACAGTTCAACAAGACCCACGACAACATCGAGCTCATTCTCGAGGTGGTGCCCTACGACAGCGCCCGCGACACCCTCTCCACCGAGATCGCGTCGGGCAACGGGCCGGACATCATCGGGCCCGTGGGCATTGGCGGCTCCAACGCCTTCTACGGCCAGTGGC
>JALXCB010000029.1 GCA_026991225.1 Anaerolineae bacterium | reverse complement strand
TGAAATTGCTTCCGCAAAAACCGGAGCCTATTTTATTCCAACGCATCACTCGCCTTATCGCTCGATTAGGCAGCGTCCATAATCAGCCCCCACGGGCCAGAGCTGCCTGATTGGCGAAGGTATTGTATTTCCAGACCTACTGTCGGGAACGGCGCCTCTTACCTGGGACGGAAATGACACCCCAGGAGTGTCGCAGCACTCGCCCCGCACCTCTGCCCTTGCCTGACGATTCCAACCAACACCGCCAGAAACGCCTGCCACTGACCGAAGGCTTCCTCCACTTTATTCGCTTTGTGGATGCGCATGGCAACACTTCTTTCCTCAATGCCTCTTGGCCTCTGGGTCCTCAATGGGCTGGCAAGACCGTGCGCGCCACCCTCGATACAAAACAGGGCGTGGTCACCGTCTTTTACCAGGCCACCAGGGACAGCAAGCCGCAATCTATTGCGGAGTTCTCCTTCCCCATTAGAGAAGAAGTTTATCCCGTGGCCGAGCGCTTTCGCCGCCCGGTGCCTTCGATTTGGTTAGAAGTTGTATTAGTTGACCATAGAGTGTCAACAATGTGCTGAGACTTTGCAATTAGCTCGTTTCCAATGACAAGAGGCCATCATGACCCCATCACAACCTTCTCTGCAAAACATCACCGTCATCGACATGACCGAGGCCATGGCCGGGCCTTATGCGGCCATGCTCCTGGGCGATCTGGGCGCGAACGTGATCAAGATCGAGCGTCCGGGCGTGGGCGACAGCTCCCGCGGCTGGGGCCCGCCCTTTATCGAGGGCGAAAGCGCCTATTTCCTCAGCGTCAATCGCAATAAACGCAGCCTCACCCTCAACCTGAAGAGCGAGGATGGCCGGCGCATCCTGCACAAACTCATCAAGGACGCTGACATCTTCCTCACCAACGTGCCCCGCATCGCCTCCCAGCGCAAATTGCAGATCGATTACGAGACCCTCAGCGCCATCAATCCCCGGCTCATCTACTGCGCCATCAGCGGCTATGGCATGACCGGACCCTACGCGGGCCGCAGCGGCTACGACGTCATCGCTCAGGGCGAATCGGGCACCATGGCCCTCACCGGCGGCCCGGACGATCCCCCCATCCGCTTTCCCGGCCCCATGGCGGACATCACCGCGGGCGTGTACACCGCGCTTTCAGCCCTGGCTGCGCTCATCGCCCGCGGACAGACGGGCCGAGGGCAGTTCATCGACACCTCCTTGCTGGAGGGCCAGCTCACCTGGGTGGTGAACATCATCGGCAGCTACTTCGCCACGGGAAAACGTCCCCCCAAACGGGGCAATTATCACCCCGCCATCACCCCCTACGAGCCTTTCAACGCCGCGGACAAGCCTTTCATCATCGGCGTGGGCACCGAGAGACTGTGGGGCAAATTCGTCGATGTCATGGGCATTGCCGACACCATCGGCGCAGATCCCCGTTTCAAGACCAACGCCGACCGTCTCCAGCATCGCCAGGAGCTGCACGACGCGCTGGAGGCCATCTTCGTCACCCAACCCGCGGATCACTGGCTGGACATGTTCCGGCCCCTGGGCATCCCCTGCGGCCCCATCAACCATCTGGACGAAACCCTGAACGACCCGCACATTCGCGCCCGCGGCATGGTGCTGAGCATGGATCACCCGGTTGCAGGCGAGGTGCGGATGCTGGCCAACCCCATGCACCTTTCAGAGACGCCCGTCAGCTACCGTCTGGCTCCGCCCACGCTGGGGCAACACACGGACGAGGTGTTGCGCGAGTTGGGCTATGACGACGCGTCCATCGCCGCGCTGCGCGAGTCGGGCGTGGTCTGAGAACAGAGTCGCAGAGGTCAGAAGAACAGAGAACCAGACGACCGCGCGACTGCGCGACCAGGCGACATCCCACCCCTCTCAGCCGCATTTGACACCCTCTAGCGTTTGTGCTATCATCCCGCCAACAATTCGAGACCCCCACAGGCTGTGAACCGGAAGAGTACGCATCAAAGCGGGATTCAGAGAGGCGGCGGGCGCTGTGAAGCCGCTATCAGCGCAGATGCGGAATGGGCCGGGGAGCCGACCACCGAACGCCCGCAGGTCAGTAGGCTGGTCCGGAGACGCCACCGTTATCAGGGCGCTGGGTATCGCCTGGGAAAACGCACTCGAAAACGGGCTTGAAGCCCGTCCGGGAGGTGCGTTTTCGGATGGCCGTACCCGCAGAGTGAGACTGGCAAGGCGATCATCAGCCCATCGTGCTCACGGTGGGCTTTTCCATGTCCGCCGCCGGTCTAACGAGGGTGGCACCGCGGATTTGCAATTCGTCCCTCACGTCGCAAGGCGTGGGGGATTTTTGTTTTTCTGCCCCCCGTCGAACCCGTCATCGCGATCTTCCAACCCTATCACTCAATCTTTCAAGGAGACGTCTCATGACTGAACAACACAAATTCTTCCTGTCGGAAAACGACATCCCCACCGCCTGGTACAACATTCTGGCCGACTTTCCCGAACCCCTGCCCCCGGTCATCCATCCGGGCACCCTGCAACCCATCGGGCCCGACGACCTCGCGCCCCTGTTCCCCATGTCCCTGATCATGCAGGAGGTCAGCACCGACCGCTGGATCGACATCCCCCAGCCCGTGCTCGACGTCTACCGCATGTGGCGGCCCACTCCCCTGATCCGGGCCATCCGCCTGGAGCAAGCCCTGAACACCCCCGCCCGCATCTACTTCAAATATGAAGGCGTCTCGCCCTCCGGCTCCCACAAGCCCAACACCGCGGTGGCCCAGGCCTACTACAACAAGATCGAAGGCACGAAAGCTCTGACCACGGAGACCGGCGCGGGCCAGTGGGGCAGCGCCCTGGCCATGGCCGGCAAGATGTTCGACATTCCCGTCGAAGTCTACATGGTGAAGATCTCCTACCATCAGAAACCCTACCGCCGCAGCCTCATGAGCATCTTCGGGGCCGAAGTCATCCCCAGTCCCTCGGAACGCACCCAAGCGGGCCGGGCCGTGCTGGAAAAAGACCCCGACTCCCCCGGCTCCCTGGGCGTCGCCATTTCCGAGGCGGTGGAAGTGGCCGCCACCAGCGGCGGGGCCAAGAAGTACGCCCTGGGCTCCGTGCTCAATCACGTCATGCTGCACCAGAGCGTCATCGGCCTGGAAACCCAGAAGCAGCTCGAGATGGCGGGCGAAGAGCCCGACGTCATGATCGGCTGCATCGGCGGCGGCTCCAACTTCGCGGGCTTCGTCAGCCCCTTCGTGCGGGAGAAAATCGTCGACGGGAAACAGACCCGCATCATCGCGGTGGAGCCCGCGGCCGCGCCCAGCCTGACCAAGGGCAAATACGTTTACGACTTCGGCGACACGGGCGAGATGACGCCCCTGATGAAGATGTACACCCTGGGTCACTCCTTCATCCCCGCGCCCATCCATGCTGGCGGCCTGCGCTACCACGGCATGGCCCCCATCGTCTGCCACATGTATGACCTGGGGCTTATCGAGGCCCGAGCCCTACACCAGAACCCCGTCTTCGAAGGCGCCGTGCTCTTCGCCCAGACGGAGGGCATCGTCCCCGCGCCGGAGAGCGCCCACGCGGTGCGGGCCGCCATCGACGAAGCTGTCGCCGCCCGGGAAGCGGGCGAGGAAAAGGTCATTGTCTTCAACCTCAGCGGCCACGGCCACTTCGACATGTCCGCCTACGACGCCTATCTGGCGGGCAAACTCGTGGATTACGAGCTGTCGGAGGAAGAGATCGACAAAGCCCTGGCCAACCTGCCGCAGATTGCGTAAGGGCAGGAACGGGATTTAGGATTAGGATTGGAGCGCCAACATCCGCCAATCCTAATCCCAATCCTAATTCTGATCCCCAATCCCATCTCTTACCCCTCCACCCTGATGACTGGCCGACCAGACGATAAGACGACTGCACGACCGCACGACCGCTCCTATTGGTGCGTCGAACTCCACTGCCACACCCGCGCCTCCTTCGATTCCCTCACGAAACCGGAGGCCATCGTCCGCACCTGCCGCGAAAAAGGCATCGACCGCATCGCCATCACCGACCACAACACCATGGCGGGCATCGCGGACGTGCAGGCCCTCGCGCCCGGCCTGGTCATCCCAGCGGAGGAGATTAAAACCGCGGAGGGCGAGGTCATCGGCTGGTTCATGACCGAAGAGATCCCGCGCGGGCTGCCTCTGGAGGAGACCATCCGGCGGCTACGAGACCAGGGCGCGGTCATCGGCGTCCCCCATCCCCTGGACAGCCTGCGCATGGGCTCCGCCCTGGGCGAGGAATCCCTGATGCGGGTCATCGATCAGGTGGACGCTCTAGAAGTCCTCAACGCCCGTTGCCTGCGCCAGAGCGACAACGACCGCGCTCTCGCCATTGCCAAGGCCCACGGCAAACTCATGACCGCGGGCAGCGACGCCCACGCCGCTCGTGAGGTCGGCACGGCCATCATGATTATGCCCCCCTTCCACGATGCTGAAAGCTTCCGACAGAGCCTGGCCGCGGCTCGCATCGAAGGCCGTCTCAGCGGCGGGTATGTCAGGTTCCACTCGACGTACGCGAAGATCGTGAAGAAGCTGTTTGGGAAATCGTGGGACACAGAGTGCACTGAGGATACACTGAGGACGCAGAGAGGAGATGAAAAAGCAAGGTAACCCAGGAAACCTGTAAACCGGGAACAGTAGACCCGGAGGAGCCGCTCCCAGTCCGGTTCTACTGGTTTCCCGGTTTTCCAGCCCGCCAGCTACTTGAATTGCAGAAAGATGCAGGGATTGGTAGAATGGCGATCAGCAGCTCTCCCATTCATCTCATCTCTCACTCATCCCAGGAGGGACAATGAACACCGACAGCATCATCAACAACATGATCCGGGCCGCCAAACTCGACGTGGACTTCTTCAACGCGATCGAGCATGACGAGAGCAAAAACACGGAAGCCCTACTGGTCGTCATTATTGCCGCCGTCGCTATGGCCATCAACAACGGCATCAACGGCGTCCTCGCCCTGTTGCTGGGCTCCTTTGCCGGCGTCAAAGTGATGGGACCACTTTCTGTGATCGTGAATGTGGCGGTTGGGCTGATCTCCGTGGTGGTGGGATACTACCTGTGGTCTTATCTCACCTACTTTATTGGCACGCGTCTATTTGGCGGCGAAGCGGAGCCCGGCGAAGTACTACGCACCTTTGGCTACGCCTACAGCCCACAAGTGTTGGCCATCCTGGGATTCATTCCCTGCCTGGGTTGGATCATCGCTCTGGCAGGTAGCATATGGTCCCTGGTTGCAGGCGTCATCGCCATTCGGGAAGCCATGGACTTCGACACCACCAAAGCGCTACTTACTGCAGGCATCGCCTGGCTCATTGTGTTCATCCTCAACTTGGTCGTAGGCGCCACCATCGGCTTGAGCTTTGCCAGCTTTGGCGCTCTCACCGGTTGATGAGATGACGCGATTTCAAATCGGCGGGACGCCGGGAGACCGGCGTCTCGCCTTCTTTTTTCAGTGGGTATCGGGGTGGTGGTATAATGAGGGCATGAAGAAGGACATCCGCGAACGCATCGACATCATCCAGGACGACATCACCAAACTTCAGGTGGACGCCATCGTCAACGCGGCCAATCGCAGCCTGCTGGGCGGGGGCGGCGTGGATGGGGCCATTCATCGGGCGGCCGGGCCCGAACTGCTGGCCGAGACCCGCACCCTGGGCGGCTGTCCCACGGGCGAGGCCCGCATCACCAAGGGCTACCGCCTGCCCGCCAAATACGTGATCCATACGGTCGGGCCGGTATGGCGCGGCGGCCATCGCAACGAGGATGCGCTGCTGGCCAGTTGCTATCGCAGTAGCCTGGAACTGGCCAAACAGCATGGGATTCGCACCATCGCCTTCCCGGCCATCAGCACTGGAGCCTACCGTTTTCCCCAGGAACGGGCCACGCGCATCGCCCTGAGCGAGGTCAAACACTTGCTGGAGGAGGATGACAGCATCGAGAAAGTTATTTTCGTCTGCTACGACCGCCGCTGCTACGACGCCTACCGCCGCCTCGCCCCCGAAATCCTCGACGCCCCATGAGCCGCGACATCCTCTACCGCATTCTCGCCACCATCGTCATCATTATCCTCATCTTCGCCTTGCACCGGTTCATCACCGTGGGCCCCAGGCCCGACCAACCCGCGCTGGCCAATCCGCCCCTGCTCTTCGCCCATCGCGGGGGCGCAGCCCTGCGGCCCGAAAACACCTTGACAGCCTTCGAGCACGCGGCGCAATTGGGCGTGGACATTCTGGAGCTGGACGTGCATCTCACCGCGGACGACGAACTTGTCGTCATCCACGACGCCACCGTCGACCGCACCACCAACGGCAGCGGCCGGGTGAGCGAGATGACCGTGGCCCAATTGAAGGCGCTGGATGCGGGCTACAACTTCACGCCCGACGACGGGGCCACCTATCCCTACCGCGGGCAGGGCGTCACCATTCCCACCCTGAAAGAGGTGCTGACCGCCTTCCCCTACTATCGCATCAACATCGAGATCAAGGATGACGACCGGCGGGCCGCGGAGCGCCTGGCTGAGATCATCGGCGAATTCGGCGCGCAGAAGCGGGTCACCGTGGTCAGCTTCCACGACGATCCCCTGACCTATTTCCGCAAATTGCAGCCCCACGTGGCCACAGCCGCGGGCCCGGGCGAGACCCGTACCTTCTACATCCTCAGCTTCCTCCATCTCTGGCGATTCCACCGCGCCCACGCTGACGCCTATCAGGTCCCCGTCAGCAAAGGCTCCGCCCATTTCGATGACCCCAACTTCATCGACCACGCCCACAAATTCAACCAACAGGTGCATTTCTGGACCATCAACGACGCGGATGAGATGCGTCGCCTGCTGAGCCTGGGCGCGGACGGGATCATGACCGACCGCCCCGACCTGGGCATGGAAGTCTTCAAGGAGATGGGGTTCAAATGATCGCCGTCCTGATTTTCGATGCGTCTCTTTGCAGCCCAATCGGCGCGGCGCGCCAGGGCCGTGAAACGTAATGCGTCGTGTGTGAGAGCCTCACGTTTCACGTTTTCACGCATCACGTCCATTGCAAGCTCGCTCAACGTCGGCCTCACGATCCTTCCGCAACCGCAGCCAACATTCAATTTTCATAGCTGGAGCGTCGCATGCTCGTCAAAGATTTCATGACCCGCAACGTGGTGACTGTGCAGAGCAGCGCCACTGTCGAAGAAGTCAAGAACTTGCTGGCCCATTCCAACTTCCATCGCGTGCCCGTCATGGAGGGAGACAAACTGGTGGGGCTGGTGAATTGGCATCGGCTGGTGGGGCAGGGCCCGGTGAAATACTGCATGGTGAAGAACCCCATCACCGGCGCGCCCGACATGACCATCGAAGAGGCCGCAGACCTGATGATCCGGGAGCAAATCAGCTCCCTGCCCGTGCTGGATGGCGAGGAGCTGGTGGGCATCATCACCCTGCGCGACCTGTTCAAAGCGGGCATCCAGGCCCTGGGCGCGCGCAAACACGGCGTGCGCGTCACCGTCATCCTGCCCGACATGCGGGGCATCCTGGCCGACGTCATCAACGCGCTCACTAACCTGGGCGCGTACTACGTCAGCCTCATCAGCCTGCCCGACCCGCAGGGTCGAGGGGAGATGGTCACCATCAAGGTGCAGGACGTGAACCAGAACCAGGTGGAGGAGGCCCTCTCCGACATCAGCGTCGAGATCGAGGACATCCGGACGGTCTGACGGATGCGCGTCCTCTGCTTCTCCATCGACCTGCCCGGGCATCTCGATTGGGGCGGGTATCTGAACACCGCTGGAGAGCTGGTCAGGCGCGAGCACGCAGTGTTGTGGGCGTCGGGCCCGGCGCTGAAGGCGCGCGTGCGGGCCGCGGGCGTCCCCTTCGCGCCCCTGCCCGCCACCGGATGGCAGCACGCCCTGCCGCCCATCTCGCCCAAACTCTCCCCACAACAGCGGGAAATCGAACGGATGCGGCGGGCGCTCATCGTCTGGCTGGATGCGGAGCATGTGCTGGCCGGGGTGAGGGAGCTGGAAGCCCTGGCCGATGACTTCCGCCCGCACGTGGTGGTCATCGAACCCTTCGCGGCCGCGGGTGCGATCCTGGCCGAACGCCGCGGGCTGCCCCTGGTGGTGGTGGGCAAGCCCGCACAGCCGCCCAAGGAGCCCAACCCCCGCCGCCCGCCCAACCCCGCCATCCCCTTCATCGAACGCCTGTTGGATGCGTCCGGGGTTGAGGGCCGCTATTGGGATTTGGACCGGGGCCATCCCCGCTCGCCCTACCTCCATCTCGATTTCTTCTGCCGCGAATG
>JALXCB010000028.1 GCA_026991225.1 Anaerolineae bacterium | reverse complement strand
GTGGTGGGACGCGTCGGTGCGGCGGGATAGTCGCGCGTGCCAAAGCGGGTGAGGATGACGCCGCCGATGGCGATATTGCCCGCCACGAACATCACCAGGAAGGAGGCCAGGCCGCCCACGAAGGGAAAGACCGTGGGCAGCTTCCACAGCAGGGTGAGGAGCGCGACGCCGACGATCACCTCCCAGATGGGCGTGGAGTTTTGGGCGTTGAACCCACGCATCAACTCACGACCCAACAGCCAGCCCAGCGCCAGCCACCCAAAAAACAGCGCTGCAATCATGGCGAGGATGAGGGCCAGCGATAGGGGTAGCAAGCAAATGGTGACGGCCAGGAGGAGGGCGACGATGCCCGCAAGCAACGAAGCGCCGAAACCGACGGCGAAAGCCAGCAGGGGATTGGCCTTGATGCCCAGTGCGACTCGTTCGGTAGGCTTGGGGGCCAGCAGGATGAGAAAGACGCCCAGCGCCGCCAGGATAGCAGCCCAGGCAATGGCGGCCATCCCTCGCAACATGGCCTGCCCCAACCATGCAATCGGGCCGGAGACGGGCGTTGCGTTTTGGAAGGGGAAGTTCCCGAACTGCTGTCCGGGCGCGGGCGTGATCTGGATGCCGCCTGGGCCGATCTGCCCAATGCCGTCCTGCTTCCCCTCCGTCTCCACGATATTGCCCAGCACTTCCGCGCCCGGCTCGCGTTCGATGACGCCGCCTACCGCGGTGGCGTCGCCGTTCACGACCGCATGGGAGCCCAGGTGGATGACGCCGCCCAGGGTGACGACATCCCCGTTGACGAGGCCATTGATGGACGCCGTGCCGCCGATGACGGCCACGTCTCCGTGGACGGCTGCGTCTTTCTCCACCTCCACTGTGCCGCCAAACGCCACCAGATCGCCATCCAGGCTCTGGCCGCTCTTCAGGACGAAGGCGCTGCCGAAGATGATTTTATCGCCGGGCTCCGGACCCTGGGCGTGAGCCGAGCGGGCGCCCAAGAGAAAGGTCAGGGACAGGGCGATGAAGAAGATTTGCAGGATAACGAAGGGGATTGTGCGCGGATGCTTCATGGATGCCTCCATGTTCCAGTAGTCAGTGATCAGTTGGACGCTCGGATGAGTTCGGGATGGGTGCGGTTGGCCGAAGCCAGGGCCAACAGCAGAAAGCTGAGGGAGAGGGCGGTGAACAGACTCAAACGGGCGACCGGGGGAAGCTGTCCCATGGCGGTGAGCGTCGCCATGACGATGGCGGTGGCTTCGCTCACAAAGCTGAGGATGCTGGTGATGAGTTGGGAGAAGATGTCCGGCTGCAGGGCAAAGGCCACGCCCATCCACACGAGGGTGAGAAGGGGCAGGAGCATCGTCAGCGCGCCCAGGGAGATAACTCCGACCAGGGCCAGCTTCTGTCGGCGCTCCCGCCGGGCCAGGGCCGCGGTCACCGAAACGGCGAAGTCATGTTCGGTGCGGGCCATGGGGGCGGCCGCGAACAGCGCGTGCACCTCCAGCAGGGCGTCGAACACGGACAGGCAGTCGCGGTCGGCCCGGGCCTGATGACGCAGCCCGTCCACATCGACGTCGGCTGCGCCGTCGAGATAATCGTTGAGCTGTTGCAGGATGCGGTCGCAATCGTTCATGATCATGGGGCTGGAGAGGGGGAGGGGGCGAGAGTTGGCGTCGGGGCGTTGAGCATCATGTGGGCGATGCGCTTGCGGGCCCGGTGCAGGCGAGATTTCACAGCGGGCACCGAGAGGTTCATGGTTTCGGCGATCTCCTCGTAGGAGTAGCCGTACCAGTAGAGCAGCACCAGGGGCGTGCGATAGTCGGGCGGAAGCTGGTCGATCCAGTGCTGGATTTCATCGGCCCGCTCCCGTTTTTCCGCTACCTGGTGGGGATTGACCGACTCGGGCATGGGGATGCGCTCGACATAAGGATCGTCCTCGATGGACGTGGTGTGGATGCGGCGCTTGCGCAGGCGGTCCACACAGTGGTTGGAGGCGATGGTCAACACCCAATTGACGAATTTGCGGTCGGGATCGTATTTGTCCAGGCTGGTGTACGCGCGGATGAAGGTCTCCTGGGTGGCGTCCTCCGCCTCCTCAGGACTGCTGAGCATCCGGTAGCAGAGGTTGTAAACCGGGCGCTGATAGGATTGGACGATTTGGGCGAATGCCTGATGATCGCCCTGCTGAGCGCGTTCGAGCAGCTCGCGCTCGGTGGGTTGTGATGACGCTTGGTCCACAGATTGCCTCGACGAGACAGAATCGCGCGAATGGATGAGTCCGGGAGCGGGAAGGGCGATTGACGTCATTCTACCATGCGATACGTGGGTTGGAGGATTTGGGTTTCATGGGGTGGGAACGCAGATGTGCCGCAGATGGCACGTCAATTCCCGCGGATAATTTTTTCTAGTCTTCAACTTTTGGTCTTTTTGTTTGCGCATAGTCAATCACTACTATAATCCACATTAAAAACCCACAAACCCAACATTGCCTAACCCACACTCCATCTGCTAAGATCAACCATCACCACTCACCGCATTCTTTCCAATCCAAACGACCATGCCATACAACGAATACATCGCCATTGAAGGAGCCATCGGCG
The DNA here is from genome assembly GCA_026991225.1 of Anaerolineae bacterium. GTDB lineage: Bacteria > Chloroflexota > Anaerolineae > J102 > J102 > M2005. Next base: position 5,752 of record JALXCB010000028.1, on the reverse strand, counting down.
TGGGCAAAACCACCCTGGCCCGCATCCTCGCCCAAGAGCTAAACGCATCCCTGCTGCTGGAGGTGTTCGAGGAGAATCCCTTCCTCAGCGATTTCTACGCCGACCGAGAACGCTACGCTTTCCAGACGCAGATTTTCTTCCTTCTCAGCCGCTACCATCAGCAAAGCCAAGTCATTCCCCAAACCCTGGCTCATTCTCGCCTGGTCAGCGACTACCTCTTCGCCAAAGACCGGCTGTTCGCCCATCTCAACCTGCGCGGGGATGAGCTGGCCATGTATGAGCGGGTGCACAGCATCCTGGGCGAACAGATTCCTACGCCCGACCTGGTGGTCTATCTCCGGGCCAATACGGACGTGCTCATGGGCCGCATCGCCATGCGCGACCGTCCCTACGAGCGTAACATGGCCTGGGACTACATCGACGAGCTGCGCCGGGCTTATGACGCATTCTTCGCCGGTTACGTGGCCGCGCCCGTGCTCACCATCGACACCAACGACCTGGATTTCGTGCGGTCGGACGAGGACCGGGCCTATGTGGTGGGGCTAGTGCGGGCCGCGCTGGAGAAAGGTGAAATCCAGCAGGCTTTGCCCGAGCTGAAGGAACAGGCCCCGCCCACGGGTCTGCGCATCCTGCAAGGGGGACGCCGACGGCTGGGGGATTTCCAGCGTTTCCATCGGGCGCTGGACCAGGAAAAGGGTTTTGGCGCGGATCTGGGCATGAATTTCGCGGGTCTGACCGAGGAAGTGGGCGAAGTCGGCCGCGAGATCAAGCTGGCCCTGATCCGGGCCGAGCGCCTGCTGCCCGAGACGGGCAATCATCAGGAGGCCGTGGAGCGGGCCATTGCCGAACGCCGCCAGCTTCTTTCCGAGGAGATGGCGGACGTGCTGGCCTATCTGCTCAAGCTGGCGAACTACACGGGCGTCGACCTGGAGGCCGCGTACGTGCGCAAGATGGGTCGCAACTGGCAGCGTGACTTCGAGGACCGCTTCGCCGATCCCTCCAAGCCCCAATCCTGACCTCTGTATCTCACGCAAAGCCGCTAAGGCGCAAAGGGGAAAGAAGCAAAGTATGAACAAACGCTTTATCGCCATCGCCGGCAATGTGGGCGTGGGCAAATCCACCCTCACCCGCATGTTGGCCTCCCGTCTGGGCTGGGAGCCCTTCTTCGAGGCTGTGGATGACAACCCCTACCTGGCCGACTTCTACCAGGACATGCCTCGCTGGGCCTTCCATTCTCAAATTTTCTTCCTCTCCCGCCGCCTGCGCCATCACCACGAGCTGCTTCAGCGGGAAGGCTCGGTGATCCAGGACCGCAGCGTCTACGAGGATGCGGAGGTCTTCGCCCACAACCTCTACGAGCAGGGCGCGATGGGCGAGCGGGATTATCGCAGCTATCGGGAGTTGTACGAAGTGCTGTGCGCGTTCCTGCCCCCGCCCGACCTGGTCATCTACCTGCGGGCGGACGTGCCCACCCTGCTGGAACGCATCCGCAAGCGGGGCCGGGCTTATGAGCAAGACATGGCTCCCGACTATCTGGCCCGCCTCAACCGCCTCTACGACGCCTGGATCGAAGGCTTTACCCTTTCGCCCGTCCTCACCATCGAAGCCGCGGGCCTGGACTTTGTGGCGCACAAGGACCATCTCGCCCGCATCGAGGCCGCGGTGCGCGACCGCCTGGCGGGCAAGGACATCCTGCGGTTGGGTTAGAATGGTTCGTATTTGCCTCTCGATAGGATTTGTCGTATCATTATTACGTAACTTTCTTCCGGGAGGATTTTGATGCCGGCTTTGTCTGAACGATTGGAAATTCGAGTGTCAAAAGAAGTTGCACAGCAACTTCGCGAGGAGGCGCGCCAGCGCCAGGTGTCCGTTTCTGAACTAGTGCGAGAAGCCATTGATTTTCTTCTTGTTCATGATAAAGAAGCGCGGCGGCGCGCTGCGGAAGCGCTTTTTCAAATCGAAGCGCCAGTAGCTGATTGGCCTGAAATGGAAAAAGAAATTGAACTTGGCTTTTTGGGTATTCAAACCGATGGGGAAAAATGAATTCCGTCTTCATTGATGCAAATATCCCCATGTACGCGGCCGGAAAGGATCATCCTTTGAAAATGCCAGCTCAATCCGTGCTACAAGCGGTTGTCGAGGAGAGAATCGACGCATTCACTGATGCCGAGGTTCTTCAGGAAATCTGGCACCGGTATTGGCATATTCGTGAACATGCCAGGGGGCGTGCAATCTTTCAGCATTTTCATCGCATCATGCTGGGAAAAATCATAGCGATCGATGCTGAAGACGTTCGTTTCGCTCATGAATTGGGACAGCAATTTGTAGCCGTTCCACCAAGAGATTTGATCCATCTTGCTGTCATGTTGCGTAGGGATATTCCAGCAATCATTACAGCAGATAAACATTTCGATCGACTGCCGGGAATTCGTCGCATCGATCCACTAACCTTCGAGTTATGAATACAGCGTATTACATCGGCATCGACATCGGCGGCACGAAGATTCTGGCCGCAGTGGCCACGCCCGAGGGCCGTATTCTCGCCCGGGCCAAGCGCAAGACCCTGCCCCCCGATCCGGCCCGCGCAGCCGATCCTCTGGCCCTGGCTCAACGCATCGCCCAAACCGCGCAGGACGCGCTGGCCAAAGCAGGCCTGGACGCGGGGGCTATCCGCGCCGCGGGCGTGGGCGCGCCCGGCCCCACCAATATCCACACCGGCCGGGTGCTGAACGCGGTCAATTTGCCTGGCTGGCAGGAAGGTTTCGATCTGGGCCCGGTCTTGAGCGAGATGCTGGGGCTGCCCGTGCTCGTGGACAATGACGTCAACGTGGGCCTGCTGGGGGAAGCGACCTACGGCGCGACTCGGGATTTCGATGACGTGGTGGGGTTGTTTGTGGGCACGGGCCTGGGCGGCGCTATCCTGCTGGGGGGCAGACTGCGCCGCGGGTTCCGCTGGGGCGCGGGCGAGGTGGGACACACCTATCTCTATTGGCCCGGCAAAAAGCCCAGGGAGATCGAGAAGGTCGCCAGTCGGGGGGCCATCAGCAAGAAGCTGGCGAAAGCGGTGCGTCAGGGAAAGAGTCCCATCGTGGCCGAGCTCCTGGCGCAGCGCAAGGATGACCGCATCACCAGCGGCGTCATCCGCCGGGCGTTGGCCGCGGGCGACCCCGTCACCCGCAAGGCCGTGGCGCAGGCGCAGGAGGCCCTGGCCGTGCTCATCGCCTCCATCACCAACTTTCTGGACCCACAGGCCTTCGTGCTGGGCGGGGGGCTGGTGGAAAGCCTGGGCGAGCCCTTCCTGGAGCCCATCCGCGAGCGGGCGCGGGCGCTCATGTTCGTGCGGGAGCGGGTGGAGGAAGTGCAAATCCTGCCCGCGAGCCTGGGCGACGACGCGGGCGTGCTGGGCGGCGTGGCGTTGGCCATTGAGCAGACGCGTCCTTGAAGCCATAAGTGTGGTTTGCGCCAATCTTGCGCGGGACGCCGAGTTCGTAACACGTAATGCGTGATGCGTAACGATCTCACGGGTTACGCATTACGCATCACGGCCGTTGCCGCCTCGGCCAACGTTGTCTTGCCGATCCTTCGGCAACCCGCGATCATTCTATTTCACGGCGGAGATAGACCAAACTCAACCCAAACCCGATGAGCATTACCGCCGCGCCGCTGAGATAGGGCAGGTGAATGTTCAGGTCGAAGAGGAAGCCCGCCCATAGCGGCCCGACCACCCGCCCCAAACTCATGAAGGAATTGGTCAGGCCCATGGCCAGGCCCTGGCCCTCGCGGGCGAGCTTGGAGATGAGGGAGGAGAGGGAGGGCCGGATCATGGCGTTTGCCAGGACGAAGAAGCCCACGGTCAGCAGCACGGTGGCGAAATCCACCGCCAACAGCATGAGTACGAAGCCGATGGCGCTGGCCAGCAGGGAGGTCTTGATGACGGCTACTTCGCCCCAACGCCGGGTGGCCGGGCCCGTCAGCGCGCCCTGGGCGATGGCGGACACCAGGCCCACCACCGTGAGGATGCTCCCCACCTGACTGGGCCCATAGTCGAATTGTTTGAGCGCGTAGAGCCCGAACACGCCCTCGAAGTTGGTCATGGCGAAGCTGACCAGGAAGGCCAGGACGAAGAGGATGCCCAACGGCCCCACCAGCGCCGCCCACATGTCTTTGAGCCTGGGACCGGCGAGATGAACATCGGTGGAGCGGGCCTCGGGGGCCAGGGATTCGGGCAGGAGGAAGAGCAGGAGCAGCAAGGCGATGGCGGACAGGCCCGCGGCCAGGAAGAAGGGCAGGGAAAGGGAACTCTCCGCGGCCCAACCACCCAAACCGGGTCCGAGCACCATGCCGATGCCCATGGCCGCGCCGATGAGCCCCATGCCCCCGCCCCGGTCCCGCTCCGAGGTGCTGTCCGCGATATAGGCCATGGCCGTGGGCAGGGTGGCGGAGGAGAGCACGCCCGCCAGCGCCCGACTGCCGAACAGCATCCAGTAGGTGGTGGAGAACCCCATCAGGGCCAGGGAGAGGGCGTTGCCGAATACGCCGATGACCAGGATGGGCTTGCGTCCGAAGCGGTCGGAGAGGCTGCCCCAAAAAGGCGCAAAGATGAACTGCATGATGCTGAACACCGCCATCAGCATCCCCAACTCCTTGCCCCCGACCCCGAGGAAATCGACATAAAAGGGAATGATGGGAATGATGATGCCGAAGCCGATCATCATCACCACCATAGTGAAGAAGAGAATGGCGATATTGCGCTGGTCTTTGCTGAAGCGTTTCATGGGCGTGTTGGTGATGGAGAGAATGGTGGGATGGCCAGGAGGGAGTATAGCGGACGCGCGGGGGAATGCGCGAATGGCGAGGGGGATTGGAGGATGGAACGCTGATGACGCGGATGCTTCGCACCGCTGTACTCGCCGACTGAACTGGCACAGTGGCTGCTGACGTACATGTTTTGACAGTCGATTGGGTCTTTGGTAAGGTGTGAGGGAGAAATCGCAAGTTCTGTCATTGCTTGGCCAGGTCGCTTGTGTCATTCTGAGCGACCGAAGGAAGCGAAGAATCTCCTGATCGAGGAGAAACCTGTTGCAAAAGGACCCGATCCGGGAACTGCCATTGCCTGGGGAGAGATGCTGCGTCTCTTGGGGTGGTTGGTGTTGCTGCCGTGGGTTGCGGCCGCCCTGGTGGTTTGGGTCGGCTGGTTGCCCGCGCCCCACTCGCCCGCGGGCTGGCTGGGTTACGCGCTTGTCTGGCCTGCGGGATGGGCTGCGTTTTTGTCCAGTATGGTGGACGCCCGCACCCTCCTCGGTCGCCCTAAAGCAGAGGGCGACCGGCAACGACTCTGGCAGGTTATTTTCCACCAGCCTCATGTCGAAATCATCGAAGGCGATAAGGTGAGAGGCGATAAAATCCAGGGGGACCAGGTGGCAGGAAACAAATATCAGGCTGAGCGGATGGTCATCCATCACCATGCGGACGCCGCTCAAGCCGGCCCGCCCGTCGACCTGCCCGCGGCCGGGGAGGTTTTCGTGGGGCGGGAGAAAGAGATGGCGAGGTTGATGGAACGGCTGAACCAGGACAAAGGGGCCGCGGGCCTCATGCGCATCCTGGTGGCGTACAAGCGGGAGATCGGGCATCCCGACGCGGAGGAAGACGCCCGCCGCCTGGCCGAGGTGGAAGCGAAGGCGCGGGGTTTTAGGCCCCCCTCCTAACCTCCCCTGAAACCGAGCGGAGCGAGGGTCGGGGGAGGGGCCAGGGG
>JALXCB010000027.1 GCA_026991225.1 Anaerolineae bacterium | reverse complement strand
CCCCAGCGCTGGGGCGTCCCCACCCCCCTGCCCACCGTCATCGTGCAATAACCTCCGCATACAGCTTTGAAAACAGGTTTGGTAAACCGGGAAACCGGTAGACCCGTAGACCCGTAGACCGGGTGGGGAGGCTCACAAGGGTAGGTTCTTGCACGCCGTCCAAAATCTGAGGTGAAACTTGCGATTCGTAACTGCATCTGCGTTCCCTAATCCTATTTTCGAAACAAAATTATGTCACACTGCCAGGAACATGGTATCATTCACCCGTATCATATGCCAACTCAATAGCTCGTCCAACGGAGGACAGACGCATGGAAATCCAAGGCAAGAACTTCCTGATTCTCGGTGGCGCCGGCCAGGTGGGCAAGGCGGTCTCCCGCCAGTTGCTGGCGCACCGGCCCGCCCATTTGATTATCGCTTCCATCGATCAGGCCAGCGCCGAGGAAACCGCGGCCATGCTGGCCCAGGAGGCGCCCGATGGCGTCCGCGTGAGCGCCTGTTGGGGGAACATTTTTGTGCGGTGGGAATACAAAGATTTGCGGTGGGAGGAAATGTTGGCGGATGGGGAGATTCGCAAATGGCTGTTGGCCGATTTGTTGGACCCAATGGTGGGAGATCGGAAGGAAGATATCCTGGAAAACAACACCCTGGCCCGATTCGTGCGCCAATATGAACCTGATGGCATCATCGATTGCATCAACACAGCCACAGCCTTCGCTTACCAAAATATTTACGCCAGCAGCCGTGAATTGCTGGAGACGATGCAGCATCCTGACCCGGCCATCCACCTGGAGATGGCGGAGAAGCATGTGCTGCGCACCTATATCCCCCACCTGGTGCGCCATATCCAGATTCTGAACGAAGTGATGAAATTCGAGAGCGCGCATTGGAACGGGGTGCGCGTTTATCTCAAAGTGGGCACCAGCGGCACGGGCGGCATGGGCCTGAATATCCCCTACACCCACGGCGAGGAAAAGCCCTCATCCATGCTACTCTCCAAATCCGCGCTGGCGGGCGCGCACAGCCTGCTCATGTTTCTGCTGGCCCGCACGCCTCCCACCCGCAAGGTGGTCAAAGAGATCAAACCCACCGCGGCCATCGGCTGGGCGCAGATCGGCTACGGGCCCATCAAACGCCGAGGCCGTCCCATCGAGCTGTATGACTGCCCGCCCGACGAAGCCTATCCCCTGGAGGAAGCCCTGGCCGATGAGGGCGCGTTCGGGCAGCCCACGGGTGGGCTGCTGGAGAATGTGTATGTGGACACGGGCGAAAACGGGCTCTTCGCCTTGCAGGAGTTCTCCACCATCACCTCTCTCAACCAGATGGAGTTCGTCACGCCCGAGGAGATCGCCCATTACATCATCATGGAGATTCAGGGCGGCAACACGGGCTTCGACATCATCAGCGCCCTGGACCAATCGGTGCTGGGCCCCACCTATCGCGCGGGCATCCTGCGCGAGGGCGCGCTGGCCCGTATGCGGCATCTGGAGCAGGAGCACGACGTGGAGAGCATCGCCTTCGAGATCCTGGGCCCGCCCCGGCTTTCCAAGCTGCTGTACGAAGCCTACCTGCTGAAGCTGGTCTCGGGCGACAGCATGACCCGGGCGCTGGCCATGTCGCCCGACGAGCTGGCCGACGCCGCCTACGACCGCATCGCGTCGGACGCGCGGCTGCGCTCCCACGTCATCTCCATCGGCATCCCCATCCTCACCCCCGACGGGGAGAAACTGCTGCGCGGGCCGGAGATCAAGGCCGACAATGCGGAAGATGGCTGGGTGGACCTGACGCCCGTCAACATGGCCCACTGGCAGGCGCGCATCCGCCGCATTCGGGCCACCACCGAGGCGCAGCTTCGGGCGGATGGCGGGCAATACTCCTCTCGCTACTATCGCGTCTTCGTAGACCCAGCCACGGGCAATGTCAAGGATCATATTGTGCCGGGCGATCTGGCGGGATGGATCTTCACGTATGAGGAAGGGGGGATAAGGGTGAAGTCGTAAGCTAAAGTGAAGTGAAGTGTAAAGCGCGAGGGCGGTAACTGCTAAGGTGTCGCCACCACTTTTTACCACGAAGACACGAAGGAAACGAAGCGCAAAGTCATTCAAAAAAGATTTGGATTTCCTGAAAAAACATTAACCACGGAGACACAGAGAGCACGGAGGAGGAAAAAGATAAGGTTTGGAGAAAATTTTCTCCGTGAATCCCCTTATTTTCCTCTGTGTCCTCCGTGTCTCCGTGTTGAAAAAACCTTTTTGCAGTGAAGCCAGATTTTATCCGTGTTTCCGCGTATCCGTGTCGAGCGAACGGGACTACGTTAGCAGTTACCATTCTGCTTTCAGTTTAGAAGGCTTTGACGCTTCACTCAGACCTCAGACGGTGACTTCAATGAATTGTTTGACATATCCCGTCGCATCTCGCTAAAATGAGCAAGTTGCGCGCCCCCCTGAGGCCATATCGCGACCAAAGCCTGTCCTGAGCGCAACTGAAGAGAAGCTCAGCGTCTACGAAGGCCCCATCGCTTTTCCAAACGCATCTTCACCACAAGGAGCCAGCGTCCAGCATGTCTCGCACTCATGAAAAATCCATCCTGCTGGTTGAAGACAACCTCGCTCTGGCCGGCTCCATAACCGACGTGCTGACCCTGAACGGGTTTCGGGTGACGAGCGTCGCTCGGGCCGAAGATGGATTGCGTCAGCTTCGTTATGACCTGCCCGACCTGATCCTCCTGGATATCATGTTGCCCGACATGGATGGTTTTACGTTCCTGCGGGAATTGCGCCGCGGCGCGGGAGTGGACGACCCGGAACGGCGACTGATGGTCTCACGCATTCCGGTCATCATCCTGACGGCGCGTTCGACCAAAGATAGCATCCTGACCGGATTGCATGAGGGCGCCGATCACTACCTGACCAAGCCCATCGATCCCGACGTCCTGATAGCCCATATACACATCCAACTCCAACGCTCGCGACGGGCGTCGGAAGACGTGATACCATTTCCGGGAGGCCGGTTGTATCCCAGCGCCAACCGGCTGGTCTTAGGCGAGGTCATGATAGCGTTGACGCCCCAGGAAGCCGCTTTGCTAAAAGTGCTGGCCTCGGAGCCGGACCGGACATTTTCTCGCTCGGAACTGTTGAAACTGGGGTGGGGCGCCGACATTTCCTATGAAACCAAGACCGTTGACGTGCACATCTATAACATCAAACGCAAACTTGCCCGGCATGGCTTCGAGAGCCCCTTCGAGTCCGTTCGGGGCAAGGGGTATCGTCTGCGACGCGGTTAGAAGCCCACCATGAGCCGAATCACCTATCAATTTCGCGTCTTTCTGGCCTATGCCACCATCGTCTTCATTGTATTGGCTTACACCGGCTTCGTCTCGATCCAGGCCTTTAGTGGAGGCGTCACCACACTCCTGACCCGACTGGGGATGCAGCAAAGTCGACAATACGTCCGGCTGATTTCCGAAATGAGGGAGAGGGGCATGCCGCCAGACGAAATAAAAGCCCTGCTCGTCGGAACGGGCGACGGCGCCATCGATTTCCTCGACGCCCCGCCAAAAGGCGTCGACTGGATAGCCCAAAAGCCCGCCACAGGTTTGCTGCAAACGGCGACCGAATATCAGTATTATATCCACATTCCAGAACTGGACGCCTATCTGAAATTGACCTATGAGCCCGGCCTGGAAACATTGATGGGTGAGGCGCGACGAACGTTCGTTTGGGAATTTTTCATGATCTTCCTGGTCACCGTGACCATCGGCGTTTATCTGACCCGATTCACCTTGCGGCAGGTGCGGGTGCTACGCCAGGCGTTGCAACGAATCGGTCAGGGGGATTTCACACAACGGATACGTTTTCATAGCCATGATGAATTTGGCGAGTTGGCCAGGGTGATTGATCAAACCGCTGAACAGTTGCAGCAAATTCAACGAGAACGTCACGCCATCCTCAACCGCGTGTCCCATGAACTGAAAACCCCCGTCTCGATCGCGGTCAATCTTCTCTACGTGGCTTCGAAATTGAGCGACCAAGAGGAGGTGAAAGAGAAAATCGAAACCGCGCGAAAACAGCTTCTCTTCCAGGCTCGGTTGGTCGATGACATTCTCTATGCCCCCTACCTGCAGGAATCCCTGTCCCTGGATCTCGAACTCATCGATATCAAAACGATGCTGGAACGCGCGGCCTTGCCCTACGAAATCTACCTCGATTCGCTGGGCATTCAATTGACTCTGTCCATCTCCCCCGAGTGTGAATCGAAGTTACTGGAGGCGGATGCCAAACGTCTGGGGCAGGTGTTTGCCAATATCATCTACAACGCCGCCCGCCATCTTGCCGGACAGTCTGATCCCACCCTTGCCATTACGCTCACTTGCGACCGCCAGACTGTGCACATCCACATTACCGACAACGGACCAGGCATCCCGCCAGAGATTCTCCCTCACATTTTCGAACCCTATGTGTCCGCCGCAGAGGTCGCGGGCAAAGGCATGGGGGGGCGCGGTCTGGGCCTGGCAATCGCCAGGGAGATAGTGGAAGCTCACGGCGGCGACATCAGCGTTGAAAGTCCTGTGGCCGCGGGCCGCGGCGCCCGCCTGATCGTTCGTCTCCCGTTGTTCGATGAAGAGAGGCTGTTTCAATGAACCTGTGGCTTCCCTGGGCGCTGCTGCCTGTTGTTTGGTATGCCGCGTATGTAGACTTCCGCACGCATAAAATCCCCAACCGCCTGGTTTATCCGGCCTTGATTCTCTTTGGCGGGGTCCAGATGGCGATTCAGCCGCATCGGGGCGCCTTCCTGGTAGGGATGGTTGCTGGCTTCCTGTTTTTCTTCCTGCCCTCCCTGATCCTGGGCGCCAAATTCGTAGGCATGGGGGACGCCAAACTCGCGGCCCTGATGGGCGTGACCCTTGGCTGGCCCGGCATCCTTCTCGCCATCCTGATCAGTCAATTCACCGCCCTGGTCATAGCCGCGCCGTTGCTGTTGCTGAAACGCCTTACCTGGAAGTCGAGCCTGCCCCTGGGCCCCTTTCTGGCGGTGGGCTATACCCTTGTGCTGGTTGGAGTCCATCTGTGGATTTAATCGTCAATCGCCCAACGCGATCCGCAATTGCAACGCCCCCAACCGCAACCGGTCACCCGATTCCAAAACGGCGGGTTGCAGCGGACGCAGGGGAATGCCATTCAGAAATGTGCCGTTGGCGCTGTAACGATCTTCGACATAGAGATTCCCCCGCCACAGTCGGATTCGCGCATGTTCGCGACTGAGGGTTTGGGCAATCGGCGCCGGCAGCGGCGCCCGTCGCTCATCGCCAACGGAGGAAATCATGCGCAGACCATTCCCCTCCCGCCCCAAAGTCCAGTCTGCTGCGGGTAAGATCACGCTTTCTCCGGATGGCAACTGCAAAACCACCTGCATGGGCATTTTCTCCCATCAGGGCCTGAGGCCGGGCGTCATGATCGCTTCTTCGGGATTCATGATGCCTTCGAGATGAAACGTGTCGGGATTGAGGATATGGCCCGGATCGCCGATGGGGCGGATGAGCAGCCGCACCTCCTCCGCGAAATTGGACATATAAGTCAGCTTCAGGGCGTCTTCGGGCGAAAGAGCCAGATTGACGACCGTATCATTGATGGGTTTGCCCTCGGGCGTAAACTCCTGGGAGAGATCGACATCGGAGTACTGGGGTTTGCCCGTGACTGGATCGGGAAAGAGTACGAACCGTTGTTTTCCGAAAATGGAAAGCACGAGCACGTTCTCGAACAGCATCTCCGTATAAGCCTGCTTATGGTTGTCGTCGTCCCAAAGAATATAGGAAACAACCACATCCACCCGATTCCCCGGACGAACGGCGCCCCCCACGCTGGTGACCTGGTTGACGGCCAGCCCTACGGCCCGCATCCCCGGAGGCAAGCCGCCCGATGTGGTCAACACCGTCTTTTCCAAGATGTTCCCCGTCTGCAAATCGATTTTCGTGAAATAAAGGCCGTAATCCTTGATGAGTTCGGCGGGCGAATTCACCTCATCGGGAACGAGGATGGCGTAGGGCGAGACGAACTCCGCGGGCATGGATTTGAACCCGACCGCGCCTTCTTTCTCCAGAACCTCATACAAAGGCGTTCCGGCTGGAATCACACCCAGCGATTGTTCGCCGCCTTCCGGGTCGTAGACATCCATGAGCCCGTCTTCCACCACAACCACCCGCACCTGGGGGATTTCCTCGGGAGGTTTAGGGCGCGTCGCCCTGAAAACCAAAACGAACGTCAGAAGGGCCAGGAAAAAGCCGATGATGAGAAGCAAACGCCCGTGTTTCATGCTGGGTGAAGAGGATGAAAATGTAACTACGAACGTAGCGAGGTCAAAAACCGCGAAGCCACAAAGGCCCCCTTCGGCTCCGCGTGCGGGGGGAGAGGCGAAGGCGCGAAGGGTGGCAATTCGGGCTTTCTTCGCGTCTTCGTGGCGACAATGTGACAGGACGCCTGAGCAGCTACATCAGATGAGCTTGACGACAATGAACCATAACACAGCCCCCAGGATCAATGCAAGGATGAAGCTACGCAAAGCTTCAAGGAAAGCACGGGCAAAATCGCCGGTGCGAAACCCCTTCCATATCGGCGTCAAGACCCATGTCAATATCGCCGCCAGGATAAAAAGCCAATAGGCCGCGAGCAAGCCATGCCATCGCGGCATGGTTTCCACAGGCGTGATCGTCAACCAAACAAAGCCTCCCAGCCAGAGGAAAAAGCCCACGACGTTGCTCAGCCGTTCGACAACGCTCTCATTCATCTCTTGCATTCTCGGATCAGCCTTCCTCATCGCACCAGGGGCGTAAGCCGGTCATCGGAAACGCTCCATTCATCGTTCGGCGGCACGGAAAAAGCATCCTCGCCCCAACCCAGACCATCACAGGTTTCGATGCGGATGTCATAAACGCCCCGGGCCATATAAACCGTGATTTGCTGCCCAGGGGCGAGCTTTCGGGTGCGGAATAACGATTCCCGCAAGCGATTCTTCGTAGGAAGATGATAAGAGCCCGAGAGAAAGAACTTGATGCTGCAAACGTCATGGCTGCTTTTGTTGATGATGGTGACGGGGTAAAGCGGGGTTTGTTTTTTGGATTGGCAACCGCTCAAGATCAGCAACATGCTGACCAACGCCGTCAAGAGCAAGACGATCGCGGTGGACCTCATCTCGAAGTCATCTGGATGTCGGGCGTTGGGCCCGGAACGATCGGTTCGCATCATCAGGCCCGAGACATTACAGGAGCAAAAAAGCGGTTCAACGCGGCCTGCGTCATCCCATAGACGACGGCCATGCCCGAGGCGTCTCCCGCGCCTTCCCCTTGCACGCCCCAACAACCGCGGTCGCCGCAGAGGATGGTGAGGGCGTTTTCATAAGGGCCGAGATCGCGTCCCTGCCAGGAAGCGATGTGGATGTGCCAGGTGAATTGGGGCCGGGCCAACGCATCCAGAAACGCCACGCCATCCTGGCGAGGAAACTCGTGTTGGAACAGCAATCCTGCGGCCTCGGCTTTGGCGTCTTCCTGGACAAGGGATTTGACTTGCCGCAGCACGGCCGTGGGCAGCAATGTCGCCCTGGATGTCTCCGATGGCGGGAGATAGGGCGCAAGTTGTGCGCCGATCATGGCCGGGAAGTCGGGCCACTGGAAGGTGACATCCAAAAAGTGCGCTCCGAGATGGGTCTGGTGAGCAATGGCCAGTTGTTCTGCACCCAGATAGTGGAACAACGCCGCGACCTGTTCGGAGGAGCGGTGGATTTGCGTGATGATGTGCCGGGGATGGAGGGCAATGGTGATGATTTTGCGCACCGCGTCGTCAATCCCCACCTCACCATCCTCCAGAGGAGCCAGGTAGCCGCGCGCCAGCAGCGAATGCGTCGCCGCCTGGGTGATCAATGTCTTTTCCCTCGGAGAAAGGTTGGCCAGGGGCGACTCCCCCAATCCCATCAAGGCGTCTCCGCCCAGCGATTGCACCAGGACAGCAAGCTCTTCGGCTCCGAAGCTCAGGCGGAAGCCTTGTGGCTGGCCCGTAGGCGCGGCATCGTCCGATGGCCGACCGATGAAGGAATCGAACACGTTCATGTGTGTGGCTTTTTCATGCCGCGTGGGCGGAGGCGGGCGGCGGTTCGGGAGGAGTGAAAGGGGTCAGGGGGTGACAGGCGCAAAGGTGAATTGGGTGAGGAAGTTGATGGATGATGCGTTGTTTTCGTTGATGCTGGATTGAGTCTGTGGCGAAGCGGGCGGCGGCGTGGGAGCCGGAACGGGAATGGGTGAAGGGGGTTGGACGGCTGGCGGCGTAGGCGTCGTTTCGGGCGCAGGGGGGGTGCGAGG
>JALXCB010000026.1 GCA_026991225.1 Anaerolineae bacterium | reverse complement strand
CCCCCATTCCCCCACGAAACGTCCCCCATGATCATACCCGAATCCCCCAAACCCATGAAAAACCCCGCGCCTCTGGATCGCGTGCGGGGATTGTCTGAAGAACAGATCCATCGACTGAAAGACCACTGGATCATCAGCATCCAGGAGTTCGCGGCGCTGGGCGAACTGCCATCCGCCCGGAAGGGATTGGCGAAGCTATTGGGGCTGTCGGAGCCTGAATTGGAGCCCGTGGTGCGCTACGCGCGCAAACAACTGGCGCAGATGCGCGGCCCGGAGGACGAGGATGACGAGACGCTGGACGCAATCGAATACGCCAGCGGCGCACTGGAGCCGCCCCCGGCCCTGCGGGCCGAGATCGCCTATGAACGCATCCCCTACGAAGTCCCCATGCCCCCGGCGCTGAGCTACGCGGACGAGCTGCCCCCCATCCGCAATCAGGGCGCGCGGGGCACATGCGTCGCCTTCGCGGCCGCGGCCGTGCGCGAATTTCTGGAAATCCAGCAGCGGAAACGCCTGGGCCAGAAGCCCAGCCCCAAAACCATCGATCTTTCCGAGCAGTTCATCTACTGGTGGTGCAAGGAAAAGGATGGCCTGCCCACGGTCAGCGGCACGTACCCCCATCTGGGTATGGAATGCCTGCTGGAAGCGGGCGCGCCGCGAGAAAAGACCTGGCCCTATCGCGCCCTGCCCAAACCGGGCGACGAAGGCCAGGGACCGCCGCCTAAAAAGGCTTTGGAGGAGGCGAAACGCTATCGCATCGGGCGCATCCTTCACCTGCGCCCGGACGACATCGAGAGCATGAAGGCGGCGCTGGTGCAGGCGCATTCGGTGATGATCACCATCCCCATCGTCTCATCCTGGTTCCACAGCCGCACCACCCGCCGCTTCGGCAAAATCAACCTGCCCTTGCCCGACGAAAAGAACCTCGGCGCGCACGCGCTGGCCCTGGTGGGCTATGTGGATGACGAGACCGCGCCCGGCGGCGGCTATTTCATCGTGCGCAACGCCTGGAAGCCGTGGGGGTTGAAGAATCCGCTAGGGCCGGGCCTGGGCGCCATCCCCTACGAATTCCTGCGCAAGCACAACAGCATCGCGGCCGTCCCGCTGCCCCTGGTGACCGCGGACGTCTTTATTCGGGATAATGAAAAGGACCAGGGCGCCGCGCCCAGCCGGGGCCTGACGTTCAACAGCCCCGATATCTGGGTGCGGCATGAACGGGACGGCGAAGAGACGCACCAGGCTCCTGCGGCGGGCAAGAAGAACTGGATCTACGTGCGGGCGTGGAATCTGGGCCCGGATCGGGCCACGGATGTGCGGGCGCAGATCTTCGTCGCGCCCCACTCCCCCTCGGTCTGGCCCGAGATGTGGCGTCAGGTGGGGGAGATCAGGCTGGGAGAGATCGAACCCGATGGGAGCGCCGTGGCGGCGCTGGCGTGGACGCCCGAGGAGGGCGAGGGGCGCATCCTGGCGCGGCTGAACTCCGCCGAAGACCCGGCGCAACATGCGTGGGCCGTGCGTTATGACAACAATATCGCCCAGAAGAATGTGGTGCATCTCCGGGCGCGGCCGGGCGAAACCCTGCATGTCACCTTCCCCATCTACGGCCTGCCGGGCGATCTCACGCTACGCCGCCTGCGGGTGAATCGCAAGGGCTTCCGGCAGGGACGCATCGCCCTCAGCATCGAGAAGGCCCAGACCTATCGCCAACGCAAGCCCCAGGGCGAGGATGCTGTGCTCAGGCGATTCGCCAGCCAGGCCGTCGAGTCCCGCATGGCGACGCTGACCATCCGCATGAAAAAGACCGCCGCGCCGAAGGACGGCGGTCCCATCATCATCAGTCAGACGTACAGGAAGGCGCTGGTGGGGAGGATGATGGTCGTGGTGGAGGTCATTTCGCCCGAAGCAGACGCAGGCCGTTGAGGACGACGATGATGGTGCTTCCTTCATGCCCCACGACGGCCACGGGCAGGGAGAGCCTCACGGTGAAGGTGGCGATGATCAGGCCGATGATGACCAGGATGGCGAACGCGAGGTTCTGATAAATGATGGCGCGGGCTTTGCGGGCCAGGCGGAAGGTGAAGGGGAGTTTGTTCAGGTCATCGGCCATGAGCACGATATCCGCGGTCTCCATGGCCACGTCGGTCCCTGCCGCGCCCATGGCGACGCCCACATCGGCCAGGGCCAGGGCGGGCGCATCGTTGATGCCATCGCCCACCATGCCCACGGCCCCGTCCTTTTGCAACTTGCGCACCACCTTCACTTTGTCGCCAGGAAGCAACTCCGCGTAGACTTCATCCACGCCCAACTGTCGGGCGATATTCCGGGCCACGGGCTCGTAATCGCCAGTGAGCATGGCGATGCGTTTGACGCCCAGTTTGCGCAGTTCGGCGATGGTTTCCGCCGCCTGTTCGCGAGGCAGATCGGCTACGGCGACGAGGCCCAGAATCCGGCCTTTTTCCAGTACGAAGATAGTGGTCTTGCCATCGTGCTGGAGGGAAAGCGCTTCCGCGGGGATGGGTCGGCCGCCGCCATACTCTTGCACCATGCGATGGCTGCCCACCAGCAGCTCCCGACCATCCACCTGCGCCCGCACGCCCTTGCCGGGGATGGCGCGAAAAGCGTCGGGCTCCGGCGCCTCAAGTCCGCGCTTCTTCGCCTCCTCCACGATGGCCTGAGCGATGGGGTGCTCGGATCGAATCTCGGCGCTGGCCGCCAGGCGTAAAAGCTCGTTTTCGCTGATGCCGTTCAGAGAGAGGATGTCGGTAACCACAGGGCGGCCCGAGGTCAGGGTCCCCGTCTTATCGAAGGCGATGACATCCACTTTGGCCGTGTTCTCCAGATGCACGCCGCCCTTGAAGAGGACGCCGTTGCGAGCGCCTGCGGCAATGCCCGAAAGCACCGACGCAGGCGTGCTGATGACCAGTGCGCAGGGCGACGCCACCACCAGCAGGGTCATGGCCTTGTAGAAAACGTCGTTGAAGGGCATATCGAGGAGAACCACGCCCACCAGCAGCACCAATCCCACCGACGCTAACACCCCGACCGCGTAGGGATGGGCGAACCGGTCGATGAGGCGTTGGGTGGGCGCGCGCTGGCTCTGGGCCTCGGCCACCATTTCGATGATCTTGGCCAGGGTGGAGTCTTTGGCGGCTTTGGTCACCCGCACGTCGATGGCCCCATCCAGGTTCATGGTCCCGGCGAAGACGTCATCCCCCGGGCCTTTGTGCACCGGTGCGGATTCGCCGGTGATGGACGCCTGGTTGACCAGGGTCTCGCCGTGGATCACCTTGCCATCCAGGGGGATCTCCTCGCCCGGGCGCACGATGACCACCTCGCCCACCTGCACATCCTCCACAGGCACGCGCACCTCGGCGTCCTCGCGGCGCACGGTGGCCTCGTTGGGGCGCAGCTTGGTCAGGGCCTCCACCGCGCTGCGGGTGCGATCCAAGGCGTAATCTTCCAGCGCCTCCGCCAGGGTGAAGAGGAACAGCAGCATGGCCCCCTCGGCCCAGTTTCCGATGAAGGCCGCGCCCACTGCCGCGGCGATCATGAGAAAATCGATGTTGAGACGCCCGTGGCGCAGGTCTTTCATCGCCTCGATGAAGCCTTCATATCCCCCGGCGACGTAGGCGGCCACGAAAAAGGCCACGGAAAGCCAGGGCAGGCCGGGCGCCAGGTCCAGCTTCTCGACGGCCACGCCTGCCAGCAGGAAGATCAACGTCAGAGCCGCCCAGATCAACCCCTGATTGCGCACCCAGAAAGGCGCTGTTTCCGCTTCCTCCTCTCTGGGCTGGAACCCCTCCGCCTCCAACCGCCTCACCACCTCGGCCAACCCCTCCTTATCCCGGTAGTGAATGGCCACCCTGTGAGAGAAGGGGTTGATGGCCACATGGAAGACGCCCGGGGTTTCGCTCAGGCTTTCCTCCAGAAGGTCGGTGACGATGCGGTAGAGAGAGGAATCCACATCGATGACCTGGCGGCGCACCCGACGGCTGAGCTTCAGGCCCAGGTCGCGAGCAACGCCATCCACCACATCCGCGGAGATGATGGCGGGATCGTACTCCAAAGCAAGCTCGCCTTTGGCCAGATCCACCTCCACAGCTGTAATGCCATGATGCTTGCGGAGCGTATCCACCAGCAGGTCAGCGCTCTCTCGGGCCGCCTGCGGGTCTTCCGGGAAGAAAATCGGAATGTTTAGCTGCTTCTCCACCATAACGTTCTACGCCTCCTGGCAGTCAGGACAGACGCCATAGCCTTCGATATGAAAGCTGGTGACATTGAACTGGGTGCGTGCATCGATCTCATGCAGGATGCTATCCAGATCTTCCAGCGCCACATCGAAGATGCGCCCGCAACGCATGCAGGTCAGGTTCACGTGGGGCGTGATGTCGGTCTCATAACGCACGCCCGCGCTGCCGCCCGAAGGCAGCTCGATGATCTCGCCCAGATCCTTGAGCACAGCGACCGTGTTGTAGACCGTCGCCCGGCTGATGGTGGGAAATTGCTCCTTGACCGCGTGGTAGATTTCGCTGGGAGTGGGATGAGAACGGGTCTCCGCCAGGAACTGGCAGACCGCCATGCGCTGGGGCGTGATGCGGTAGTTGGCCCGGCGCAGGGCCTGAAGCATGGCCTTATATCGGGCGTGGATGCGCTCGACATTGGGAACGGTAACCGGCTGTGTAACCATTATGCACTCCAGTAGAATCATTCTAGCTTTTGATTAACTCTAAAATTATACTCGTTCTAACTTTTTGCGTCAAGTTTGATATCTTGAAGGGTGCGTCCCAATTTTTTAGCAAGACCTCCGGGAGGTGGCGACAGAGTTTTGGTCAAAATGAAGCGTTTGGCGCCACCTCCCGGAGGTCGTCTGCGTCAAATGTTCGAGGGCCATGGCAGCAAACAAAAACCCCCAAAGCGTCATGCTTCGGGGGTCATAAGGGGAAAGGAGGGCGCTTCACGCCTTGTGGATCAGTCGGTCAGCGCCCGCTTCAGGATCTTGCCTGTGGCGGTCATAGGCAGGGAGGTGCGGAATTCGATCAACCGCGGGTATTTGTACGCGGCCAGGCCTTTCCTGGCGTATGCGATGATCTCCTCCGCGGTCGCGGTCTCACCCTCCTTGAGTACGATATACGCCTTCACTTCTTCGCCCATTTTGGGATCGGGCACGCCTTTCACCGCCACCAGCGAGACCTTGGGGTGGGTCATGAGATATTCTTCCACTTCCCTCGGATAGACGTTGTAGCCGCCGCGGATGATCATTTCCTTCTTGCGGTCGACGATGAAGAAGTAGCCTTCGTGGTCCATGCGGCCCAGATCGCCCGAATGGAACCAATCGCCCCGCATGACCTCCGCGGTGGCGTCGGGCCGCTTGTAATAGCCCTTCATCACGTTGTGCCCGCGAATGACGATCTCGCCCACCTCGCTCAGCTCGCCAGGCTTCGTGGGTTTGGGGATGAAATTGTCCTCATCGTCCACCAGGGCCATCTGCACGCCCCAAATGGGGATGCCAATAGAGCCGGGCTTGCGCTCCTTCCAGCGCACGTTGAAGCTGGCCACGGGCGAGGTTTCGCTGAGGCCGTAACCTTCGAGGATGGGGACGTTGAAGCGGGCCTCGAAATTGCGCAGCAACTCCACGGGCAAAGCCGCGCCGCCGGAGACCGCGGTGTGGAGGTTCTTCACGATCTTGTCCATGTCGAATTCCTCTTCGGCATGGGGATAGCTGTACAGTGCCCAATACATGGTGGGCACCCCCGCGAAGATGGTCACCCCATCCCGTTCCATAATGCGGAAAGCGTCGTCGGGCTTGAAGCGAGGCAGCAGGGTGATGGTCGCGCCCGAGTAAAAGGCCATGTTCATGATCACGGTCTGGCCGAAGGAGTGGAACAGGGGCAGGGTGGCCAGGGCCACGTCGCCCGGTTTGGCATCCACCAGCTTCTGACTGCCGATGGCGTTCATGACCATGTTGCTGTGGGTGAGCTCCGCGCCCTTGGGCGTGCCCGTCGTGCCCGAGGTGTAGAGGATGACCGCGGTGTCGTCGGGCATGGTCTGCACCGTGTCGAAGACCGGGGAGCCGCCGAAGCCCAGGAACTGGTTGAAATCGAAAATGGTTTCCCCATCCCCCTCGAAGGGTTTGCTGGGATCGGCGCTGGCCATGATCAAATGCTTGCAGGCATCCACCTGCTTGAATCCCTCCATCGCCGCTTCCCCAAACATGGAAAATCCCACCAGAGCCACCGCGTCACTGTCCTTGATATGGAAGGCGACTTCGCGGGCCGTGAAGAGCACGTTGAAGGGAACCACCGTGGCCCCGGTCTTGAGAATGCCATAGTAGGCGATGGGGAAATAGGGCACATTGGGCATCATCAGAGCGACTTTATCTCCCCGCTTCACCCCCAGTTTGGTCAAGGCATTGGCGAACATGTTCGCCGCGGCATTCAGCTCCGCATAGGTCATCTTTTTGTCATTGAAGATGACAGCCACGTTGCCCGGATAATCCTGGGCGCTGGCTTCCAGCAAAATGGAAAGATTCAGCATACGGCTCCTCCTTGAGCGAAAGGGTTGCGTGGATTGTCAACGCCAACGGAATTGCTGTTTGAATTTGAAGAATGGCGGTTTCGCCATTGCTACAGTATATCCCCCGCGCTGGCATTTCCCAAACGCGCGCAAGAACGCCCCGCATTCAGTCCGACGGAAACTGGCTCATGCACTCCGACCGGATTACAAAACCCGACCAGGCTATCCGGTCGGGTTTCGCAAGGGGAGAGGGGCTTGCATGACATGCCGGTGAAATCAGAGGGCGAGAGAAAACGAGGCATGAGAGCTGGCAATGCCATGCGTGGCCGTACGATCGGCGAGGCCGCCATAGGCGACACGCCCATCTTCATAAGCACACCGCATTGGGCGCCCATTTTTCAATTTGGATTCACGTTTCCGTATGACCGCAACGCCCGAACGTTTTCAGGAGCGCTACAACAAAGGACGCCTGAAATCGTGGTTCAAAAACAAGTCAATTCAAAAAAACACTGAGTTCGTATCCAAGTCAGCGAATTCACATTGATGCCATAATTACACTTTCCTTTTCAGAAGTATACGAGAAGCGACGGAATTTGTCAATACACTTCCCTCAAAAGTAAATTTTGAAATTATCCACAAATACGCATAAATAACGCGAAAATTGCACCTCTTTTCAATTTCTCCTTTACTTTCGTAAAATGCCAAAACACCAAATCGAGCAATATCTTCTGTTTGCAAAAAGACAAATGTTTGCCCTGGAAGTATGTTTATGAGACAATGAAAATCCGTTCATTTCAACAGAGAGTATCATCAAGGAAAGAAAGCTATGCCCGCGAACATCATTCCCTCCCAATATCTGGATTTGCTGGAACGGCCATTGCTGGCGATCCTGGCCACTGTCATGCCCGATGGCTCGCCCCAGGCCACGCCCCTCTGGTTCGATTTCGACGGCCAGTACATCCGCGTCAATTCCGCCAAAGGCCGCGTCAAGGATCGTAACATGCGGCGGGATCCTCGCGTGGCTTTCGTCATCGTGGATGACCGAACTCCGTATCGTTATATCCAGATCCGCGGTCGCGTCGTGGAGATCATCGAGGGCGATATCGCCCGTCTGCACATCAATGAACTCTCCCGTCGTTACACCGGTCAGGACTGGGAATCCCCAGCCGATGAGGAAAGGGTGATCTATTGCATCCGGCCCGAACGCGTCTCCGCGATGGGATGATTGACCGCCAGCCATTTTCACTCCATATCTCGCACGTCCAGCGGCAAGACAACGGCGCGAGAAACACAAGGGTTACGAAAATAGAACTGGTAAACCGGTAAGCGCCCGCCTCAGTGTGCGCTTTCCGTGGTCAGATTGATCAACACGACGCCGATGATGACCAGGGCGATGCCGATGAGCGTGGGCATCGAGAGCTTTTCCTGCCAGACCAGATAGCCGATGAGGACGATGGCCACCGTGCCCAGGCCCGACCAGATGGCGTAAATGATGCCGATAGGCGCGCCCTGCTTCAGCAACGCCGCCAACAGATAAAACGAAACACCGTATCCTACAATGACCAGAAGGCTGGGAATGAGCTTCGTGAAGCCGTGGGAGAGCTTTAGCGACACGGTGCCCAGCACTTCGAAGCCGATGGTGAGCAGGAGCAAGAGAAATTGAAAGAGCGTCATGGCGCGAGATGTCGGAGGATTGGCAGGGGTGCGTCCTAAAATTTTGGCAAATCGCGTTGTCATCAGGAATTCGGTCATGCGGGCTCCACCCGGCGCTGAAGCGCCGGGCTACAAAACCACGCCGGGTGAACCCGGCTTTGGGCGCGGGCTGGCTCTGAAAGCCCCCTTGAGGGGG
>JALXCB010000025.1 GCA_026991225.1 Anaerolineae bacterium | reverse complement strand
TACAAACAGCGCCCCGTGAACGGGGCTTTGGCGCGCCCGCTGGCCCGTAAGCCGGGTTCACCCGGCGTGGTTGCGTAGCCCGGAGGCTTCAGCTCCGGGCGGGGCCGGAAAGCGAAAAATGCACGGAATCTTGAAAAAGCTTGGGGCTAACCCTGGTTTACCGGTTTCCCGGTCTCCAGGTCCCCCAGCTTCCTACTCCTCCAACTCATCCAAATCCTCAATATCCTCCAACTTCTCCATCAACAACGCCTCCAGCTCCTCGTCGGAGAGGGCCTCGAGGTCGGGGAAATCGGGGTCGGTTGAGGTGAGGGATGGGTCGGAAGCCGGTTCCGGCTCGGGCGCAGGCTGCTGGCCGTCGAACTGGAACACGTCGTTGAGCAGGTAGCCGGCGATGGCGTCGATGGTGGGATATTCGAAAGCCATGGTCGCGGGCAGGTTGCGGCCCGTGGCCTGATCCAGCGCGTTCTTCAGCTCCACCGCCATGAGGCTGTCCATGCCCATCTCGCTGAGCGCGGCGTAGGGGTCCACCTGGTCGGGGGAGCCCTGGCCCAGGATGCGCTGCACCTGCGCCCGCAGGTAGGCCACCACCGCGTCGCGGCGGTCCTCCGCGGGCAGCGCGGCCAGCTCCTCCGACAGGGCGGAGACAACCGCTTGGGGTGCGGCTTCGGTCTGGGCGGGCGCGAAATCGGCCAGCAGGGGCGGCGTTTGGGGGAAGCTGCCGAGGAAGCGCCGCCAATCCACCGAGATCACCGCGACCTGGGCGGGCGCGCCCCCGTCCATGAGCGCGTCCAGGGCCTGCAGGCCCAGTTCGGGCGGGATGGGCCACAACCCCCGGCCCGCGCGCGCGTCCTGGCCCGCGCGGGCGGCCATGCCCGCGTCGGCCCACGGGCCCCAGTTGATGCTGAGGCCGGGCAGGCCCTGGCTGCGGCGCTGGTGGGCCAGGGCGTCGAGATAGGCGTTGGCCGCGGCATAGTTGCTCTGGCCGGGCGAGCCCAGCAGGGAGGCGATGGAGGAATAGGCGATGAAGAAATCGAGGTCGCGGTCGAAGGTGAGACGGTGGAGATTGGCCGCGCCCTCCAGCTTGGGCGCGAGCACGTCCTCGAAGCGATCCCAGCGCTGCTGCAAGAGGACGCCGTCGTCCAGCACGCCCGCGGCGTGGATGACCCCGCGCAGGGGCAGGCCCGCTTCATCTTCCAGATCGAAGATCGCGTCTTCCAGCTCGTCGATATGGGCCACGTCGGCTTGCAGGGCGATAACGCGAGCGCCCTGGGCTTCCAGCTCATCCATCCAGGCCCGGGCGGCCTCATCCGGCTCCCGGCGGGAGACCAGACCCACCGCGCCCGCGCCCTTCTCCACCAGCCAGGCCGCGGTCAGCCGCCCCAGTGCGCCCAAGCCGCCGGTGATGAGATAAGCGCCATCCTTTCGCACGGGGATGGGCCGGGCGTCGGCCGCGGCGGGGGCTTCGGGCAGAGTGAGGACGATCTTGCCAATGTGTTTGGCCATGGCCATGAAACGAAATGCGGCCTCGGCCTGTTCCAGGGGATACTCGGTGCGGTGCAAGGGCTGCAGGTCGCCCGCGGCAAACATGGCCGCCAGTTCCGCCAGCACCTCGCCCACCAGGTCGGGCTGTTCGGCGGAGAGTGTGTCCAGGGCGATGATATGGTAGGCCACGTCGGGCCGGGCCTCGGCCATCTGCTCGGGCGTCCAGATACCCACCTTGCCGATCTCCAGGAAGCGCCCGCCCGGGGCCAGCATCTTCAGATTGGCGGGAATGTAGCCCTCGGCCAGGGAGTTGAGCACCATGGTGACGCCCACGCCGTCGGTGTCGGCCAGCACCTGGTCGGCGTAGTCCAGCGAGCGGGAATTGTACACGTGCTTCACGCCCAGGCTGCGCAGATAATCCCGCTTGGCGTCGGTCCCGGCCGCGCCAAAGACCTCCGCGCCCGCGCGCTGGGCGAGCTGGATCGCGGCCAGGCCCACGCCGCCGCTGGCGGAATGGATGAACACCCGGTCGCCTTCGTGCATCCCGCCCAGGCGATTGAGCGCGTAGTGGGCGGTGAGGAAGACGATGGGAATGGTGGCCGCCTCTTCGAAGGTCAGGCGGTCGGGGATGCGGGTGACCAGTCGGGCGTCGGTGAGGGCGTAGGCGGCGAAACTGGCGGGCGCGATGCCCATGACCCGGTCGCCGACCTGCACGTGCGCCACGCCCGGGCCGACCTCGACCACCACGCCCGCGCACTCCCCGCCCAGGGGGCCGGGATCGCCGGGATAGAGGCCCATGGCGTTCATCACGTCGCGGAAATTCAGGCCCGCGGCCCGCACCGCGATGACCACCTGGCCCGGTCCGGGCGCAGGACGTTGCATGGGCTGAAGCGTCAGGTTGCTGAGCTGGCCGCGTTGGGGGATCTCCAGCCTCACCACCTCCGGGAGGCGGCCAGCGCCTTGAGGCGACGGGGAAACGCTCCTGGCCGCCTCCCGGAGGTAACGCAGCCGGGCCACGTAGCGCCCGTCCGAGCGCAGGGCGACGCGGTTTTCCTCCCCATCGGCCAGCAGCTCGGCGATGAAGGCTTCGGTGACGTCGGCCTGGGCGGGCCAGTCCACCAGGGTGGGACGTAGTTCGGGATGCTCCAGGGCCAGGGTGGCGCCGAAGCCCCACAACGGGCCGCCGTTCGCGTCCACGTCCTCATCGGCCGCGGCCTGGGCCGCGCGGGTGACCAGCCACAGCCGGGGTTTCTCACTCCAGCCATCCAGCAGCAGGGTCTGGGCCAGATGGAGCGCGCCCGCCAACGCGGGTTCAGGCTCGTCCCCCATCCCCCAGGCGAAGATGACCCCGCGCGGGGGCAGGGGATGCTGGGGCTGGAGCGCGGCCAGCAGGCGCTGGAAATCCTCTTTGCGGAAGGGATTCACCGTCCAGGCGGCGGTGGTGGCCCCGAAGGCGTCGCCCGGAACCACGCGCACCACCTGATCCCCGCCCGCTTCCAGACCGGCGACGACGGCATCCATCCGGCCATCCGCGTCCAACACCAGCCACCAGCCGGGCTGCGCGGCCACGGCGCGAGACGCTTCCAGGGGTTGGGGCCGCCAGTCCAGGCGGTAGAACCAGTCACCGATATCGCGGCGACTGAGGTCTTGCAGCAACGCGGCGGCGGAGATGGGCTTCACCTGCAGGCCCTCCACCGCGACCAGCACCCGGCCCGCAGGCGTGAACACCTGCACGTCGGCCAGGATGAGGTCGCCGGGGGCTTCCCGCAGGCGGGCGTGGGCCCAGATCAGCCGCTCATCCGACTGGCCCAGGACGTGGAAGCCCTTGACGCCCACGGGCAGGAAGATGCGGTCGTCGGCGTCATCCATCTCGCCCACGGCCGCGGCCACCACGTGGAAGGCCGCATCCAGCAGGGCGGGATGGATGAGGAAGTCGCGGGGATCGCCCGCGTCCTCGGGCAGCCGCAAGCGCCCCAGGGCCTGGCCTTCGCCCGACCAGGCTTCCTGCACCCCGCGGAAGGCGGGGCCGTAGCGCAGGCCCGCCTGCGCCAGCCGCTGGTAGAACGCGGCCATGTCCACCGGCTCGGGACACGCGGCCTGCAGGGCCTCCAGGGAAGGGGGCGGAGGCGTGGCCGCCGCGGAGGTGACCGAGGCCGCGGCCTTCACCCGCCAGCGGTCCTGTTCGGGATCCTCCAGGGCGTACACCTGGGCCGGGGCCGAGGCATCGGGCCGGGAAGGCAGGGCCACCTGCAGGGTGACGTCCTCATCGCCCAGCACGAGCGCGTCCTGAAAAGCGACGTCGGTCAGGCCGCGGGCCGCGTTGCCATAGGCCCGCCGCGCGGCCGCGGCCATCAACTCCAGGAACCCGGCCGCGGGGAAGAGCGCGAACTCGCCCACCCGATGATCCCCCAGCCAGGGATGGCTCTCCAGCCCGGCGCGGGCCTCGAACACGATCTGTTCCAGCAGGGGCGAGCGCAGCCGCCGGGTGAGGATGGGGTGATCCAGCTCGCGGGGGGCGAGTTGATCCAGCGTGACCGCGTGCCAGTAGCGTTGCCGCTGGAAGGGATAGGTGGGCAGGCGCAGGCGGCGGCGTTCGTAATCCCGGTCGAAGCCCTGCCAGTCGATGGGCAGGCCCGCCAGGTAGAGCTGGGCCAGCCCGTCGAGCAGGGTGGGCCAATCCCCCTGCTTGCGATGGAGGGAGGGCGCCCAGACCAGGGTTTTGTCGTCGAGGATGCGACGGCCCATGCCGATGAGGGTGGGATGCGGCCCGACTTCGAGGAAGACGGTCGCGCCCAGGCGGGCCAGGGTCTGCATGCCCATGCTGAATTGCACGGCCATGCGGATATGTTTGCGCCAGTAGCCCGCGTCGATGACCTCGCCGGGCATGACGGCCATGCCGGTGACGTTGGAGATGAGGGGGATGGCGGGCGTGCGGAACTCGATCTCCCGGGCCACGGCCTCGAACTCGTCGAGGATGGGGTCCATGAGGGGGGAGTGGAAGGCGTGGGAGACGGTGAGGGGCTGCACCCGCACGCCCTGGGCCTTCAACTGCTCGCTGATGGCTTCCACCCGCTCGGTCACGCCCGATATGACCACGAGTTTGGGGCCGTTGACCCCGGCGATGGACACTTCCTGCATGTGGGGAGCGATGGCCGCGGCCACGGTGCGAATGTCGCTGAACACCGCGGCCATGCTGCCGTCGCGGGGCAGCGAGCCCATGAGCCGCCCGCGGGCGGCGATGAGCTTGAGCCCATCCTCCAGGCTCATGACGCCCGCCACCACCGCGGCCACGTACTCGCCCACGCTGTGGCCGATGACGAAATCGGGCTCCAGGCCCCAGCTTCGCCATAACTCGACCAGCGCGTATTCCACCGCGAAGAGCGCGGGCTGGGTGTAGGTCGTATCGTGAATCGTCTCGTCCTCGGGATCGTCGGGGAAGAGGACGTCGAGCAGGGGTTTTTCGAGATAGTCGTCGAGGATGGCGGCGCAGCGGTCCAGGGCGGCGCGGAAGGTGGGCTGGGTGGCGTAGAGTTCCCGGCCCATGCCCGGATACTGCGCGCCCTGGCCGGTGAACAGCCACGCGGTCAGGGGCTTCTCGCCCGAGGGGGCGCGTCCCATCCGCACCCCGGCGCCGGTCTCGCCCCGTGCGGCCGCGTCCAACCGGGCCAGCAGCTCATCCCGGTCCTGCGCCACCACGGCCAGCCGATGGCTGAAGTGATAGCGCCCGGCGTTGGCCGTGTATCCGATATCCCCCAGATGGGCCTGGGGATGGGCCTGCAGCCAGGCCTGGTAGCGGCCGATGAGCTGGTTCAGGGCCTCGGGCGACTGCGCGGACAGGGTGAGGAGATGCGCGGCGCGGTCCGCGTCGTTGCGGGCGGGGGGCTGTTCGGGCGCTTCGGAGAGGATGATATGGGCGTTGGTGCCGCCGAAGCCGTAGGAGCTGACGCCCGCGTAGCGGGTGCGGCCCGGCTCCCGCGGCCAGGGGATGGCCATGGTCGGGATCTCGATGGGCAGCTCGTCGATGGGGATGAGGGGGTTGACCTCCCGCAGGTGAATGTGCGGGGGGATGGTCTCGTGCTGCAGGGCGAGCACGGTCTTGATCAGCCCGGCCACGCCCGCGGCGGACTCCATGTGCCCCACATTGGTCTTCACCGACCCGACGAACACCGGGTCGTCCATCGAACGCCCCTCCAGAGCCGCGGCCAGCCCTTCCATCTCGATAGGATCGCCCAGCCGCGTGCCTGTACCGTGGGCCTCGATATAATCCACGTCCTCGGGCCCGATGCCCGCCCGCATCATGGCGGTGCGGATGACCGCGGCCTGGGCCGCGGGGTTGGGCGCGGAGATGCCCTGGCTGCGGCCATCCTGATTCACTGCGGTCCCGCGGATCAGGGCGAGGATGGCGTCGCCGTCCCGTTGGGCGTCGGAAAGGCGCTTGAGCACGAGGACGCCCACGCCCTCGCTGCGCACATAGCCGTCGGCCGAGGCGTCGAAGGTCTTGCAGCGCCCGGAGGGGGACATCATGCCGGCCTGGGAGAAGGTGACGGTGGTCTCTGCCGCCAGGATGACGTTCACGCCCGCGGCCAGGGCCGCGTCGGCCTCGCCCTGGTTCAGGGCCTGACAGGCCATGTGCACCGCCACCAGGCTGGAGGAACAGGCTGTGTCCACGGCCACGCTGGGGCCGTGAAAATCGAAAATGTAAGACAGGCGGTTGGCGGCGACGCTGAAGGCGTTGCCCACGCCGCTATACGCGGCGAGCTGCTTCAGGTCGCCCCGCTTCAACAGGTAATAATCATGATTGGAGATGCCCACGAAGACGCCCACATTCCCGCCCCGCAACGTGTCCAGGGGAATGCCCGCGTGTTCCAGCGCCTCCCAGCTCACCTCCAGCAACTGCCGCTGCTGGGGGTCCATGTGCGCGGCCTCGCGCGGGGAGATGCCGAAGAACACGGGATCGAAGTAATCGACCTTATCGATGAACCCACCCCACTTGCTGATGACCTTGCCCGGCCCGCCGTGGGGATCATAGATTCGGGCGGGATCGAGTTCCACCCGGTCGGGCGGGAACTCGGTGATGGCGTCCACGCCGTTCATCAGCAGCTCCCAGAACGCGTCGGGATCATCCGCGCCGGGGAAGCGGCAGGCCATGCCCACGATGGCGATGGGCTCATCCCCCGCGTCCGCCCGCTGCACGGGCAGAGGCACGGTCATCCCCACGGCCTTTTCTTCCTCACCCAACCGCAGCCGGGCGGCGATATGCCGGGAGATGGCCTCGATGGTGGGATATTCGTACACCAGCGTGGGCGAGAGACTCAATCCCGTCCAGCTTTCCAGGTCCCCGACCAGGGTGATGGCGTCGCGCGAGGCGATGCCGAAGCGCTCCAGGGGCTGATTGGGGTCGATCTGCTCGGGGGGCGCGCCCAGGAGGTCGGCGATCTGTTGGATGAGCCATTCGCGGATGGCGTCGAGGGAGGTTGGGGTCATGGGTAGTGTTCAGTGAGCAGTAATCAGTGTTCAGTGAGCGGACAAGAGTGGGCAGGTGGCAGGTGGCAGGTGACAGGTGGCAGGTAGCAGGTGAACTTGCCACTTGCAAACTTGCGACCTGCTACCCATCCCACCGGGGGAAGGAGCCGGCGAGATAGCCCTTGCGGGCGGCGTAGCGCTGGATCTTGCCGCTGGAGGTCTTGGGGATCTCGCCCGCGGGCAGGAAGAGGATATCGTGCACCCGCAGCTCGTGGGCTTCGCTCACGGCCTTGCGGATGGCCTGGCGCAGGGCCTCGGGATCGAGGTCGAAGGGATCGTCGCCCGCCCGGGGCTTGTATTGCTTACGGACCTCGGTGACGATGACCAGTTGCTCACCCTCGTCCGTATCCACCGAGAAGGCCGCGGTGCAGCCGGGCCGGATGGCGGGATGGGCCTTCTCCACGGTGAATTCGATATCCTGGGGATAGTGGTTGCGCCCGTCGATGATGATCAGGTCTTTGATGCGCCCGGCGATGAAGAACTGGCCGTCCATCACAATGCCCAGGTCGCCCGTGCGCAGGAAGGGCCCCTGGCCGTCCGCGGTGAAGGCGTTGAACGTGGCCTCGGTGGCCTCGGGATTGCGCCAATACCCGCGCGCCACACTGCCCCCCTTCACCCAGATCTCCCCCACCTGGCCCTCGGACAGCACCTCGAAGCTTTCGGGATCGACGATAAGCGTCGTCTGATCCCCCAGCGAAACGCCGCACCCGACCAGCGTCGTGGTTTTCCCCGCGTCTCGGGGGTCGCCCGAAAGCACGTCGGCGGGGAAATCGTGGAGGATGGGGGGATCGTTCCGCCGCCCGCCGGTGGTGATGAGCGTGCCCTCGGCCAGGCCATAGGTAGGATAGAAGGCGTCGTAGCGGAATCCGGCCGGGGCAAACACCTCGGCAAAGCGCTTCAGGGTGGCGGGGCGGATGGGCTCCGCGCCGTTGAAGGCCATGTTCCAGCGGCTGAGGTCGAGCTGCGCCAATTGCTCGGGCGTGATCTTGCGGGCCACCAGGTCGTAGGCGAAGTTGGGCCCGCCGCTGACCGTGGCCTGGTATTTGGAGATGGCCTGCACCCAGCGCACGGGCCGCTGCAGGAAGGCGATGGGCGACATGAGAATCACCCGCATCAGGTTGTAGATGGGCTCCAGCAGGCCGCCGATGAGGCCCATGTCGTGGTAGGGCGGCAGCCAGATGACGCCGATATCCTCGGCCGTAACCAATTCGAACGCCTGGCGGATGAGCTCCAGATTGTGGAGCAGGTTGGCGTGGGCGAGCATGACCCCGCGCGGGGTCTGGGTGGAGCCGGAGGTGTATTGCAGGAAGGCCAGGTCCTCCGCCCCGATGTCGGGCTTCTTCCAGGCGTCCGCCTGCTCATTCCCTATCGTGTCGGTGGCGATCCACTGCATCGCGGCCAGGTCGGGCGCCTGGGCAAAGACGAAGGGCGCCATCTGCAGAATGGGCTCGGTGGTCAGGGCCACGCGGGCGTCGGCATCCCGCACGATGGCCTGGAGCCGGGGCAGGGTGCGGTCCAGGCGCATGGGGTTGGGCGGATAGGCGGGCACGGCGATGACGCCCGCGTAGAGGCAGCCGAAGAACCCGGCAATGTACTCCAGGCCGGGCGGATAGAGGAGCACGGCCCGGTCGCCGCGCTGCAGACCCGCATCCTGCAAAGCCGCGGCAATGGCGCGGGCGCGGCGATCGAGATCGGCGTAACTCATCACCGATTCATCCTGCTCGCCATCTTCCAAAAACACATAGGCCCGTTCGAATCGGTTCTCCGCTGCCCGAAATTGCAATAAATCCACCAATGTTTGAATCCCTAGACCCTGTATCGGGTTTTGCTGCTCTGCTGCCATGAACAACCTCATTGAATGCAAATATGGGCAACTGCTAACGTATTGTAACTATCTTGACAATATCACATTACATCATTCCGAGGGAGCGAAACGGCTGAGGAATCTAGCGAAGCGCCCTTCGGGTTAGATTTCTCCTCCCCTCGGTCGTCGGAATGACGTATTTGGAGGAAATTGTAACGACTAAGGTCGTCACCGATCGTCACCTGAAAACCACTAAGAACACGAAGACACAAAGGCACAAAGGGCAATTTATACATTTTTTTCTTCGTATTCTTCGTGCCTTTGTGTCCTTTGTGGTTTGTTAACCGGGGTACGTTAGCAGTTACAGGAAATTTGACATTGTCGAACTATACACGCACCCAATCATAGCAAGGTAAAAACCACGAAGACGCGACGACACGAAGCCGCGAAGGGAAAACAGTCAAGGTTTTCTTCGTGGCTTCGTCCCCTCCTCCTGAACGCAGCTCGGGGGAGCCGGAGGGGGTCGAGCCTTCGTGGTAGAACATTTTGCAGGATACCTGTATAGTTACGACTTCGATTTGCTTTCAGCTTGAAGATAAAATCAATCAAGTCATATCAACTTCATTAAATTTTGTTTCACAATTTGCGTCTTAACGACGGAAGTGTATCAGCCTTGAAGTCAATTATACGGCAGCAACGGCAGCGGCGCAAAGTCTCGTGGCGGAGGAAGGGGGATTTAGGGAATGGTATTGGCATGGGGTCGCTCCGGAGCTGCTCATGGTCAAGGTAATGGTGGGAGCCGTGCGATATCATCGAGGAAGTCGCCCCGGCCGTGCGGGCGGTGTGACTGCCATGCTTGTCATCGTCCCTCGACCCCGCGTCCATATCATCATACATGCTGCTAATGCGCTTGTCATCACAAAGGGCGGGCGCATCCATGCACTCACCTTTATAAACGCCGCTGCCCAAGGGATTCCGGTGGTCGTTGTCGTCATCGCCGATATCCGCGAAAGAAGGATGGCTGTGGTCGATGTTCGAATCGAGCCGGGGACTTCGCCCCATCGCCCGTCACTTGGGGCTGGTGGGCGCCAGACGCGGGATACCGTCTGGATACAAGGCGATGGGCGTATCGTTTAGCAAAATGACATAGCGGCCCGTGGGAGATTCGGGGCCGGTTTGAGCCTGGGCCGCCCACCCCTTCAGAGAGATTCCCGCCAACAGGGCGGCCAGGGCGAAGGAAAAAGAAATGCGATTTACTTTCCTCCTCCATGAGAGGAACGATAAGGAAAGAAGACGGTGTTATGATACCCGAAATTTCTGGGGCTTGCAATCTCTTACCGCAGCACGCTCAAACGCGCATTTTTCCCTCCGCAATTTTTGGTGTAGACTATTTTAT
This sequence comes from Anaerolineae bacterium, assembly GCA_026991225.1. Lineage (GTDB taxonomy): Bacteria > Chloroflexota > Anaerolineae > J102 > J102 > M2005. The sequence continues at coordinate 17,350 of JALXCB010000025.1, read as the reverse complement.
TGTTATTTTTTGGAAATTGAACATTTTTCCTTTTCACCACTTTTAGGAGAAAAATTATGAAAGGAACGTTGCGCGGCATTTTGGCTTTGGGCCTGCTAATGGCTCTGGTTTTCGCTGTCGCTCCTCTTGCCCAGGCGGATGAAGGGACGTCTGTCCGTCCTTTGGCGCAAGAGGGGGGAAACACGGCAACCTATATCATCCGTCTGAACAATCCTTCTCTGGCCGCCTATCGCGGAGGCATTCCGGGCCTGGCGCCCACCAACCCACGGGCCACGGGCGCTGCCAAACTGGATGTGAATGGCCCCGCCAGTCAGGCTTACCTCGATTACCTGGCTCAAAAACGGGATGAATTTCTGCAACAGGCTTCGGAGCTTCTGGGGCGAGAACTCAAAGCAGATCGGGTGTTCGACGTCGTTTATAATGGTCTCACTCTGCAATTGACGGCAGAAGAAGCGGCCAAGATCGCTTCCTTGCCAATGGTGCGCAAGGTGCAAAAGGATTATATGAAGTATCCTCTCACCGATCGCGGTCCCGAATGGATCGGCGCTCCCAGTATGTGGGGGCCTCGCAATAGCGCCGACTGCACTGTGGATGGCGGAGGCTGTGGCGAAGGCATTGTCATCGGCGTCATCGACACCGGCATCAATGACGGGCATCCTTCCTTTGCAGACGTGGGCGGTGATGGTTACGATCACACAAATCCTCTGGGAAGCGGAAACTATAAAGGCTGGTGCAATCCCTCCGATCCAAACTATGACAGCGGCCTACAATGCAACGACAAGCTCATCGGCATGTACGACTTTGTCAATGATGGCAATGGTCCCCGGGATGAGGAAGGACATGGCAGTCACACTGCCAGCACCGCCGCGGGCAATTTCGTGAATGATGCCGAGCTCATCGCTCCCACCATTACCTTTACCCGCACCATCTCCGGCGTGGCGCCTCATGCCAACATCATCGCCTATCGCGCCTGCGGCGCCAATGGCTGCCCCCTCTCGGCGTTGACTGATTCCATCAACCAGGCGGTGGCCGACGGCGTCGACGTCATCAACTACTCTATTGGCGGTCCCTCCTCCAATCCCTGGACCGACGATGATGCACAGGCTTTCCTGGATGCTTGGGACGCCAATATCTTCGTGGCTACTTCGGCGGGTAACAGCGGTCCTGGTCCAAGCACCCTGGGATCGCCTGCAGATGCTCCCTGGTTGTTAGCGGTGGGAGCCAGCACCCATGACCGGGCATTCGCCAATTGGCTAACGGGCATGACTACAGATCAAGGAACAGCTTTATCCGACATTGAAGGTCGTAGCATCACCTCGGGCTATGGCCCTGCGCCCATCGTCTACGCCGGGGATTACGGCAACGCACTGTGCAAAGCGGGCATCTGGCCGTCCAATGAATTCAATGGCGAGATCGTGGTCTGCGATCGTGGCGAGATCGCCCGTGTGGACAAAAGCGCCAATGTTGCGGCAGCGGGCGGCGGCGGCATGATTTTGGCCAACACCATCCATGAAGGTGATAGCCTCAGTGCGGACGCACACTCCATTCCTTCGGTGCACATCACATACAATGACGGCGTCAAGCTGAAAAACTGGTTGGCCAATGGCGATACCGGGCATACAGCCACCATCGCTGGAACCCAAATGGATATCAATACAAAATATGCCGATCACATGGCTGCATTCAGTTCCCGTGGCCCCGATCCCGCCGCTCCTGGCATTGTAAAGCCCGACATCATCGGCCCAGGCGTCGACATCTTCGCAGTCATAGCGGATGACGGCGATCCGAGCAATGGTCCCGACTACGGAGTGTACAGCGGCACATCCATGTCCAGCCCCCACCTGGCAGGCGCGGGCATCCTGATGAAGCAAGCCCATCCCGGTTGGAATCCGGATGAGATTAAATCCGCCATTATGACAACGGCCAAGAATACTGGCTTGACCGAAGCGGATGGAGCTACGCCAACGACGCCTTTCTCATCGGGTGCTGGCCGGGTGGCGCTGGGGAACGCCAAGGATGCCGCCATGCTCCTTGAGGAAACTCGCGCGAATTATGACAACACCAACCCGGACGCGGGCGGCGATCCCACCACCCTGAATATCGCCAGCTTTGGTCAGGGCGTTTGCTACCGCACCTGCAGTTGGACTCGCACCGTCCATAATCCTACGGGACAGGATATGACCTGGACCGGGGTATTCACCGGCGCCAATGGCCTCACAGGTTCGCTTTCGACGACGACGCTGAGTCTTCCCGCCAACGGCTCCGCCTCTTTCAGCCTCACCGTCGATGTCACCGGGCTTCAACCTGGTCAATGGTACTTCGGCGAAGTCATGTGGGCCGAAAATAGCGGCCTGGCTCCCGACGCCCACTTCCCCGTAGCCGTGAAAGTCGCCGCAAGCACCGATGATCGCATGATTGTTAAGTCGGTCAACCTCTCGGGTGCCGCCAATGGGGATACGCTGGATTACAGCGTCACCATCAAGAATTACGAAACCTCCGACCAGACCTTCAGCCTTTCCGATCCAGTTCCTGCTGGCGCATCCTATGTGTCAGGCTCCGCCACCGGCGGATGGACTTATGACAGCGGGACTAACACCCTTTCCTGGTCGGGAACAATGGCGGCCGCCACCTATGTGACCGAGGAGCAAAACCGCTCCGGCTTCCAAAGCATCGCCAGCACGGGCATTCCCATCTATGAACCAGGCGACGGCGAAAACGTCTGTTACCTCGTTCCGGTGGACTTCTGGTATGTCAACAAACATTATGGCGACATGATTATGTCCGCCAATGGCGTCGTGCGCGCGGGCATTGGTCCATTCCAGCTTTGTCCTCCGACCACCAACCAAAGCTTCCCCACCAACGACCTCATCGACGATTTTGACAACCTTATTGCTCCCTTCTGGACCGACCTGGATCCTGAATCTGGCGGACAGATGTATTACGAATCGGGCGTCTTGTACAATGGTAGGCCCCATTACGTGCTGGAATGGAACACTATCCCCCTGAAGGGCGATCCCAACACAACCGCCACGTTCCAGATGTGGATTGAAAAAGGAAGTGACAATGTGTGGTTCTCTTATCCCAGCGGCGGGCCACTCAGCGGTCCCACGACACCCGACGTCACCATAGGCGGCGAGGACGAAACCGGCACGCTCGGCGACAATTACTACTACAACGGCACGGGAACCATGCCCGACGGCAGCGTCGACGTTTGGGTGGGATTAAAACCCTCTTCCAAAACGTTCGGCTATCAGGCCACAGTGACGACCAGCGCCGGGAACAACGTCATCAACGAAGCGGAAGTAACCGTGAATACCACGACCAATGACGCCATGGGGCTGACGCATATCTGCGACAACAACGTCACCCCTGCCGATTCGCATATCGCCTTTGCAGGCGATCAGAAATACACCGGATTCGACTGGTCCGCTACGGGCGACATCTACAACTCCTACCAACTCTGGCGCAGCGAAACGCCCTACTTCACTCCAGGCGATAGCAGCAGCACCCTGGTGTGGGAAGGGCATGACTTCAGCACGATTGATTACGACTCCGATCAGGTCATCCATGACCCCAACATCAACTACTACTATCAGCTCCGCACATTGAACTGCACCCAGACCGCTTCGGCGGATGACAACCAGAGTGGAGAATTCGACTTCGCCCTTGTGCCGGGCAACTAACCTCCCACCATTCACACGTCCATCCCAAGCCGCTCCATTCCGGGGCGGCTTTTTTATGCCTGTCAGCGCCACAATGACCCTGTTCCGTACACTGTGCCTTAGCGCTGATTGCTAAAGGAACGCCAGGTCAACGTTGAGTGAGGCTGCAATCGGCGTAATGCGTAATCCGTGAGGTCGTTACGCATTACCCATTACGTGTTTGGCTTCCCGCGCCAATCTGGCCGCAAGGCGTTTTGTTTGTATCAGCGAGCTGTCGCTCGGGCCGTTACCCCACCACCATCGCGGCCAGCCGCCAGATCTGGGCGATGAAGAAGGTGACGATGAAGCCCAACGCCAGGGGCAGCAATGCCGCCACCGCCGTCCATTTGCGGCTGCCCGTCTCCTTGTAGATGGTGTAGATGGTCGTGCTGCAGGGGTTGTGGATGAGGCTGAACACCATCAGATTCACCGCAGTCAGCAGGGTCCAGCCGCCCGCCTGGAAAATGTTCATCAGCTCATTGGGATTCTCCACATCCACCAGGGTGGCGGACCCGCCCGAACCGACCTGTGCGCCCACCATCAGCAGCGTGAGCATGAGGATGACCGGAATGACCAGCTCGTTGGCGGGGATGGCGACCACGTAAGCCAGCAGGATGACCCCGTTCAGACCGATGAGGATGCCAATGGGGTCCAGCCAGCCCACAATGTAATTGGCGATGGGCTGGCCCGCCACCTGCACGTTGGCCAGAATCCAGATGACCAGGCCCGCGGGCGCAGCGAAGATGATGGCCCGCCACAGCACGTAGATGGTGCGGTCGATGATGGACGTGTAGATGGTCTGGAGGATGCGGGGCGGGCGATAGGGGGGCAATTCCAACGCAAAGGTGGAGACCTCCCCGCGCAGGATGGTGCGGGAGAGGAAAAAGGAAACGACGAACGTGAGGATCACGCCCAACAACGCGATGCCCACCACGGCCGCGGCCGAGATGATCCCGGCCAGATACGCGGGCGCCATCGCGCCGACGAACAGGGTGGCGATGAGAATCTGCAAGGGCCAGCGCCCGTTGCACAGGGCGAAGTTGTTGGTGATGATGGCGATGAGGCGCTCGCGAGGGCTGTCGATGATGCGGGTGGAGATGACCCCCGCCGCGTTGCAGCCAAACCCCATCATCATGCTCAGCGACTGCTTGCCGTGCGCGCCCGCCTTGTGGAACAGCTCATCCAGATTGAAGGCCAGCCGCGGCAGGTAGCCGAAGTCTTCCAGCAGAGTGAATAGGGGAAAGAAAATCGCCATGGGGGGCAGCATCACGCTCACCACCCAGGCGGTGGACAGATACGCGCCATCGATGAGCAGGCCGCTGAGCCACCAGGGCGCGCCGATGGCCGCGGCGGCTTCTTTGAGCCAGGGATAGATCGCGCCGATGAGCACGTTGGCAAGCAATTGGGAAGGATAATTCGCGCCCGTAATCGTGATCCAGAAGATGAGCGCGAACAGCCCGATCATGATGGGGAAGCCCCAGATGCGATGGGTGACGATGTGGTCGATGGTGCGATCCAGATCGAATCCCGGCTTCTCCCCCGGCATGGTCACGGCCCGACCGGCGATGCGCGACGCCTCGGCGAAGATATCCTCCACAATCTGTTCATGAAAATCCCCGCTGAGCTCCCAGCGCAGACGGGAGGCCGTTTCCAACAAGCGAGCGATGCGCTCTCGCTGAACATCTACGTCGACAGTCTCCTGCACGCCCGCATCCTCCTCTGCGGAGCCTGCCAACAGGTCTTCTTCAACGGCGCCGATATGCAGATTCCCCAACTCGCCCGTTTCCACCGCCTGAATGATGCTGGGATCGCCATCCAGCAGGCGCAAGGCCACCCACTGAGCATTAGGCAGGCCGGGAAACGCCTCCTCGATCAGAGGCGTCAACGTCTCCAGCGCCCGCTTGACCTGAGGGGAGCGGATTTTGATGCGCGGGGGCTTGCCCACCGTGCGACCGCTGGCCACGTCATCCACGGCCTGAAGCAGTTCGGGGATGCCTTCGCCTTGCCGCGCAGCCATGGGAACCACCGGCACGCCCAGGTCTCGGGCCAGACGCCTGTCGTCCACCTGGATGCCCTTGCGCCGGGCCTCATCCATGAGATTGAGGGCGATGACCACCCGATCCGTGATCTGCAGCACCTGCAGGGTGAGATTGAGATTGCGCTCCAGGCGGGTGGCGTCCACTACGACGATGGTGACGTCGGGCTGCCCGAACAGGATGAAATCTCGCGCGATCTCCTCATCCAGGCTGGTGGCCAGCAACGAGTAGGTGCCGGGCAGGTCCACCAGCTTGTAGCGATGCCCGCCATACTCGAACCCGCCCTCGGCCCGGGTCACCGTCTTGCCGGGCCAATTGCCCGTGTGCTGCTTCAGGCCCGTGAGTGCGTTGAACACCGTGCTCTTGCCCGTGTTGGGATTCCCGGCCAGGGCGACCACGTAATCCCAATCGGTCATATCCACGCCCAGCTTCTGCAGGTTGGCCAGATTGTGGACCGGACAGGTGGCGCAGCTTGCGCCCGCGGGCGGCGGGGTAAAATGGATTTTCGGCTCTTTCGTCTTGGTTTTGCGTTCGCTCGTCATGGCGTTCTATCCTATCCGGCGGCGTCCATGCACCGCCGCCAACTGATTACTGATCACTGATGACTGATGACTTGATCAGCGGCTCCTTCCACAAGCGCCCTCCCCACTTTTTTCCTCCCATTCCCCGACCGCGGCGACAGCCTCCTCACGAAAATCTTCTTGGCCTGGTCATCGCGCAGGGCGATGAGCGCCCCGCGAATGAGATAGGCCACGGGCTCGCCCAGGGGGCTGCTGAACTCGACCCGCACTTTGGCCCCGGGCAGCACGCCCAGGTCCAGCAGACGATGCCGTTCGGCCGGGTGCATGGTGCGGCTCACAGCCACGATCTCGGCCTCTTCGCCCGGTTTCAGGCTGGAGAGCGGGTCGCCCAGGGGTTTGATGGCGGTCTTGGCCTGCTCTTTGGGCACGGGAATCACGAACACATTGGCCGCGAGGACGGGCGCGAGGACGTGTTCGTCACCGCGGGAGATAAAACGCACCCGCTGGGGCGTCTTTTCGATGACCAGCACCTCCATGCCAGGATGCAGGCCTTCTGCCACCAATTGGGCGTAGACCAGCTCAGGCTGATCCTCCAGATGCACGATGCGGGCCAGGTCGCCGGGGCCAAGCTGGGTGAGGGGTTTGGACTGGATGGTTGGGGTTTCGCCCGCTGCGGTGGGGATGGGATCGCCATGGGGATCGAAGCGAGGGTTGCCCAGGCTCTCGGCCAGGGCCTCCACCTCCTCCGGCTCCAGAAAATGCTCAGCTTCATCCGCCCGGGCGTGCCATTCCTCCTCGCTGTACCCGCTCCGTTCACTAAGAAACCGCTCCCACAGACGATGGGCGCGCAGCACCTGGAGGGCGACCTCCCGACCCGTATCGGTCAAATCATAGGCGTCGTCATGGGATTCCACCAGGCCCAGCCGGGTCATTTCCGCCAGAAGTTGGGCCGCCTGATTCAAGCTGATCCCCATCTCCCCGGCCAGACTTTGCAGGGTCACCGGCCTCCCTTCCAGCTCGTTGGTGTAGAGGTATTTGAGAGCGTCCTCCCGCAGCACCCGGGCCGACATGCGCCGGGCCTGCTGCCATCGGATGTAAAGTCCGCGATCGGGCCAAAACAGAATCGCCAGGATGGCCAACAGGGCGATGCCGACGAGCAGGGCAATCAATGGATTGGGCATGGTAGCAAGTATATCCAAATCGGGGCGTTTGAGCAAGCAATGGGCCATTTCGGGCAGATTTTGGGACTGTTCCGAAAATAGGATTAGGGAACGCAGATGATAAAGAAAAAATCGTAACTACTAACGTAGCAAAGTCGAAAACCACGAAGACACGACGACATGAAGGCACGAAGGGTAAAAGTGGCAGGTGGCAGGTAGCAAGTTGCAGGTGAAAATTCGCTGCCAGAAGAACTTGCCACTTGCGACTTGCAAACCTGCATTGTCTTCGTCCCCTCCCCCTGAGCGTAGCTCGGGGGGAGCCGGAGGGGGGCCGAGCCTTCGTGGCAAGGCATTTTCGATGCCGAACCAAGCTGCCTTAGCAGTTACAAAAAATCTGTGAAAATCATCTGCGGAAATCTGCGATGCGAAGCATCCGCGTTATCAGCGTTCTCATGTAACTGCTAACGTACTTGACTTTAGGCAGCCAAAAGCCACGAAGGCTCGAAGTTTTTCGATGACACGAAGGAAAAATAAAGAAAAATACGTCGTGCCTTCGCTTTTCTTCGTGTCTTCGTGGCAAAAAGCGGCGGCGCGACCTTAGTAGTTACGTTCTCATTTTCGTCCGTATCGGCGCGGACGGGCCTACCGGTTGGCCTGTTCCAGATTTTCAAAACGTCGCCAGCCGCCTTTTTCTTTGCAAGGCGCCAGGTATGGTAGAATTCTGGACACTGACGTTTTTTGATCTTGACACGGATGAACACGAATTTCACGAAAAAGAACATGAGCGGCCTGGAGCATTCCGGTTTTCAAGCTCAATGGCTATATCCTCAGTTCTCGCCACCGCATCACGGTGCAAGCGCCCCATAAACTGGCTGAACTCGCCCACATCGCAGAGCCCCGCCCTCGCTGCTGAATGCCGACGCCCATGATTTTCCAACATCCTGAAACTACTCTGCTCATCAACGTTTTCGGCCATATCCCTGCAGTCCATCTCGCCCGACTGCAAGCGATTTTCTTCGAGCGGCGCTACAAGGCGGGCGAGGCCATTTTTTTGCAAGGGGATGTCGCCCGTTCCATTTATCTTGTGGCCGAAGGACGGGTGAAAATCGACCGGGTGACGCCCGACGGCAACCAGTGCATTTTGTGTATGCGCGGGCCGGGCGATGTATTTTGTCCTGTTCCCCTGCTGGATTGCGGCTGCCAATTGGGCACGGCCTGGGCCATGACCGATGTCACCCTGTTGTGGGCGGATCGAGATGCGTTCAATGAAGTAGCCCGCGATTGCCCTGAGCTATTGGCGGAGGTGCAGAAGGATTGCCTGCTGGAGGTGCGGAAGCTGCTCTCCCGCATGGAGTCCCTGGCCTTTCGCAGCGTACAGGAGCGCGTGGCCATTACGCTGTTGGATGAGAGTCGACGGCAGGAGCATTTCGGCGAATCGTCGCTGGAGTTGCGCATGACGCAGCAGGAGCTGGCGGGCCTGGTAGGCGCTTCGCGTGAGAGCGTCTCGCGCACGTTGTCGAAGATGGAGCAGGAGGAGATGGTGGAGACGTTGCGGGGCCGGATCATCATCCGGGACAGGGAGAAGCTGCAGAAGCTGGCGCGGCGATAAGGGCTGTATACGCTGGGGAGGCTGGGAATGAATGGGGAGTCCGGGTTCTGAAGAAGGGGATGCGGGTGCGAGCGATGGGAATGAATAATGTATCCCGGTAGACCGGTATACCTGTAGACCAGGGAAAGATCGCCCTCCCCTGGTTTACAGGTTTCCTGGGTACAAGGTTTTCCGGGCTACCCACCCTATTCAAGACGCCAATGTGACGCAGGTCATAGCGCGCCAGAATAAGATATGCCAAAATGGGAATATCCGCGCTGCATTTGTTGTGAACGTTGTGGCCTGAGCCGCAATAACCGACGTATTCAGAAAAAGGAGGACTTCCCATGACCTTGCTCGACCGCGTTTTCCTGTTGTTGACGGGCCTGATCGCCCTCTATCTCATCTGGCGATTTTACAGCGATTACCGCCAGAACAAAGGAACCTACAACATCTTCTACATGATCTCCTTTGCTGTGTTGCTGGTGGCGGGCCTGCTGCTCATCGCCTTCACCTATGATATTCTGGGCTCGCCCTGGGTCGTGATCGTGGCGGCGCTCATTCCCGTGTGTCTCTCCCTGGGCCTGATCTACGAGTTCTACAGCGACTACGGCATGCTCTATCTCGTCGTAGCCGTGGTGGGCTTCATCGCCATGAGCGTCACCCGCTTCACCGGCCCGGACAGCCTCTCCACCATCTTCCTCATCATCGTGCACAGCATGGCGGGCCTGATTATCATCATCACGCCCTTCCTGGCCTCGCGAAAAGGCCAGGCGCCTGGAGGTTTCGTCGCTGTGGCCATCGGCGGCATCCTCATCGGTCTGGGCGGCGTGGCGCTGGCTTTCCTGAAGCTGGGCGGGCAGCTTCTCTTCTTTAGCCAGGAGTTCGTATTCACCATCCTGGCTCCCCTGCTGCTACTCATGGTCATTTGCTTCGCCTGGGGCTTCCTGACCAAAATGAAGTCGCCCAACAAAAAGCAGCAACAATTGCAGCCAGCGAATTGACAAAAGTCAATGACTTGATAGGGCGGCCATGCTACCGTGATGTTAGCAGCCATCGCAAGTCGCTTTGACTCGCGATTCCGAAAAACTGAATCAGACAGCCGGGCGGGGGATGCCATTTCAATGCATTCCCCGCTCCGATACCCTTTCTCTGGCTTCTTTCTGGCAAGGAGGCGCTATGGAAGCATTGAAGAGGCGTTACAATTACCTTTTCCATTCCACAAAAGGCCTGGCGTTGGTGGCGATTGCGCTGATCGCGTTGGAAACCGTGTTCTTTGGGATGCTTTCCGGCCCTATGGCCGAGTTGGGGATTCGGGATGTGTGGGTGCGTTTGACGGGCATGCAGCTCGATTCCATGGAGCGGGAAGCGCGCATCATCATGCTCTACCACACCATCGCCATGGCCGTGGTGGCCATCGAGGTCTATTTCATGACCGGCCTGCTGAAGATGAGCGAGCGGCAGCGGGCGAATATCAACGCCACCATCACCGTGGGGTACATCACAGCCATGATCTTCGGCATGTGGTTTGCCTATTTCGGGCACAATTTCATCATGCACGGCCTGTTCATCTTCGGCCAATCCCTGGTGTTCTTCGCCGGCGTCATGCTGGCAGCAGCGCTATGGCCCTGGAAAAAGGAGTATCGCTTGCCCAAGGAGTTGCCCTACGCCAAAATCGGCACGATTGATCTGGAGCGGCTGGCGTTCTTCATCATGTCGGTGGCCATGCTGGGCTCCGCGGTCTATGGCGCGGTGGCGGGCGCGAATTTCGGCAACGGCTTCGAGCTGTTCATCGCCGAGGACGCCATCCGCGAGCCCGAGAAGACGACGCTGGAGCTGGCCGTCATCGGGCATCTGCACATCATGCTCACCCTCATCGCCGTGGCTATCATGCTCATCGTGGGACGCTGGGTGGATTTCAAGGGCAGGCTGCACACATGGGCTATGTGGTTCGCCATCCTGGGCACGGTCATCACCACGGCCGGGGTGTGGATCATCGTCGTCTATCGCCCCATCGCCCATATCATCATCAACGTGGGGGCGCTGCCCCTGCTCACGGCCTCGCTTCTGCTCACCATCTTCACCTGGCGCAAGCTGATCCGCGTGGGACTGGCCCGAAAAGGCATTCCGCGCGACCAGGCCAGCTTCGGGCAGAAGCTCCGGGCCATGTTGCACGACCCGCTGCCCTGGGGCGCGACCTGGCAGATGATGTATATGAACGCGGTGGTCACCGCGGTGGGCATCTTCATGGCCATCAAACTGGAGGATGTGGTGCGGAAGTGGCCCTGGCGGGAGGAGCGAGTGACCTTGACCGGGCATTGGCACATCCTGGCGGGGATCATCGCCACGATTATCCTGCTTTATTACGCCGACCTGGCGGGCGTGAAGGGCAAGGCCCGGCAGTGGTTCGGCTGGATTGTGATCATCGCCTCGGATGTCGCTTTTGGCGCGGTGACGTTGTTCACCACCAAGCGTCTTTATGTCAGCGCCTCGCAGCAGCAGCCCCTGGTGAACTGGACCATGCTGCTCACGGACATCGGGCTCTTCCTGGTGTTGCTGGTCCTGGGCGTCTTCCTGGCCTGGCGGCTCATCGACCTGTTCAAGGGGGAAGGCCGCTGGAAGCAGGAGCTGGAAAACCCCGAACTCGACGTTATCGGCAAGGAGGTGGAGGTATGATGCGCCCGACTTCACTCTTCAGGCCCCTCATCGTCGCGGGCCTGCTGCTTCTGTTTCTGATGGCCGCGGCGGGATGCAGCGCCCAGGCCGCGCCCGCGGGCCCGCCCCCCGCCTTCGATACGGGCATCGATCCCAACGCCTGGGCCTTCGTCCCGGCCGGGGAGTTCATGATGGGCCTGCACAATGAGGAAGCCGTCGTCGAAAACGACTTCGAGATCATGATCACCGACGTCACCAATGAGCAGTTCGCCGCCTTCCTCAACGACGCTCTGGCCGATGGCAGCATCAAGATGGGCGAGGAAGGCCCGGTGGGCCATTATCCCGGCGATCCCTTCGACGGCTATAAGCACGAGGAGAAGATCGAGGCGGGTGACTGGCTGCTGTTCCCCGCCAACCATCCCGACGCCCGCATCCGCCAGGAGAATGGTGAATTCGTCGTCTTGCCCGGCTACGAAAATCATCCCGCCACCATGATGACCTGGTTCGGCGCCCGGGCCTATTGCATGTACTACGGCTGGCGTCTGCCGCTGGAGGTGGAGTGGGAGAAGGCCGCCCGCGGGGAGGATGGCCGCGCCTATCCCTGGGGCGAGGAGATCGACGAAACCAACGCGAATTACTACAAGAGCCGCGATCCCTTCGAACGCCCCAACACGCCCGGCGACACAACGCCCGTGGGCTTCTACAACGGCAAGGTCTACGACGGCTTCCAGACCATGAACTCGCCCAGCCCCTATGGCCTGTACGACATGGCGGGCAATGTGTGGCAATGGATGGGTGACGATCCGCACAAAACCCACCTGCGCTATCTCAAGGGCGGCAGTTTCATGGACTACGCCTATAACCTGCGCAGTTGGACCCGCAACAGCGCCGGGCCCGATTACTATGGCATCGCCATGGGCTTCCGCTGCGCGCGGTGAAGAACGTTTTGTCGATTTCGAAAAACCGTCGTCCGCCACATTGGCGCGGGAAGCCGATGGCGTAATGCGTAATGCGTGATGCGTAAAGCTCTCACGTTTCACGTTTTCACGCATCACGCCCGTGGCAGACTCGCCCAACGTTGGCTTAGCGATCCTTTCGCAATCTGCGCCAACGCCACTTTCCAAACAGGAGGGACGCATGACCCACGCCCGCAAGATCACTCGTTCCGCCCATCCCCTGCTCACCCGCTTGCGACTGTACGGGTCGCTGATCAAGAGCATGCAGACCGCGTTGTTGCTAGTCACGGGCGTGGTGGGGTATCTCAGCGCGGGACGCGCCCTGGCGGGCCATGGGTGGGAACTGGCGGGCGTCGCCGGCAGTCTCTTCCTGGCCATCAGCGGGGCCACCGTGCTGAATATGTGGTACGACCGAGACATCGACGCCCGCATGACCCGCACCTGCTGGCGGCCCCTGCCCGCAGGCAGGATTGCGCCCGCAGAAGCGTTGGCGTTGGGCGTGGCGCTCACGGCGCTGGGCGTAGGCTGGGCGCTGGCCATGGACCCGCTGTTCGGGATCATCGTCTTCGCGGGGTTCTTCTTCGACGTGTTCGTCTACACTCTCTGGCTCAAACGTCGGACGCCCTGGTCCATCGTCTGGGGCGGCGTGTCGGGAGCCATGCCCCTGCTGGCGGGGCGGGCGCTGACGCTGGGTCATATCGACGCCATCGGGCTCTTGCTGGCCGCGGCCATCGTGTTCTGGATTCCCACCCACATCCTCACTTTCGCCATGCGCTACGCGGAGGATTACGCCCGCGCGGGCGTGCCCACCGTTCCGGGCGTCTACGGCTTCCGCGTCGCCCGCCTCGCCATCGCCCTCTCCAGCCTCCTGGCCTCCACAGCGATGATCGTCGCGGCCTGGGGCGTGGGCGTCACCGCGGGCGGGATTTCCGTCATGATCGTCCTCTCCGCGGCCCTGCTCATCCTCGCCCTCACCAGCATCCTGCGCCCCTCGCAACAGCGCAACTCCCAGCTCTTCAAATTCGCCTCCCTCTACATGCTCATCAGCATGATCATCATCGCCCTATAACCGTCCTCTGCAAGACAGGCGACACGAGCCATAGCTCGCCGATACCGATGAAAACGCCTCGCGGCCAGGCGGGTCGTGAAACGTGATGCGTGATGCGTAAGAGCCTCACGTTTCACGTTTTCACGCATCACGTCCGTGGCAGCCTCGCCCAACGTCGGCTTGGCGATCCTTCCGCAACCGACGATCATCCTATTTTCATAGCAGGAGCGTTTTCCATGACCGGCAAAATCCTCCGCATCATCGCTATCATCCTGATGGGCCTTGCCTCCGTCATGATGATTCTTGGCGGCATCGGCACCATCTGCATCGCTTTCTGGCCCGAAAAGTACCCATCGCTGATCATGATGGTTCCCTACAAGCCCATTTACCAGGTCGCGGCCATCCTCACCATCATCGCCGGCCTGCTGGGCATCTGGATCACCATCCGTCTGCGCCGTTTTACGGATCGCAATTACCTGTACGCCGTGCTCATCCTGCTGCTGAGTCTGGCTACGGCGGGCGTGAAGATGTACTTTTCCAGCAAGCTGCGCGGCAGCGTCGCCCCCACCAACATCCGCTTCGATCTCTCCCTCATCGTGCTGATCTACCTCCTCATCCTGCGCATCCCCGGCCTGTGGGATAAAGTGCGATACACGGAGAAGCCCGATGACGAAAGCGACGCTGGCGCGGCCGTGGCCGCCATCATCGGCGGCGTCCTCACCCTGACCGTGCAGTATTGGGCCGGGCCCACCCACACCATGAACGACGTCAACTACGCGGATGTGTGGCACACGCAACTGGCCATCATCGGCTGGACGCTGATCGTGGGCGGCATCGCTTTCATCGTCTGGCGGCCCCAGCGCAAACTGCCGCAGACCCAGGAGCAGCGCCCCGCGTTGACGTCCGATCTCCTCTGAATCCTCGACGAACCCACACGCCATCACCCCGCGGGATGATTTTTGAGCGGAATCGGGCTTTGTGTGACGCATGTCATATAAGCAAGACCGGACTCCTGTTACTCTATTATCAAAGATCTACGCGGTTTGCGATATAATATCGTCGCGCGTCCCCTAAAACCACACCATGCTCAAAAAGGAGGAGCAAATCACATGAAACGACCACTTATCATCCTATCCCTTATCTTACTCGTCGCCCTGCTGGCGGCCTGCGGCGGCCAACAAGCCCCCGCTGTGGATGTGGACGCCACCGTCGCCGCGGTGCAGGCCGACGCCGCCGCCAAGGTGGAAACGGCGCAAAAGGCCGCTGAAGCCACCGCCGAAGCCGCCCAAAAGGCCGTGGAAGAGGCCCAAATGAAGGCGGAAGAAGCCCAGAAAGCGGCTGAGGAGGCAAAGGCGGAGGCCGAGAAAGCGATGGCGGAAAAACCCATGGCGGAAGAGAAGCCCAAAGCCGATCCTGTAGCCGCCATCAAGAAAGCTGGCTGCACCGCCTGTCACGTAATCCCCGGCTTCGAGGAAGGCGGGAATCTGGGTCCCGACCTGACCGACATCGCCGGCCGCGCGGACAAGGCCTACGTGGTCGAATCCATGGTGGACCCCGAAGCGGTCAAAGTGAAGGATTGCCCCGCGGGCCCCTGCACGGCCATGCCCCCCATGCTGGGCACCCTCACCGAGGATGAAATCGACGCCGTGGCCGACTACCTCATGAGCGGCGGCAAGGTCGCCGGAGGCGAGATGGCCAAGGAAGAGCAACAGCCCGCGAAAGAGGAAGCCGCGGCGCAGCCGGGCGAGGGCGAAGCTCTGCTCACCGACGAGGAATTCGAACAGGCCAAGGGCATCTTCTTCGACCGCTGCGCGGGCTGCCATGGCGTGCTGCGCAAGGGCGCCACGGGCAAGAACATCACCCCCGAAGCCCTGGCTGAACGCGGCCGCGACCTCAACTTCATCAAGAACATCATCACCAACGGCTTCGGCGGCATGCCCGCCTGGGGCAAGCTGGGCATCCTCTCCCCCGAGGAAGTGGACCTGATGGCCCGCTACGTCCTCTCGCCCGTGCCCGAGCCGCCCAAGTGGGAATTCCCCGACATCAAGGATTCCTGGGTGCTGCATGTGCCCGTCGAAGACCGCCCCACCGAGCCGGAAACCGATCGCAACTGGCAAAACTACTTCGGCGTCATCCTGCGCGACGTGGGCAAAGTGGCCATCATCGACGGCGACAAGAAGGAAATGGTCGCGGTGCTGCCCACCGGCTACGCCAGCCATATCCTGCGTTCCTCCAAGGATGGCCGCTACTTCTACGTCATCGGCCGCGACGGCAAACTCAGCCTCATCGACCTCTGGTCGAAAGAACCCACCCTGGTGGCCGAAGCCCGCACCTGCCTCGACGCCCGCTCGGTGGACACCAGCAAATTTGAGGGCTTCGAAGGGAAATACGCTCTGGTAGGCTGCTACTGGCCCAGCGCCATGGTTGTAGTGGATGGTCAAACCCTGGAGCCCATCAAGATGGTCTCCACCCAGGGCTACGACCGCAGCCAGGGCGAATTCTTGCGGGAGAACCGGGTGGCCGCTATCGTCAGCTCCCACTTCAGCCCCGAATGGATCGTGAACATCAAGGAGGCTGGTCAGATCTGGCTGGTGAACTACGCGGACCTGGAGAAGCATGGACGTCCGCTCGGCATCAAGATGATCGACACCGAACGCTTCCTGCACGACGGCGGTTGGGACGGCTCCAAACGCTACTTCCTGGAAGCCGCCAACACATCCAAGAAAGTCGTCGTCATCGATGCGAAAGAAGGCAAATACGTGGCATCCATCGACGTGGGCGACAAACCTCACCCCGGCCGCGGCGCCAACTGGGTCCATCCCGAATACGGGCCCGTTTGGGCTACGGGACATATCAAGGACAACAAGATCGCGGTCATCGGCACCGATCCGGAAGGCCATCCTGATTACGCCTGGAAGGTGGTGAAGATGCTGGAAACCCCCAGCATGGGCAACCTCTTCATCAAGACCCACCCCAACAGCCCCTGGCTCATCGCCGACTTCACCGTGGCCCCCACGCCCGAGATGAACCGCACCATCTGCGCCTGGGATAAGAACGACCTGGAGAAGGAGCCCACATGCTGGGAGGTGGAAGGCGCGGCCGATCTCAAAGCCCGAGCCGTTCACATCGAATTCAACAAGGACGGCACGGAATTCTGGGTCTCCCTGTGGGGCAACGTGGACACGCCCACCGCCATCGTCATCTACGACGCCAAGACCCTGGAGGAGATCGGGCGCATCACCGGCGACTGGCTCATCACCCCCACCGGCAAATTCAACGTCTACAACACCGCCAACGACATCTACTAACCCCACCATCCTCCATTCCCACGGACGGGAGCCGCAGCAGCTTGTGGCTCCCGTTTTTTGTGGCGAACGGTAATTGCGAAGGTCGCGCCGCCACTTTCCGCCACGAAGACACGAAGAAAATCGAAGGCACGACGTATTTTTCTTTATTTTTCCTTCGTGTCTTCGAAAAACTTCGAGCCTTCGTGGCTTCTTGCGGCCTAAAGTCGAGAACGTTAACAGTTACCCGAATCTCCCGCCAATCGCTCCAAACCGCGGTGATTACCCATAAGTCGAGGGATGAGGAGCGTGGCAAGGTAAAGGGAAAGGATGGGAGTTCGCAAAGGCGTGTACAGCGACGGCGATCCAGACAAAAGCCAGTCCCCAAAGCAACCAATACA
>JALXCB010000024.1 GCA_026991225.1 Anaerolineae bacterium | reverse complement strand
TTCAATATTCTCACGCCTCACGCATTACGCACCAATTTCCCCGGCAATCATTCATTTTCAGCGATTTCCTGAAAGGAAACACAACCATGTCCTTGCAAAATTACGCCATCATCGAATCCACCCTGCGTGAAGGGGAGCAATTCATCGGCGCCAACTTCTCTCGCGACGACAAAATCCGCATCGCCCGCGCCCTGGACGCGTTCGGCGTCGAGTACCTGGAGCTCACATCGCCGCTGGCCTCGCCCGGCAGCATGGCCGATCTCGAGGCCATCACCGGGTTGGGCCTCAACGCCCGCGTTCTCACCCATATCCGCTGCCGCATCGAAGACGCGGCCATCGCCCTGGACACGGGCGTGGACGGCCTGGACGTGGTCATCGGCGCCTCCTCCCAACTGCGCCAATTCAGCCACGGCATGAGCATCGATGAAATCATCGACCTGGCCGCGGAGACCCTCACCTGGATTCGGGAGCAAGCGCCCGACATCGAACTGCGCTTCAGCACGGAAGACTCCTTCCGCAGCGAGGAAAAAGAGCTGCTGCAGGTCTATCTTGTCGTAGACAAACTGGGCGTGGTGGACCGCTTCGGCGTGGCCGACACCGTGGGCATCGCCACCCCGACGCAGGTGGGGCGACTGGTGGACACCCTGCGGCGTCTGACCACCGCGGACATCGAATTTCACGGCCACAATGACTCGGGCAGCGCCATCGCCAACGCCTTCGCCGCGCTGGAAGCGGGCGCCACCCACATCGACACCAGCGTCCTTGGCATCGGCGAGCGCAACGGCATCACCTCCCTCAGCGGCTTCATCGCCCGCATGTACACCCACGATCGAGAGACCGTTCTGCGCCAATATCGAGTGGACATGCTGCGCGACATTGATCTGCTGGTGGCCGACCTGGTGGGCGTGGACATCCCCTTCAACCATCCCATCACTGGCTACACCGCCTTCACCCACAAAGCGGGCATCCACGCCAAAGCCATTCTCAATTCACCCGAGACCTACGAGGCTCTGCGGCCCGAAGACTTCGGCCTCACCCGCTACCTCTCCATCGCCCACAAACTCACCGGCTGGAACGCGGTCAAGGCCCGGGCCGAGCAACTGGGCCTGGATCTGGCTCCCGACCAGATCAAAGCCCTCACCCGGCACATCAAGACCCTGGCCGACGAGCGCTCCCTTACCCTTGACGACGTGGATGAGCTGCTTTACCACTGGGCGGAAAGCGGAAACCTCACCGAGGAATCGTCTGCCGTTCCCAACTCGGCCATTCTTGCCATTCAACAGTGACGACGCCTCCTGACACTCTCAACTCCCTCCAACCATCTATGAATGCAAAAAAAGAACGCATCGTTTACGAATACGATGACTACATCTTCACCGACGACCTGTCCCTCGCCTTGCAGCGCTACGACGAGGCGACCCATGTCGCCCTGAAATTCCTGAAAGACCCGATCTATGGCGCAGGGATCGACGAGACGCTGCAACTCATTGATGAGTTCGGGATCGACGCCCGCTTCGCCCGCTGGCATTTCAACCCCGAGATCACCGGCATCGCCGTCATCCTGCCCGCCAGCCACCCCCACCTGGTGCAACTGCTGCGTCAGGGCGTCATCCAGCGCTGGGATCTTCTGCGGGATGGGAAAGTCCTGGTGGAATGCGATCACGGCAGTGAATTCATCCTCTGGCGTCGGCCCAAAGAGCCAACCATGCCGACCACCCAATCCTCTGAGACATCCTTCGATGACCTCAAAACGCTGGGAGAGGCTATCGTAGCCGGGCGGGGAATCCCACCATCTTCGCTCGGCGAGTGCGACAAGGAAATCCTCAACGCCTATCGCCGCCTCGAAGCCCGCGCTTGCTGATCTCACGCCAAACCTTTTGATTCGCCGCTTCTCACCCTTCCACACGCCATGCCGCCCCAAACATTCACCCAAAAAGCCATCGCCCGGGCCGCAGGCCTGGACCACGTGGCCGTGGGCCAGATCGTCACCGTCCGGCCCGACCGCATCCTCAGCCACGACAACAGCGCGGCCATCGCCCGCATCTTCCAGCGTATCGGAGCCACATGCGTGCGCGATCCCGACCGCCTCATCATCGTCATCGACCACGCCGCGCCCGCGCCCACCGCGCGTCACGCCCGCAACCACGCGGAGATACGCGCGTTCGTGCGGGAGCAGGGCGTCCGCCATTTCTACGACGCAGGCCGGGGCATCTGTCACCAGGTGGTGGCCGAAGAGGCCCTGATCCTGCCCGGGCAGATGATCCTGGGCGCGGACAGCCACACCACCCACCACGGCTGGCTGGGCGCGTTCGGCGCGGGCGTGGGCCGCAGCGAGGCGGCCGCGCTGTGGGCCACGGGCGAAATCTGGCTGCGCGTGCCCGAAGCCATCCGCATCGAACTGCGCGGCCGACTGCGCCCGGGCGTCACCGCCAAAGACCTGGGCCTGTGGATTCTGCGGGCCCTGGGCCAGGGCGGCGCGGCCT
>JALXCB010000023.1 GCA_026991225.1 Anaerolineae bacterium | reverse complement strand
ATTCCGCTCTTCTTTTGTTAAGTTGACGTGGTATTGTTTCTTCATGATTGATGGCTCCTGAAAGTGGTTTTCTCTCAGTATGCCATCCTATCATTCATTCATCAAATTACAGTTGACCGAGTACTAGAGCCTGTTATAAACTTCCCGCCGTTTGAACGCGGTGTGTCGCATCGCGTGCGGCTTAATTCGCCACGGATGACGCTGATGCGACAGATCAGCACGGATTTTCACTGAAAAAGATGGCGTCCTTTTGAAAAATCCGCGAAAATCCGTTGTATCCGGGTTATCAGCGACGAGTTCCAACTCCCGATGCGATGATTCTGAGCTTTGACGAAGCCAAAGTGCATAACAGCCTCTCACCGCGCTAGCAATCGCTTCGAGAACCGCGCAATAACTCGGGAAACCGATAGCGTCCCACACTGGCGCTGGGGACAACGCCACCGGGCCTCCCCATTTCCTGGTTTCCCGGTCTACTGGTTTCCTGGGCTACCGTGCGCCCCATCATTGCCTTCCCCCAGACAACGACGTCTGTTTCCATTTCCCCCACTTTCTCAAATCTCAAAGGAGAGTCCATCATGAACAGGAAGCGCGTACTCAAATGGAGCATGGTGTTCGCCATCGTGCTGGGATTGATGATGGCGTTCATCGGGCCATCAGTCAGCGTTGCCAGGCCGATGAACGCAACCGTGGGTAGCGTCCTCATCAACGAATTCATCGCCACGCCCACCAGCGCCGAGGCCGTGGAATTGTGCAACCCCACCGACGCTGACATCGACGTGAGCGGCTGGATGCTGGATTGGGATTACGGCAACACGCAACTCAATGCAGGATTGGTGGTGCCCGCCCACGGCTATCTGGTCATCGACGACAACAACACGGTTAGCGGCATCTCCATTTCCAACGGCGGCACCATCCTTTCCATCAAGGATGACGCCAACAACGTCATCGACAGCGTGGGCTATGGCGACGCTGGCGGCGCGCCCAAGCCCGAGTACAACTTCTCCACCGCCCGCGTGGCCGACTGCACCGACACCGATGACGACGCCGCGGACTTCAACACCGACGAAAGCCCCACCATGGGGTCCAAGAACGACGGTCCCGCCGCAGCCCTGGGCTCCACCACCGTCACCATCAACGAAGTGGACGCCACCGGCGGCTCCGCTTTCATTGAACTCTACAACAGCGGCACCAGCGACGTGGACATCTCCGGCTGGCGCATCTCGGTGGATGACTCTTACGACATCCCGGCCGGCACCACCATCCCCGCCGGGGGCTTCTGGGTGCTGGAAGAAGCCGACTTCCCGCGATACTTCAACCTGGATGATGGCGGGGACAATGTCTATCTCTTCAACAGCAGTCTGGAACGGGTGGATCAGGTCGGATGGGATGCCGCCGCAGGCGGCTCCTGGAATCGCGTGCCCGATGGCGAAGGAGCCAACGACGGCTGGAATCAGAACAACGTCCCTCTGACCGACCAGGCCCCCACCAAAGGCGCATCCAACCAGCCGGGCAACGGCGGCGGCAATGGCGACACCGCCAATCCGGGCGACGCGCTCATCAACGAGTTCATCGTCACGCCCACCAGCAGCGAGGCCATTGAGCTGTGCAACGCCACCAGCGTCGATCTCAACCTCAGCGGCTGGACCATCGACTGGGGCTATGGCTCCACCACCGTGAACGATGGCGTCACCCTGCCCGGACACAGCTACGTCGTGCTGGATGACAACAACACGGGCGGGATCAGCCTCTCCAATGCAGGGACAGTGCTCACCATCAAAGACGTGGACGGCACGGCCATCGACCAGGTGGGTTATGGCGATGCGGGCGGCGCGCCCAAGCCCGAGTACAAGTTCTCCGCGGCCCGCACGCCCGACTGCACCGACACCGATAACGACGCCGCGGACTTCAACACCGACGAAAGCCCCACCATGGGCGCGGCCAACGACGCCCCCGCCTCCGCCCTGGGCTCCACCACCATCACCATCAACGAGGTGGACGGCAAGGCCGGTGAAGCCTTCATCGAGCTTTACAACAGCGGCGACAGCGACGTAGACATCTCCGGTTGGCGCATCTCGGTGGATGACTCTTACGACGTTCCGGCCGGGACCACCATCCCCGCCGGGGGCTTCTGGGTATTGGAGGAAGCCGACTTCCCCCGCTATTTCAACCTGGATGAGGATGGCGACAACGTCTATCTGTTCAACAGCAGTCTGGAGCGGGTGGATCAGGTCGGTTGGGATCAGGCGGCCGGGTCTTCGTGGAATCGTCTGCCCGATGGCGCCGGGGCAAACGACGGCTGGCAGCAGGATCAGATTCCGCTTTACGCCATCGCGCCTTCCCCCAACGCCACCAATGAGACCAACCTCACCCGCATATACATCCATGACGTCCAGGGCGCGCAGCATCTTTCGCCCTACGAAGGACAGCGCGTGGAGAACGTCTACGGCATCGTCACCGTCACCGACCGCCGCGGTTTCTGGATGCAGACGCCCGATGTGGACGTGGACGCGGATGACGCCACTTCCGAAGGCGTGTACGTCTATGTCGGCTCCACGCCCACCGTCGCCAAAGGCGATGAAGTGCTGGTGACCGCGGACGTCACCGAGTACTATCCCGGCGGCTACGACACGGGTAACCTCTCCATCACCGAGCTCAGCCACCCCAGCATCATCACGCTCTCCCAGGGCAATCCTCTGCCCAGCCCCACCATCCTGGGCGATGGCGGACGTATCCCGCCCAATACCATCATCGAGAATGACGCCACAGGCGACGTGAACGCCACCGGCATCTTCGATCCCAACGAGGACGGCATCGACTTTTACGAATCGGTGGAGGGGATGCTGGTGCAGATCAACAACGCGGTGGCCGTGGCTCCCACCAGCAAATATGGCGAGATCGCGGTCGTGGGCGACGACGGCGCTCATGCGGGCGTACGCACCTATCGCGGCGGCCTGGCCCTGCGTCCCGACGACGCCAACCCCGAGCGCATCATCCTCGACGACGCGCTTTACGCTGACGAACCGCAAGTCCTGCCCGGCGATCGCTTCCAGGGGCCCATCGTCGGCGTCATGCATTACAGCTACGGCAACTTCAAGGTGCTGAACCCCGATCCCCTGCCGCCGGTCGATCCCTCCGGTCTCGGGAAAGAATACACCAAACCCACCTACGGCCAGCTTTCCGTCGCCACCTTCAACCTGGAGAACCTGGACCCGGGCGATCCCGCGGACAAATTCAACGGCCTGGCCACGGTCATCGTCCAGCACATGCGCTCGCCCGATATCATCGGCGTGGAAGAAGTGCAGGACAATAGCGGCCCCACGGACGACGGCACGGTCGACGCCAGCGTCACCTTCCAGATGCTCATCGACGCCATCCAGGCCGCGGGCGGGCCCGCGTACGAATTCCGCCAGATCAATCCCCTGAACAACGCGGACGGCGGCCAGCCCGGCGCAAACATCCGCGTCGGCTTCCTCTTCCGGCCCGATCGAGTGACCTTCGTGGACCGTCCCGGCGGCGACGCCACCACCCCCACCGATGTCCAGATGATGCCCGGAGGTCCGGCCCTCACCCTCAGTCCCGGTCGCGTTGCGCCCAATGACCCCGCCTTTAGCGAAGACCCCAACCTGGGCTATGAAAACACTCGCAAGTCCCTGGCGGGCGAGTTCATCTTCCAGGGTTACAAAGTCTTCGTCATCGTCAATCACTTCAAGTCCAAAGGCGGCGATGACCCGCTCTTCGGTCGGGTGCAGCCCCCCGAACAGGTGACTTTGGCCCAGCGCAAAGCCCAGGCCCAGGCCATCAACGACTTCGCCAGCAAGATCCTGAGCCTGGACCCCAACGCCAATGTCGTCGTCCTGGGCGACCTCAACGACTTCGACTTCTCCGACACGTTGAAGGCGCTGCAGGGCGACAATCTGACCAACCTGGTGAATGACCTGCCGCGTGAGGACCGGTACAGCTTCATCTACAACGGCAATTCCCAGATGCTGGATCATATCCTGGTCAGCGCCAACATGCTGGCGCATAAAACCCGCATCGACGCGGTGCATGTGGATTCTGAATTCCCGGTGGATGAGCGGGCCAGCGACCACGATCCCGTCCTGGCCACCTTCGACTTCCCGGTCTGGCGCTTCGATGGCTTCGTTTATCGGGGCATGCCGGGCGATGAGTCCACCCCCATGTCAGGCGTGACTCTGCGCCTCTATGGCCGCAACGCGGGCGAACCTGCGCCGGGAAGCTGGTACAAGGACGCGACCACGGATGCGGGAGGCTACTTCAATTTCCATATCATCGAGCCCTGGAACTTCGATGAATTCACCCTGATGGCCACCGCGCCCGATGGCATGGTCGCTGTGGGGACCTGGAGCGAGGATGGTTCCGTCATCGCCCCCGACGCCATCCAATGGACAAACCCCGCGCCCGGCGCGCACAACAACAAATTCTGGTTCGAAATCCCCACCCCCACGCCCACGCCCAGCCGCCTGTGGCTGCCCGTCTTCCTCAACCCCTAATCCTGCTCCCTCTCACTCACACAGGCCCGTCTCTGCGTCGCAAATGGCGTTGACGGCGTCAGAAAAACGTCTTGCCCCCAAAGTGGACCGAGGCGGCGGAACGCTGTGAAACGTGATGCGTGAAACGTGACGACTTCACGCATCACGTTTTCACGTGTCACGCTTTTGCTGCCCGCGCCAGACTGGCTCGTAACGTTTCTTTCGTCTGTTTGACATCGCCTCCTTACAGATGCTAAACTAGCCCTCACAACCCCATATCCCACCCAAAGGCGATGATGGAGACGAGTAGGCGGGTCCAGCCGGGCCCAGCGAGTCCGGGAGGGTGGAAGCCGGACGCCTCGCCCCCGCCGAAAATCCCTCCGGAGCCGCCGCCCGAAAAGAGTTAATGATTAATGGATTGAAGATTAAAAAGGCGACAGCGTTGTTCCGTTAATCTTTAATCATCAATCTTTAGTCATTATCTCCCAGTAGACGCGGCCGGGTTCGTGACTCGTTACCCTCACGGAGAGGTGATGGCCTCTCACCGAGCGGGCGCCATGTGCGCCAAGCAGGGTGGTACCGCGGAAGCCAAACGCTTTCGTCCCTGAGCGGGCGGGAGCGTTTTTTGATCTCACGCAAAGCCGCCAAGACGCCAGGGATCAAAGATAAGCCACGATGGATTGTAACACAGCATCCAAATCCATGGCAGAAGATGCCCGCACACGCCCGTCAGCCTCATGGCGATGATGCGGAAACGTTGTCACATGACGATGATGAGGTGCGTTATCCCATCGCACAACCATGCGCCCCCGTCCATCTTGCAGATGGTAACGATACTTCAGCCGGTGAACTTCCGGTTCCGTGATGACATATTCAGCAAAATGCAACACGAAATCCCCGATCAGGTGGAGTTTCCCTCGAATATAACATTCCTCGCGATCGATTTCTTCATAACTCATCTCAACCGAAAGGACATAAGACGCTTGCTGGATAATCCCCTGCACCCATCCATAATAATCACGCGCTTTCACCTACCAACTCCCGCAGGATCTGATATCGCTTTTCCCAAAGATCGTAGCCTCGTTTAGCCGCGAACCAATCGAAAAAATCGGCGTCATCGCCCAACTCGCCCGCTTCAAATTTCTCCAAAAACGCATCCGAATCCATACCATACATTAGTTCGAAACGCCGACAAGCCGCGGCAAAATGATCCCGTCGCAGGCGGGTCTGTTCCAGCTCTTGCCGCAAGGCATAATCAATCGTTTTTTTGACCTCATCGTCGGAAAATCCGGTTTTTGGAAACTGAATCTGTACATTCATGGCATCAAGCCTCGAAAAAAGCAGGATAGCAGCTTCATTATATCACAAGAGGAGCAATCATCATGACATTCAAACCCGTCCCCACCAACGTAGATTTCATCCAACAGGAATACGAGGTGCTGGACTTCTGGAAGGAGACTGACGCCTTCGAGAAGATGCGCCAGCGCCACAAAGGCCAGCCCCACTGGTCCTTCATCGATGGTCCCATCACTGCCAACAATCCCATGGGCGTGCACCACGGCTGGGGCCGCACCTACAAAGACCTCTACAACCGCTACTGGACCATGCGCGGCCGCGAGCTGCGCTACCAAAACGGCTTCGACTGCCAGGGCCTGTGGGTCGAGGTCAATGTGGAAAAGGAGCTGGGCTTCCAGAGCAAGCGGGATATCGAAGCGTACGGCCTGGACCCCTTCGTGCGGCGCTGCAAGGCCCGCGTCCTCAAATACGCCTCCATCCAGACGGAACAATCCATCCGCCTGGGCTATTGGATGGACTGGAACGACACCGACCAGCTTCGCTGGCTGGCCCAACTCATCCTGGAAGACCCGCAACGCGTCATCACCGTCGAAGGCCCGGAAGGCCCGGTCACCGACACGGTGGAGCAGATCGTGGGGCGGCTGGGGCTGCCCGAACTAGGCGGGAGCTACTTCACCTTCTCCAATGAGAACAATTACATGATCTGGACCTTCCTCAAGAAGGTGTGGGAGAAGGGCTGGCTCTATCGGGGCGTGGACGTGATGCCCTGGTGTCCCCGCTGTGCCACCGCCATCAGCCAGCACGAGATCGTCACCGACGGGTACCAGGAGCTGACGCACAGGAGCGTCACCCTGCTCTTCCCCCTGCGAAACCGCCCGGGCGAATACCTGCTGGTGTGGACCACCACCCCCTGGACCCTGTCCAGCAATGTGGCCGCGGCCGTCGGCCCCGAGATCACCTACGTGCTGGTGGAGAATCAGGGCAAGAAGCTGTGGCTCTCCAAAGGCGCACTGCACATGCTCCAGGGCGAGTACAAGGTTCTAGAGGAGCGCAAGGGTGAGGAGCTGGTGGGCTGGACTTACGACGGGCCTTTCGACGACCTGCCCGCGGCCCAAACCCCTGGTGGCTGGCATCCTCAGGTACAGGTGGACACCGGCGCGAAGCAGAGCGCGGTGGAAGCCCATCGCATCATCCCCTGGGAGGAGGTGGGCGAAGCCGAAGGCACGGGCATCGTCCATATCGCGCCCGGCTGCGGCGCCGAGGACTTCCAGCTCAGCAAGGAGCATCATCTGCCCATCCTCGCCCCCCTGGATGAAGACAGCAACTTCGTGGAAGGCTACGGCTGGCTCACGGGCAAATACGTGGCCGACGTGGCCGACGCCATCTTCAAAGACCTGGAGAAGAAAGGCATCCTCTACAAGGTCGAGCCCTACACTCACCGCTATCCCACCTGCTGGCGCTGCAGCACGGAGCTGGTCTTCCGCCTGGTGGATGAGTGGTTCATCGACATGGGCCCGGTCTACGACAAGCCGCGCGAGGAAGTCACGCCCGAAGAGAAAGAGCGCAGCCTGCGCTACCAGATCATGGACGTGGTGGACAACATCCGCTGGATCCCCGAATTCGGCTACAAGCGGGAGATCGACTGGTTGATGAACATGCACGACTGGATGATCTCCAAGAAGCGCTACTGGGGCCTGGCCCTGCCCTTCTGGGTGTGCGACGAGTGCGGCCACTACCACGTGGTCGGCGATGAGCATGAGCTGAAAGAGCGGGCTGTGGCCGGCTGGGAGGGATTCGACGGCCACACGCCCCACCGCCCTTACGTGGACAACATCGTCCTCAAGTGCGACAAGTGCGGCGGCGAGATGCACCGCATCCCCGACGTGGGCAACCCCTGGCTGGACGCGGGCATCGTCTCTTTCAGCACCTTGCAATACCGCACCAATCGCGAGTACTGGCGGCAGTGGTATCCCGCAGATTGGATCAGCGAAAGCTTCCCGGGCCAGTTCCGCAACTGGTTCTACAGCCTCTTCGCCATGGCCACGGTCATCGACCGCTCCAATCCCACCAAACAGGTCTTTGGCTACGCCACGCTGCTGGCGGAAGATGGCCGGGAGATGCACAAGAGCTGGGGCAACGCCATCGAGTTCAACGAGGCCGCGGACAGGATGGGTGTGGACGTGATGCGCTGGCTCTATTGCAACCACAAGCCCGAGAACAACCTGCGCTTCGGGTATCATCGGGCCGACGAGGTGCGCCGCCGCTTCCTCATCCCCTTCTGGAACGTGTACAACTTCCTGGTCACCTACGCCCGCCTGGACGGCTGGACACCGTCCGTACCCGAGGACTTCGATCCGGCCCATCCCGAAGGGCCTACCCCTGCTGTCAGCAACCCGCTGGATCGCTGGATCCTGGCCCGGCTCAATGACGTCCTGGCCCGCACCACCGTGGCCCTGGAAAACTCCGATTCCTACACCGCCACCCTGGCCATCGAGGCCCTGCTGGACGACCTCACCAACTGGTACGTGCGGCGCAGCCGCCGCCGCTTCTGGAAGGGGGAACAGGATCAGGACAAAGCGGACGCCTACATCACCCTTTACCACCTGCTGGTCAAATTCATCCGCATGCTCGCGCCCTTTACCCCCTTCGTCACCGAGGTCATGTACCAAAACCTGGTGCGAGGTGTGTTCGACGACGCCTTCGAGAGCGTGCACCACACCGACTGGCCCGTAGCCGACGAAAGCATCATCGACCAGCAACTGCTGGACCGCATGGCCCTGGCCCGGCGCATCACCAGCCTGGGTCTGGCCGCGCGTAGCAACGCCAATCTGCGAGTGCGCCAACCCCTGCGCAAACTCTATGTCCATGTGGGCGAAGGCTGGGCCGACCTCACGCCCGAACTGCTGGACATCGTGCGGGATGAGCTGAACGTCAAGGCCATCGAATTCGTCTCCGACCCCGAAACTCTGGTTTCCTATCGCATCCTTCCCAACAACCGCCTGCTGGGCCCCAAATTCGGCAAGCTCTTCCCCAAGGTGCGGGCCGCGCTGGCCGCGCTCCCGCCCGAAGAGGTAGTCGCCAAAGTCAACGCGGGCGAGCCAGTGGTCCTGGAGGTAGAAGGCCAGACCGTCGAACTGAGCCCGGACGAGATCCTGGTGCAGACCCAGCCCGCGGAAGGCCTGGCCGTGGCCGCGGACAAGGTCATCACCGTGGGCATCGACACGGAGATCACGCCCGAACTGCGGGCCGAGGGCCTGGCCCGAGAGGTGGTGCGCCGCATCCAGAGCATGCGCAAGAACGCGGACTTCGACATCGCCGACCACATTCGCACCTGGTGGGCCACCGAAGATGAGGAGCTGGCGGAAGTGATGGACGCGTGGAGCGAGTACATCCGCTCGGAGACCCTGACCGACGAGCTCATCACTGGCGAGCCCCCCGCGGATGCGCACATCGAGCGCCAC
This sequence comes from Anaerolineae bacterium, assembly GCA_026991225.1. Classification (GTDB taxonomy): domain Bacteria; phylum Chloroflexota; class Anaerolineae; order J102; family J102; genus M2005. The sequence continues at coordinate 18,430 of JALXCB010000023.1, read as the reverse complement.
AAGATCGACGGCAAGCAGGTCATTTTGGGCGTGCAGCGGGCGTAGGTCTCTCAAAAACGGAAAGACGCCATGAAACGGTTGTCTTATCTTTTGCGATCCAACAATGAAAAGGTCGGGCTTTCGCTGATCCTTATCATTGCGTTCGCCTTGCGGGTCTTCCAACTCGGTAAACCCGACTTATGGATGGACGAGTTGGGGCAGGCAACCGCGGCTATCAAGCCTTTGCCTCGAATGTTATTTGTCGTTCAGAAGCATCACGGCGCCGCCCCGCTAGATTATCTCATCACCATGATGCTGGTGAGGTGGTCTCGCTTAGCGGGCGTGCTACGCACACCTGCTGCCTTATGGGGGACTCTGACCGTGTACTGGGTCTATCGCCTAGGCCAGTTGCTTGGGAACCTGCGCGTGGGGCTCATAGCAGCGACGCTGGCCGCAGTGAATGTGTTCCTGTTGCGGTACGCCCAAGAGTTACGATTTTACGCTCTTTTTGTCCTCCTGACGTTGATTACCACTGAGCTGGTCTGGCGGGCCTGGCAACAACGCACATGGCGGGACTGGCTACTTTACGGCGGCGTCGTGACATTGCTCTATTATGCCCACTATTTTGGGTTGCTGGCTACCGGGCTACATGGCCTATGGATAATGGCATTGAGCGGGCAGGCACTATACACGAACAGGGCGGCCAAAGCATGGATTGTTCGCCAGTGGCTGGCTTTTCTGGCAGCTGTTGGGGGCGCTGCATTGTTGTTCGCTCCATGGGCAGTCTATGATCTGTCCCAGGAAAAGGGATTGCCTCATCCACCCCTCCCCGAACTTAGTCTGACATGGGTGCAACAACTCTTGCACGTAATGGCCGGCCGGGTCGACGCCTGGTGGTTATGGCTGGGGTTGGCGTTCATTGGTCTTTTGTTGTCATTTCGAAAGTCATGGCCCACGGGCCTGTTTCTTTCCGCTGCGCTCCTGCTGACGCCCATTCTCGTTCTATGGATTGATCGTCGTCAAAATTACTTTTTCCATCCTCGCCAAATAATTTTCCTCCTACCGTACTATCTCATTTTAGCCGCATGGGGAGTAGATGGTATCGCAAATTGGCTGGCTCTCCACATTGTTTCTTCACATCGGGGATGGGTTCAGATCGGGCTCGCTGGGAGCATAGTGACGATAATGCTCAGCCTAAATGTCCCTATTTTGAAAAATTATTATGAGATTGCCCAGATCCGACGCGAAGATATCGCTTACCAACCCCTCACCGACGTCACAGCCTGGCGAGGTGCAGCGGAACTGGTTGAAGCGAACTGGCGGGAAGGTGATAGGTTAATCTTCTTGGCTCGCCACGATACGGCAAGTATTCCCTTTTATCTCCCTTCTTCATTGCGAAAACAGGGGGTGTTAATAGAAAACCTGTCCCTGTTGCAAAACCTCTACGAGGAGAGGCGTCCCATGTGGGTAGTCTACACACCCATGATCCGTCTGACGCCAGAGGCGGAAGCAATGAAAGACTGGCTACAGAAACAACCCGCCCTTCATTTTTCTTTGCCCGGAAACGTCCATGTCTACCTTTTACAAGAAGGATTGGACGCTAAGCAACTTTGGGAACAACGTTTGCGCACTGGCCATCTGCCCCCCATTGCTTATTTGTGGGCCGCATATGGTCGAGCCATCCGTTCGTTGGATCATGAGGCAGCTATGCAGGCTTTCGAAAAAGCGGCTGCACTCTCGGATTACATTCGACCCCGTAAAGACTATTTCATTCCCTCAGACTACGCTGGCGTTTCCCAGTCTCCTGCAGGAAGGGATATAATAGTGGAGACGCGGGCGGATTATTTAGCAGAAGCGGCTCATGAGGCATTGATGTTAGGTCAAGCTGACTTGGCCTTGCGCTATCTCGCCAAGGCTGAGGCCCTAGATACAGAGAACCCTCATGTCGCTCTTCAAAAGGGATGGGCGTTGTTGCAGTTGGGGCGAGCGGACGAGGCCATCGCAACGCTGCGCTACGCCCGCGAAACCCTGAATTTGCAAAATCCCTGGCTTGACATTTTCCTTGGTCGCGCATATACCCAAAAAGGAGAATATCATCAAGCCATACAATCATATCAAGAAGCGCTACAATACGATCCGAATCTTCATCAGGCCCGCTATGCCTTGGGTTCTGCGTATGAAGCCCTTGGCGAGCGGGACAAAGCGGCTTATTGGTATCAAAATTATCTCGATTATACTCCCAACGGGCCACTGGCTGAACAGGCGCGCCAACATCTTCAGACATTATCGGATTAATGACGGTTTCATCCACAGGAACAATGCAAACGATCAAGACCTCCTTCATCGAGACTTGTGCGGAGCGCTCTGTCTTGGTTTTGATTCTGATTATCGCCAGCGTCCTTCGTCTCTTTAGGCTGGGTTATCCCAGCTTGTGGCTCGATGAGATTGGTCAAGCGTTGGTGGCTAACCGCCCTTTTCCCATGTTTTGGAGAGGGGTGGAAGCGCACCATGGCGCCGCCCCCCTGGATTATCTCATCACCAAAGGAATAATCCTCTTGGGCGGGCAATCGGATTTCGCGTTGCGATTACCCGCCGCTTTGTGGGGCGTCTTAAGCGTGTATTGGAGCTATCGGCTGGGCAAACGGTTGTGGTCATCCCATGCCGGCCTGTTGGTGGCCACGCTGTTGGCGCTGCATCCCCTGCACTTGCGTTATTCCCAGGAACTGCGTTTTTACGCCCTCTTCATTTTCCTGTCGCTTGTCAGCACCGAGGTTTTTCTCATTGCCTGGGAGAAGGAGCGACGATCATGGTGGCTGTGTTACGTTGCAACCGCTCTGATCATGCTCTATAGCCATTATTATGGCGGCCTGACGCTTGGACTACACGGTCTTTGGGCGCTTATTGACAGCTTCTGGCCCAATTCGAATGACGCTCCTAACAGACGCCCCCGGTTCATTCATTTTCTCTTTGCCGCAGGAATCGCGATTCTACTTTTTTTGCCCTGGATGGCATATGACCTTCCCAAAGAGAAAGGCTTTGCCCGGGCCCAACCGCCCCAGCTTGCCGCGAAGTTGGTTCAAGATGTTGTAATAAGCTTTTCTAAACCGATCAGAAATGCTTGGATCGCGGGGCTCCTGGCCATCGGGGGGCTTGTCGCACTCCTGCGCAAAAGACGCACCGCTGCGCTCGCTTTGGGATTTTGGCTCTTCTGGTTGTTACCCCTGATTTTGTGGATCGATATAAAGTTTTCTTACTTTTTCCACATCCGACAAATCCTTCTTGGATTACCTTTTTTTCTCATGCTGATCGCTGGCGGCATGGCGTATGGGGTTGATCTCAGCATCGTGGCAGCACGAAGGCGGTGGGAATGTGTGCAAGCCTGGCCTTTACACCTGATGGGAGCCTTGGCCATCGTCATGACACTAATTCTTTTCGCTCGTCCCTCCCTTTTCCCGTATTACACCAGCCAAGACTCCCGGGAAGATTGGAAAGGCGCAGCACGATTGGTAGAACGCAATCTTCTGCCAGTGGATAAACTACTTTATCTTTCATACACCGACCGGCATTATTTTAAGCATTATATGCCCCCGAAATTATGGGAAGCTTCACAGGAGATGACTGAACAAGAAGAGCTGGAAGCGATTCTTGCCGAGGGAACAGCTATTTGGGTGCCAGTTTCACCCTACGTGTCTTTTACCAATCCCGCCGCGCCAGACCTGGAAGCATGGTTGAAAGCACAGGGTGCAACCCCTTTTATCTTCAATCAACAATTTACATTGTATTTTCTTTCGCCACATCAAGATAAAGCCGCACTACAAGCCCGAGCCGAACAATGGACGGCCCCTGAGCGTCTACATTGGTGGGTGGTTGTCGGCAAAGCCATGAGCCAGGCTAACGCCCACGAGACAGCGATCGCAGCTTTTCTTCATGCCGCCAGCCTGCCCGATTTCCGTGCATCCAAAGCCGAAGCCCTCACCCTGGCCGGGAACGAAGCACTAACGCTGGAGAGGCCACGCCAAGCCTTGGTGTACTTTGAACAGGCTTTACAGATCGATCCAACCTATAACCAAGCCTGGATGCAGCGTGTGCGCGCCTTGCTACGGCTCGGTCAACCACAACAAGCCCTAACCGCCTTGGCGAAGGCTGAACGGTTGATGGGTGGGGAAGACTATTGGTTGGCGTGGTTCCGCGCTCGCAGCTACGCCGCCCTAGGGGAATGGGACAACGCAATTGCAGCGTACCAACGGACACTTACCCTCCAGCCCCATGCCCGTCATATCCCCTTCTTTCTGGCACGGGCTTATGAACAAAAAGGGGACTTGGTTCAGGCTCGAATCTGGTATCAGACCTATTTGGAGCAAGACCCCAACGGTCCCTTTGCTTCACAAGCCCAAGCCTTTCTGGCATCCCATTGAGTGTTTTAACTGAAGTCATTTCCGAAGTCCGATTTTTTCTTCCTCGCGCCCGAGGCTGAACGACACTGTTGGTAAACCTCAAGCAGGTTGCATGGACGCCTTGGCACCACCGACTCGAAGTCGGAGCGCCTAAACTAAACGCATTTTGAAATCAGGTGTTTTCGGCCTCGGCCACCCGGAGCTGAACGACACTGTTGGCAAACCCCAAGCAGGCTGCAAAACAAACCGGCAGAGGCGGTGATCCGTCAATGCTGCCCCCACCCCTGCGCCCCTCCCCCGATACTCGCTCCGCTCGTGTTCGGGGGGAGGGGGACGCCCGAACCCAGTCGATTTTCTAGGAATAAGCCCTTCTTCCGGAGTAAAGACCTCCTCCCCCGCTTTGCGGGGGAGGCCAGGAGGGGGCCCATCCCCGCCGCATCCAGGTAAACCAACAGTATCGCGAACCTGCGGGCGGCGGCGCGGCCAGAGAATCGCCTTTCATGGATAATCCAATGCGAACCAAAAGCCTTGGTTTCAATTTGCTTTCGGTTTAAAGCGTCCGAGTTATGGAGTTTTACAAATTAAACGGGTCATAGGCCTCATTCTATTACCGGATTGTCTTGTAAACGTTCATCACTCGGCTGGTGCGACTGGCTAGCGCCAACTCATTTGGGACGCACCCAAAAGAAACAGCGGCGAAAGCGGACAAAATCACCTTGGCAATAGGATGTCACCATCCCGCTTCCCCTCAAACATCAAGCCACGCCAAGGGCATCGCCCGCGATATTCGGCGCGAAATCATCCAGCAGGGCCCGAGGAATACGCTGGGGCAGGCCCGTTTTGAAGTTCACCCACACCCATAACGCCTGCGCTCTCACCAACAGCCGCCCGGATTCCGCATGGTGGATGGTGTAGTAACGCATGCCCGTGGCCCGTCGAGGCTGCCCGGCCCAGGTCGCCACCCGCAGGACGTCGCCCAGCCGGGCGGGATGGAGATAGAGCGTGCGATAGCGGCGGGCCACAAACCCCTGCCCCATGCTCATCATGCGCGTCATGGGCCATCCCATGGCCTCGCCCGCCCGCCAACTGATATTCTCCAGAAAATACATGTACACCGCGCCATTCACCAGGCGAGAAAAATCGAGATCGCGCCATTCCACCGCCCGCTCCAATGTATAGACGAACTCAGGCGGGGGCGGCGCAGGGGGAAAGGGCTCGGGCGGAGGCGCCGGATCGATGGGGCTCGGATGCATGGCCTGAATCAAGGACTCGGGCACAGGATGGATAGCGAGACTGTCGCCCTGCATCAGCACCCACTCGCTCACCCCTTTGGCCGCGGTCTCCCCGCTGGACGCATCATAGATGACATAGCCATTGCGAATATGGCTTGCATTCGCCTCCAGCACCCGCGTGCAAACCCGCACGGCGTTGCCATACGCCAGGGGCTTGTAATAGGTGATGTCATTTTCCCGCATCTGGAAGAGAGGCTGATCGGGCCTGGGATGGGTGATATCGAATCCCGCCGCAGCCAGCGCCTTCAACGCCGCTTCCTGCATCCATTGCAAATAGACGCCGTGATTCACATGCCCGAAAGCGTCGCACTCATAATGTCGGATATCGAAGAAAGCTTCGTATTGCAATGACATGACCTTCTTCCCTTCCATTGGGAGAGTAAACTATGAAACGCCCGCGGGCCGTCGCCCTTTCAGCGTGACAGCACAAGCGAAACGTAACTGCTCAGGTAGCCTGATGTGCCCGCGAAAGCGTTTTGCCACGAAGGCTCGAAGAAACGAAGACAATACAGGTTTGCAAGTCGCAAGTGGCAAGTTCTTCTGGCAGCGACATTTCTCACCTGCTACTTGCTACCTGCCACCTGCCACTTTTCCCCTTCGTGCTTTCGTTCCGTCGTGTCTTCGTGGTATTTGACCTCGCTACGTGAGTAGTTGCGGCGAAACGATGCCCCTGGCTCCAATCGAACCCGGCCTCGCGACGGCATCGTCAACAGCCTGTTCCCATTATACGCACTTTTCCTGAACAGAGAAGTCGGATATACTCCAATTGAATCCGATATCCTCTCTTTCGTCCTTTTTGGCCATGATGCCCGATTTTCTACAATTTTCCCTTTGGAGCGCGATCTTCGCCATCGTTGCCGGTTACCTCATCGGCTCCATCCCCACCGGCGTCATCCTCGCCCGCCTGTTTCGCGGGCCCGACCCCCGCACCGTTGGCTCCACCCACACGGGCGCGACCAATGTCTTTCGAAATATCAATCCCGCCGCGGGAGTGCTGACGGGCGTTTTTGACTTCGTCAAAGGCGCGCTGGCGGTGTGGCTGGTGCAGCTCCTCTTCCCCAGCCCCTGGGTCATTCCCCTGGCCGGGACGGCCGCGGTGGCCGGGCATTGCTGGCCCGCGTTTCTCAACTTTCGCGGGGGGATGGGCGTGGCCACGGCCGCGGGGTTGGCCCTCTGGCAATTCCCCGTGGTCACTCCCATCTTCGCCGCAGCTTACCTGGCAGTCAACCACTTCATGAAGCATCAGGCCCGCACCATGATGCTCGTTTCGGCGCTGCTGCCGCTGATGCTGCTCCCCTTCCGCCCTGCGCCCGAAAAGATGGCCCTGGCAGTGGGCATGGCCGTCGTCCTGGTCATCCGCTGGTCGTCCGATTTTTACCGGGTCTACGATTGAGCCATCAGGTCGGCAATCCACGCCTTCAGCGATCGCGGCGGACGGCTCAGCAGCCAGCCCAGCACCCGAGGATTGCCAGCCAGCCCATAGGCCTCATAATACTCGAACATCTTTAGCAGCGTCTCGCGAGCATACTCACTGAGGCCAGACGCCCGCTGCGCCCACTCATCTCGCGGGATGGCCTCGGCCCGCACCGGACGGCCCAGGGCATGGGCGAAGGCCGCGGCGACGTCGTGCTGAGAGAGAGGAGGCGTTCCTGCAAGCTCGTAGATGGCGAAGTCATGGCCCGGATCCAGCAGCGCGATGGCCGCAGCCTCGGCCACATCCCGCAAATCCACCAGGCTGATGCGAGCCCCGGGCGCGTAGGGCTGGCGCAAGACGCCCTCGTCGCGGATGGTGGGCCATTGGGCCAGCAGGTTTTGCATGTAGGCGGTGGGCTGGAGGATGGTGAACGTCAGGCCGCTGGTAAAAAGATGCTCCTCCACCCGCAGCTTCCACCAGTGATGGGGCATGGCTTCCGTTTGGGGATGGAGCACGGAATGATAGACAAAGCGCCCGACGCCCGCCTGACTGGCCGCGTCGATAGCCATGCGCCCGAGATCGAACTCGCGAGGGAACATGTTGGGCGCAATGTGATAGACGGCGTCCACGCCCGCCAGCGCGTCGGGCCACAGCGCGGGGTCCAGCATATCCCCGGCGATGGTCTCGACGCCTGCACGTGCCAGCGCCTCAGCGTGTGCGGACGTGCGCACCCAGGCCCGCACCCGAGCGCCGCGGGCCAGAATCGCCTCGATGACGTGTCGGCCGGTCTTTCCACCGGCTCCGGTGACGAGTATCTTCATGGCGTAACCTCCTGCCGCCATTGTACACCATTTTCTCCATGTCGTTGGACATCCATCACCTCCCGTCCTATAATCCATTCACCGTATGGCCGGTTACTGATCACCGATTACTGAAAATGCCCACCATCCTCCTCGCCCTGGGAACCAATCTCGGCGACCGCGTCGCCAACCTGGCTCGCGCCCGCGACCTGCTGGCCCAGACCATCCTCATCCAGGCCATTTCCCCCATCTACGAGACCGAGCCCTGGGGCGTGGTGAATCAACCCATGTTCCTCAACCAGACGTTGCAAGGAGAAACCGATCTCGATCCGGAGGCCCTGCTTGACCTGGCCAAGGATATCGAGCAGGCCATGGGACGCATCTTCGGCGAAGTGCGCTACGGCCCCCGCATCATCGACATCGATATCCTCGCCTACGAGGACCTGGTCTTCAAATCCCCGCGGTTGACCATCCCCCATCCGCGCCTGCCCGAGCGGGCCTTCGTGCTGGTTCCCCTGGCCGACATCGCGCCCGACTGGCGGCATCCCCTCCTGGGCAAAACCGTGGAGGAGATGCTGGCGGGGGTAGATGCGTCGGGCGTGTCGCCGTTCACGTCATCATGTTGAAAACGAAAACGCCTCGCGGCCAGGGCGGCGCGGGAAGCCGATCTCGTAATGCGTAATGCGTGATGCGTAACGACCTCACGGATTACGCATTGCGCATCATGTCGGTTGCCGCCTCGGCCAACTTTGGCTTAGCGATTCTTTCACAACCGGGGCCAATACACTATTTCCAAAGCATCATCTTTCTCAATCCGTCTCTGTATCCGCTTCAGCAGCAGTCTCATCTCCGGCATCCACCACGACCTCGGCCGATTGACCGCCATCGGTGACGACCTGCCCTCCCTGGGACGACAGCAGGTCCTCCACGTCCCTGGCCCGTTCTTCCGTGGTCAGCGCCACCACCGCGGAGGAGTCATTGGGTAGAAGGCTGGCGATCTCGATGAGGGCGTCGTCGGGCACGCCGCCTTCCACCGCCTCAGCGGCAATGCTGCCATAGTACGCGCCGATAGCGCCGCCGCCGATGACGCCCAGCGGCCCGAACAGCAACCCCAGCGCCCCGCCGATGAGCGCCCCCTTGAGAGCGCCTTCCTTGGCGTGCGTATCTCCGACCTCCTTGAGGTGGACGTCCCCCTCCTCGTCACGATACACCAGAGCCGCGCCATCCAGAGGAAGCGCCTCTTTCCTGTGGGCTTCCTTCAGAACGTCGAGAGCGTGCCGCGCGACGTCCTCATTATCAAAATAGGCAACAACCAGATGGATTTTTTGGACTTCAGGCATGGGTTTCTCCTGCCATGAATAGGATTTGGAGGACTCAGATGATAAAGAAAAAATCTGTGAAAATCATCCGCGAAAATCTGCGTTGCGAAGCATCCGTGTCATCTGCGTTCTCATTTTTATCGGTATCGGCGCGCCACCGCGCGTGTTGCCTGTGTTGAAAATAGATTTGGTAAACCGGGAAACCGGTAGACCGGTACACCAGTAGACCGGGTGAGGCAGCGAATCGGCCCGGTTTTCCGGGTTTTCTGGTTTCCTGGTCTACCGGTTTACGGGGCTACGCGCTCCGCCATTTTCGTGCACATCGCCGAGCCGTCGCCCGTGACGCCTGTTCATTACTGGAGTCTGGCGAAACTTATTTCGGTCGCTTTTCACGCCATTTTTCGACACGAATTAAACGAAATTGGCGAATTTTTCCTATTCTTTATTCGTGAAATTCGTGTTCATTCGTGTCAAGATCAAAAAACGCCAGTGTCCAGTTCATTAGTCACTGAACACGGATCACCGATTCTTCGGCGGAACGTCCAGCGACTTTTCCACCTGCTCGAACTCCTTCGCTAAGTCGGCTGCGTCAGGCCCGAGCAGACGCAGAACCAGCCGGGCCCGCTCCCGGTTCCGCACCTCGAACTTGTATTCCTGGGCCCAGCGCTCGGGATTCGACGCCCGCTGTTCCAGGAAGTACTTCCAGTTGTTCATGTAGCTCCTGTACTCGCGGCGCAGCTTCTCCCGCCATTGGCTCGGATACTGACGTAGGGCCTCTTCCCAGGCGCGTTCGATCTTCTCCAACCGCCGACGGTCATTCGGGCCCAGTTCCTCGGCATGGGCTTGCAGATACTGGATGCGTTCGTAAAGCGAACCCAACGTCATTTTGGGCTGCCGCGTGCCCACGGGCGTCTCCACCGAGATCTGCCAGAACAACTTATCGCTTAGCAAATAATCCTCCAACTGATCGGCGAACGTCTCCGCTTCCAGCAACTTCGCCGCCAGTTCGGGCGGGGAATCGGTCGGGGGTGTGGATTCATCGTGGCTTGCGCCAAACAATTTCTTGAACCAGCTCATGATCGCACTCCTGTTCCGAAAAATAGCATTGCGTTGGTTTGCAAAAGCAACTCGAAGCCAGCGTTGGGCGAGTCTGCAACGGACGTAATGCGTCATCCGTCATCCGTGAGAGCGTTACGCATCACGCATTACGCATTACGAGATTTTCTTCCCGCGCCAATGTGGCGAACTGCGGTGTTTTCATCAATCAAAATCATCGCTCCAGCAGAATCGTCACCGGCCCGTCGTTGACCAGGGCCACGCGCATATGCGCGCCAAAGACGCCCGTCTGCACCCTCACGCCCTCCCGGCGCAGGGCTTCGACGAAATGATCGAACAGGGGCTGGGCGACTTCGGGCCGGGCCGCATGGACGAAGGATGGACGCCGGCCTTTACGTGCATCCGCATACAGGGTAAACTGCGAGACGGCCAGCACCTCGCCGTCCACATCGGCCAGGGCGAGATTGGTCAGGCCCTGATCATCCTCGAAAAGACGAATGCCCGCGACTTTTCGGGCCAGCCATTCCGCCTGGGCGGGCGTGTCATCATGGGTGACGCCCACCAGCGCCAGATACCCGACGCCGATGGCGGCGACCGTTTCATCCTCGACGGTGACGGAAGCTTCGCTGACGCGCTGAAGAACGACTCGCATATCGAAAGTATACCATACATGGAACCCTTTTCTCCTATACGACGTCATCCCATCAACCGAAAGCGCCAACAAGAGAATCCGCCATATCACCTTCTCGAAGGAGCCTGCTCATGCGACTGCGTTGGTGGCTAGTTTTGCTACTACTGCCTATCCTGGGCGCTTGCTCGTTTGCTCAGACGCCTCCTACACCGATCCCCACCCTTTCTCCCACCTCTGGCCCCAAGCCGCCTCCTGCCGCTCTGCAACCCGCCGTAGGCGCCTGGGTTTTGACGGAGATGCCCGGCGCCGCCATCCCGCCGGACGCTATGCCCACCCTGCTCATCGGCCCTTCCAGCTTCTCAGGCAAGGCCGTATGCAACACCTACCACATTCAGTTGGAGGCGCGGGAGGACGGGAGCTGGTGGTTCCCCATTCAGGAACACACGGTCATGTATTGCGGCGATGAGGAAAGCGCGTTTGAAGACGCCTATTGGAACGCGTTACGCCGGGCCCGAGTCATCCAGCGGGAAGGGGATACGCTGGTGATGAAGGATGGCTCGGGCCATGTGTTGCTGCGCTTTCGCCGCCAGTAACCTGGCAGGGTTTTTGCAAAGTCATGGCTAAACGACGAAAGCGCGTGGTTTTACGTCATTCCGACGACCGCAGGGAGGAGGAATCCAGCCCGAAGGGCGCTTCGCTGGATTCCTCGGTCGCTTCGCTCCCTCGGAATGACGTAATCAGAGGACTTTGCAAAGCCCCTGAGTGACCCGGCCCGCCTCATAGGAACGCCGCAGATCTTGTGCTACAATGCCCTCACCATTGACCGTTGACAATTAGCCATTGACAATTGACCATTGATCCTTCCCCCGTGCCCCCGACCATCGTCTTCTACCAATCATCCCCCCAACACCTCTACGGCGGGCAACTGGATATCCTGCGCTTTTTGGAACGCTACGATCCCGCCCGGCTGACGCCCGTCATACTCACGCCCGCGGCGGGGCCTTTTGTGGCGCGGGTGCGGGCGTTGGGATTGCCGGTGCGGGTGCAGCCTTTGCCCGCGGAACTGGCCCGCACGGGCGGGGCTTTGCTTCAGGGCTCGGCCTGGGATAGAATACGCCAGGCTGCGTTGCTGACGCCTTGGAGCGTGCGCCTGGCCCGATGGCTGCGATCCGTCGGGGCGGACGCGCTCTACGCCAACAACCGCCGGGCCGTGCTCACCCTGGGCCTGGCTGCGCATCTGGCCCGAGTTCCCATCTTCTGGCATATCAAGCAAGACCTGGACCGGGGCCGGATGGACGCGCTGGCCATGCGCCTGATGACCCGGGCCGCGGCCTGCTCCCGGGACGTGCAGCGAGCCTTCCAGCAGCGCCACCCCGCCTACGCCGACCGCATCGGCTATGTTCCCAACGGCATCCCCCTGGAAGCCTTCAGCCATCCGGGCCCAGACCTGCGTTTGGAGCTGGGCATCCCGCCCGACGCCCGAGTGGTGGGCCTGGTGGGGAGCATCACCCCTCGCAAAGGCGTGGATTTGTTCGTGGATGCAGCCCTGCGCCTGGCCCGGGACTTCCCCGACGCCCACTTTCTGCTGGCGGGCGACGCGCCCGACGCGTATCAGGACTTCAAGCGGGCAATGCTGGCCCTGGCCCGGCCCCTCATCGATGCGGGTCGCTTTCACGCCCCCGGCTGGATTGCGGACATGCCCGCGTTCTATCGCACCCTGGACGTGCTGGCCCTGCCCAGTCGCATCGAGGGCTTTGGTCTGGTGATCATCGAGGCCGCGGCCGCGGGCGTGCCCGTGGTGCGCAGCGCCAGCGGCGGCCACACCGAGACCACCCTCGACGGCGAAACGGGCTTCGTGGTTCCCGTCGACGACCTGGACGCCCTCACCAAGCGACTGGCCCAACTGCTGTCTGACGACGCCCTACGCAAACGCATGGGCGAAGCCGCCCGGGCCTACGCCCTGGCCCACTTCTCCCTCGACCGATTCGTGGATGCGTTGACAGAGGCCTTGCTGATGGTCCCACGCAAAGACGCCAAGGCGCAAAGGCTGATTACTGAACACTGATTACTGAACACTGCCACTCCCCCATGTCCCCCGTTGCTTCCCCCAAAATTCGCGTCGCTCACGTCATCACCCGCTTTCATGGCGCGGGCGGCGCCAAGAACACCATCATGACCTGCGCCGGGCTGGACAAATCCCGGTTCGAGGTGGACCTCATCGTGGGCGCCAGCGCAGACCGCTGGCGGGCCGAGGGCGCGGGCGTCAATTGGATTCAAATCCCCGACCTCATCCGCTCCCTCCATCCCCTGAAGGACTGGCGGGCCGCGCGGGCGCTGGAGAAGCTGTTTCGGGAACGGAAATACACCATTGTCCACACGCATTTGGGCAAGGCGGGCATCCTGGGCCGCTGGGCCGCGCATCGCGTGGGGACGCCTCTGGTCATCCACGGGTTGCACGGGGCGACCTTCAATCCCACCCAGACCTGGCTGGAGAACGCGACCTATCTCTGGCTGGAAAAGCGGGCCATGCAATGGACGGATAAGGTCATCAGCGTGGGGGAGGACCTGCGGGACCGCTATCTGGCCGCGGGCGTCGGCAGGCCCGAGGATTACGTCATCATCCACAGCGGCATGGATTTGACCGCGTTTCGGGCCGCGGCCGAACTGCCCGAAGCGGCTCGTCGGGCCAAGCGGCGGGAGCTGGGGCTGCCCGAGGATGCGTTCGTGGCCGGTTACATCGCCGCGCTGGAGTGGCGCAAAGGCCACCGCCATCTCATCCGCGTGATGCAAACCCTGGCGCCCCGCTATCCCCACTTGCATCTGGTCTTTGCGGGGGAGGGCTTCTCGGCCGACCGGCTGAAGAAGCTGGTGGCGGATGCGGGCCTGAACGACCGCATCCATTTCCTGGGCTACCGCAACGACGTGCCCGAGATCATGGCTGCGCTGCACGTCAAGCTCTTCGCCAGCGAGCGGGAGGGGCTGCCCCAGGTGCTGGTGCAGGCGGACGCAGTGGGCGTGCCCATCCTCGCGTTCGAGGCTGAGGGCGTGCGGGAGATGGTGAAGGATGGGGTGAACGGCTACGTTTTCCGGTATGGCGACGTCGAGGCCATGGCCGCGGCTCTGGAGCGCTTCATCCAGGACCCGGACCTGGCCCGACGCATGGGCCAGCGAGGACGTCAGTTCGTGGATGATCGGTGGGATATTGCCACCATGCAACGCAAAACTCAGGACCTTTATGACCAGTTGTTGAGGGAGAAGGGACTGTTATGAGTCTGCATCGCGAGAGTTTGTGGACGGGCCCGGAGCGGCGACGACAAATCGTCCTGCTGCTGGGTGACGCGCTGATCATCATCCTCAGCACGATCCTGGCGGTGCTGGTGCGCCGCGTGGTCTTCGAAGACGCCAGCCTGGCCGAGGTGCAACTCTGGCCCCTGCCCAGCGGCGCGTATTCCCTGCTGTTCACCTTCCTCTTCGCGCTTTACATTTTCGACCAATACAATCTGGCCCGAGACATGAGCGATCGGGCTAACGCGGCGGTGCTCTTTCTGGCCACCTTTATCGGGATGGCCCTGGCCGCGTTCATCTCCTTCTTCCTGCGTGGCCTTCAGCTCGGCCGCGTGGTGGCGCTGGTGCAGTGGCCCCTGGCTTTCATCGGGCTTTATTTCTGGCGGCGGCTGTTCCATCTCTATCTCCTGCGCTTTACCAGGCCCAAACGGGTGCTGCTGGTGGTGGACAATCCCGTGGAGAAGGGCATCGAGGCGGAGATCAGCGAGCGGCCCCTGGGGGATTACGAGGTCGTGGGCGCGTTCATGATCACCGACCTGCGTAACAAGCAGGATGACGGCAATTGGGAGCTGGTGGATGAGGAGGGACGCACGCTGGAGCAGGTGGTGCGGGATGAGGAGGTGAATGTGCTGGTGTTTTCCGCCCGCGCGGGCATCCCGCCCCAATATCTGGAGCAGGCCATCGACTGGAAGTTCGATGGCATCGGGGTGTACGACGCGGCGAATTTCTACGGCGCCATGACGGGCCGGGTGCCCATCGAAACCATCGACGCCCGCTGGATTCTCACCTATCTCAGCCAGCCCTACGGCTCCGCCGTCGTGCGCCAGATCAAGCGGGTGATGGATATCGCCCTGGCGTTGTTCGGGCTGGCCGTGACCCTGCCCTTCTGGCCCCTGCTCATGCTGGCCATCAAGCTGGATTCCCCGGGTCCGGCCATCTTCCGCCAGGAACGGCTGGGCATGCGCCAAAAGCCCATCGTCATCGCCAAATTCCGCTCCATGTACCACAAATATGAGGAGGAGGGCGAGGCCGCGTACGCCCAGGCCGAGGACCCGCGCGTGACCCGGGTGGGCAAGTGGCTGCGTAAAACCCGGCTAGATGAGCTACCCCAGCTTTGGAATGTGCTCAAAGGCGAGCTGAGCATCGTGGGCCTTCGTCCCATCCGCAAGGTGAACGCGGACCGCCTGGCCAAAATGATCCCCTTCTATCATTTGCGTTTCAGCATGAAGCCGGGCCTGACGGGCTGGCCCCAGATCCGCTACCGCTACGCGGACGACGATATCTCCCACCTGCACAAGTTCGAGTATGAGCTCTACCACATCCAGAACGCGAGCATCGCTTTCGATTTGTATCTCATCGTGAAGACGCTGCAGATGATTGTGTTCGGGCGAGGACAGTGAGGGGATAGTTTTCAGTAAGCAGTGTTCAGTAATCAGTGGGGGGCGCGCCGAGTGAACTCGGGGATTTGCCGAGTAAACTCGCACTCTTTAGGCGCTTCGCGCCGGTGGTCGCCCTCCGGCGACCGGAAAATGGACGGCGGAGGCTGTCCATTGGCCGCAGGCCTGGAGAGGATGACTTTAGTCAGCGAATTGGCTGGCGGGCTGGTTGGTAACTCGCCGAGTAAACTCGCACTCTTTAGACGCTTCGCGCCGGTGGTCGCCCTACGGCGGCCTTTTCATTTCTTATTTAGCCCCGCAATGGACCATCATAATATTCGAAGAAATTCTCCAACTCTGGCAGCAATTCGTCTGCGTTGTGATGCTCTTTTTGACCGTTGATATAAGCCATGATTTTGGGAACGTCCCAGCGGCTGACGCTGAATGCGCCGTAATAGCCCATCCACTTGAATTGATAATCGAGCTGGAGCTGGTTGTTGGCGAAATGGGAGGAAAAACCCTTGAGTTGTTGCACCAGTTTAGAGACAGGCAGTGTGGCGGGGATGCGAAGTAAAACATGGACGTGATCGGGCATGCCATTGATGGCCAAAACCCGACAGCCCAGAGTTTGGGCTATGTCTCCGATGCTACGGTACAAGGCCCGTTCAATCTCAGGCATGATCATGGGCAAGCGATCCCACGTGGCCCAGACAAGATGCACGTAGAGCTCGATCTTGTCGTTGCGCATGACGTCTCCTTTGAAGTGTTTTTCCGAGTGAACTCGGTTTTTTAGTCGCTTTGCGCCAGCGGTCGCTCTGCGGCGACCGGAAACCGAAAAATGGACGGCGCAGGCCGTCCACCGGCCGTAGCCTGAATAGGATGAATTTATTCAGCAAACCGGCGGGCGAAGAGACCCCGCCAAGTGAACTCGCGCTGTGGGGGTCTCCGAGTGAACTCGGACTTTCGCAGGCGCTTCGCGCCAATGGTCGCCCTCCGGCGACCAAAAGGAAGGACTGGACGGCGTAGGCCGTCCATTGGCCGTAGGCCCAAAAAGGGTGACTTGAGTCAGCAACCCCACGGGCGGGGGAGAACCGCTTGAGCGACTTCGCACTTTGGAGAGGTCTCCGAGTGAACTCGGACTTTCGTAGGCGCTTCGCGCCAATGGTCGCCCTCCGGCGACCGGAAAATGGACGGCGGAGGCCGTCCACTGGCCGCAGGCCTGGAGAGCCCGAATTCATTCGGCCAGAAATCAGAATTCAATGGGGGAGACCAATCGGAACCCGAAGCTGTCGAGCGAGCCGTAGCGGAGGCCCCTGAGGTGATTGGCGACGCGGGCGCTGCCGTGACTGAGGTCCCACGAGCCGCCGCACAGCAACCGGACTTCTTGGTCGTTACTGAATGACGTGTCTGTCCACTCCCAGACATTGCCCGCCAGGTCGAACAGCCCGAAGGGCTGGCTGCGGCCTTGGGGATACATAGCCACAGGCGAGGTGCGATCGATGTCGGATTCGAATGTGTTGGCCCGGAGGATGACCTCCTCGGCAGTCTGGGTGGCGGGGCCGCGGGGCGGGTCCCAAGGATAGCGGCCCTTGTTGGCCAAACCGCCTGCCATGATAACCCATTCCGCGCGGGTGGGCAAACGCACCCGCAAGCAGCCCTTCTGGCCCACTAAATCCGCCACCAGCGCCTCATCCTCGGCTGCGACGTCCTCCCCCGCGCGCACCCGCGCCAGCAGCCAGGTCAACCAGTTGGCGAAGGCCTCGGCCTCGTAATGGCTGACGTCCACCACGGGAAAGCCACGGCGCTCTTTGCCGAAGGTGACATCGTTCCAGTATTCAGGTTGCGTGACAGGATGCTCCCCGCGATAGTCTGGATGCTTTTTCACCCGCCACGCCCAGCCCTCTTCGCTCCACCATGCCTGGTTCTCATACCCGCCGGCGGCGCGGAAGCGTTGGAATTGGGCGTTGGTGATGGGGTAGCGCATGGCGTAGAAGGGGCGCACGTTGCGGAATTCTCGGGGCTGACGGGGCAGCTTTTTGGGATCGATGCGCACCCAGGCGTTGAGGTCGTCGGGCAGCCAGCCCAGTTCGTCCAATACTTCGCCCGCGTCGAAGCGGGTGCGGATGGGGATCTGCGGGGGCTGGTTGATGGCATCTGTGTCAGGATCACGATCCTGCATGGTCTGGCGTAGCGATCGAGTCAGGGCGCGAAAGGTGGAGCGATGGACTTTACGGAATCCGATATCTGCCACGGCGCGGCCGGCCAGCACCACCTGGCGTCCCTGCAATGGCTCCGCCTCCGGCTCCATACTCAACAAATCCTCCACCAGGTCGCTCACGTCATCCTTGCGGTTGTCGATAATGCCCATTTGCCCGGCCGCCAGCAGGATGACCTCGCGCCAGCGGGGATCATGCCAGTGGGCTTTCAGCATGTCCCGGCGCTTTTCCACATTTTGGCGGGCGATCTCGTAGCCCGCCAGATATTCCTCGAAAGTAAGATGGAAGAAGCCGTATTGCCCCAACCCCCGTTCCGCCAGAATTCCGGTTTCCTGTCGGGCATGATGCAGCAGCCGTCCGGCGATCTCCTTGGCTTCCTGTTGCTCGAAATGTTCTTCCTGCAACACCGTGATAAGCCGCTTTTCCCAATCATCAAGGGGCGCTGTGCCGCCGGGGTGCGTTTCGTGCAGCCAGTAGGCAAGCTGCGACAGAATGACGAAGAGAGTGGCTGTGTCCAGATCGTCTTGTAAATAGGACGGCATGCGGTGATTACCCATAAGTCGAGGGATGAGGAGCGTGGCAAGGTAAAGGGAAAGGATGGGAGTTCGCAAAGGCGTGTACAGCGACGGCGATCCAGACAAAAGCCAGTCCCCAAAGCAACCAATACA
>JALXCB010000022.1 GCA_026991225.1 Anaerolineae bacterium | reverse complement strand
AAACCAAGGCTTTTGGTTTGCATTGGATCATCCATGAAAGGCGATTCTCTGGCCGCGCTGCCGCCCGCAGGTGAACCTGCGGGCTAAAAACGACGCCCCATGAATGGGGCTACGGTGCATGTCGCGCCGCAGGAAGCCGGGTTCACCCGGCGTCGTTTCGTAGCCCGGAGCTTCAGCTCCGGGTGGCCGAGGCCGAAAACACCTGATTTCAAAATGCGTTTAGTTTAAGAGCGCAAAGAAGAAAGATTAAAGACTAAAAATTATCTGCGCAAATCTGCGTTGCGAAGCATCTGTGAGCATCTGCGTTCCTATTTTCGTCCGTATCGGCGCGGGTCGTTCCGCCTCGGACTGGTTTGGACAAAAAACAAAAGGGGGCGTCCTGTTTCGGTTGAAGCTGTACTCACCGACTGAAGTCAGACCCTTAGGGCCTACGGCCAATGGACGGCCTTCGCCGTCCTAACTTCCGGTCGACGGAGGTCGACCACTGGCGCGAAGCGCCTCAAACGCCCGAGTTTACTCGGCCAGGACGCTGCCGCCAACTCATTTAGGACGCACCCAAAAACAAAACGCCCCGCCCGGTCAGGGACGAAGCGCTGAAATGCGTTCCGCGGTGCCACCCTGGTTCCTCGCGCATGGCGAGACGCTCAGTTCCGTCGGTGGGGAAATGATTAAAGAGCGAAGATTAAAGATTAATGGGGCGAGGGAAGTCATCCCAGTCTTTCATCTTCAATCTTTCGTCTTTTTCTCCCCACGAACGGCTGCCGGGGTAACGGTCGGCTGCCGGGTTCGACTACTAAGCCCGCAGGCCATTCACCGAACCAGCTCGGGAGGGAACTTCGGCGGGGTTCTGCGCAGAGGGGCTTGCAGCCGCGACCCCTCCTCTCTGGGCGTTTCCGCCCGCTTACTTTCCTCCGTCATCGCCTTTGGGATGGGCGTATGGAGTTGTAGGCGCCATTATCGGGCGTTTGGGCGAAATTGTCAAATGTTCATTCGTTTCGCGCCAGCACCTGGGCGATGTGCTTGACCACGGGCTTCTTTCCTTGATGAATGAGCCCGCCATTCAGGTGCATCATGCACGAGGCGTCGCAGGTGACGCACACATCCGCGCCGCTGGCCTCGATGGCGTCCAGTTTGTGTTGCATCATGGCTGCGGAGACCTCGGGCATCTTCACCGCAAACAGCCCTCCAAAGCCGCAACACGCCTCCGCGTCGGGCAACTCCACCCGCTCCGCGTCCGGGATGCTGTCCAGCAAGAGCTCGGGTTGAGCTCGGACGCCCAGGTCGCGGGTGAGATGGCAGGAGGGATGGTACGTGTATGTCCCCGGCTCTCCGCCCGCATAGCTCAATCCCAGATCATCCACCAGAAACTGGCTGAATTCCCGCACCCGCGCGGCCACGGCCTGGGCCCGGGCCAGATTCGCGGGGTCATCCGCGAATAGCTCGGGGTAGTGATGGATGACCATGGCCGCGCAGGAGCCGGAGGGAGCCACGATGGGGCCCTCGGTGTCGGCGAATACGTCGAGGAAATGCAGCGCCATCTCCCGGGCCTCGTCCAGAAAGCCGCCATTGAACGCAGGCTGGCCGCAGCAGGTCTGACCGGGCGGGACCTCCACCTCCACGCCCGCTCGCTCCAGCACCGTCACCACGTCCTCCCCGATGTCGGGGAAAAGGTTGTCGATGAGGCAGGTAACGAAGAGTTGAATGCGCATTTGCTTTGGAAATAGCGTTTACTGGTTTGCAAAAATGACTCGAAGCCCACGTTGGGCGAGACGGCGACGAGCGTGATGCGTAATGCGTAATCCGTGAGGCCCTTACGCATCACGCATTACGAGACCGGCTTCCCGCGCCTGCCTGGCTTGAACGCATTTTTAGAGGCGCAGGTAAAGCATTACCCTTCGTGATAACGCTTGATGATGATGGAGGCGTTTTGGCCGCCGAAGCCAAAGGCGTTGGCCATGCCCACATCCACATGATGCTCCCGGGCCTGGTTGGGCACGTAGTCCAGATCGCATTCAGGATCGGGGGTCGTGTAGTTGATGGTGGGAGGAATCCAGCCGGTTTCGATGGCCTTGACGATGGTGAACACCCCAAACGCCCCGGATGCGCCCATGGCGTGCCCCACCATGGGCTTGATGGAAGGCGCGGGCACGTTGTAGGCGTGTTTGCCCAACGCCGCCTTCATGGCCTTGGTTTCGGCCGTGTCATTCAATTTCGTGCCCGTGCCGTGGGCCGAGATGTAGTCGATGGCCTCGGGCGGAAGTTCCGCCTCCTGCATGGCCAGCTTCATGGCCCGAGCCGCGCCTTCGCCCTCGGGGTGGGGCGCGGCCATGTTGTAGGCGTCCAGCGTGAAGCCCATGCCGCCGTATTCGGCCAGGATAGTGGCCCCTCGGGCCAGGGCGTGTTCCAGTTCCTCCAGAATCATGACAGCGGCTCCTTCGCCGATGATCATGCCATCGCGGGTGAAATCGAAGGGACGGCAGGCGGTCTCCGGCTCATCGTTACGGGTGGTCATCGCCCCCAGACGGCTGAAGGAGGTGATGATGAGGGGAGTGAGGTAGGAATCGGTGCCCCCGGCCAACATGACGTCGGCCTCCCCGCGCTGGATGCGCCGCGCGGCTTCGCCGACGCTGA
Source organism: Anaerolineae bacterium (assembly GCA_026991225.1). Lineage (GTDB taxonomy): Bacteria > Chloroflexota > Anaerolineae > J102 > J102 > M2005. Next base: position 5,875 of record JALXCB010000022.1, on the reverse strand, counting down.
TCACGCCCGTGGCGCAGGCGACCACCGGCGAGTTGACCGGGCCTTTCACGCCGTAGCGAATGCCCAGGTAGCATGGCGTCGTGGTGATGAGTACGGAAGGGGCCTTGGCCGGATTCAGGGCTCGCGGGCCTTTTTCGCGAATGGCGACCGCGTTCTCTTCCACGAAATTCAGCGCGCCAAAGGCGCTGCCGATCTCAATCCCCACCCGAGTGGGGTCTTCTTGCGATAGATCGAGCCGGGCCTGGGTCAGCGCTTCCTCGGTGGCGGCCACAGCCAGATGGGTGAGTCGGCCCAGTCGACGGGCGTCACGACGTCCCACCACAGCCTGGGCGTCGAAATCGGGAATCGTGACAGCGATCTGCGTGGGCAAACCCATCTCCGCGTATTCGGGAATGAAGCGGGCGCCGGTGCGTCCCGCCAGCAAGCCTTCCCAGGTGGTTGACGCGTCCAGTCCCAGGCCGCTAACGGCTCCCATGCCAGTGATGACCACGCGTCGTCGGGGGTGTTCCATCATGTATCTTCTGTCCTCCGTGTGCTTTGACAATGATTCCTGCAACGTGGTGGCTCGGTGAGGAGCCTGCAATCGAACATAACCACGTTCTTCTACTGTCGAGACATCGCCTGCAAGGATAGCATAAGCCCGTTTCCTTGACAACGCTTTGGGCATGGTTTGCGTATGATGCTAGAATATCAAGGCTTTCCCCGCCTTCTTGTCTCGCGACCATCTCCCCGCTCTGGTGTTTCTTATTATTGATATCAGGCGGTCATGCGCTCATCTCTTCAGTCTGTGACCACGAATTACGCTTCCATGAGCGATGCAGCGCTCGTCCAATTGGCCAAAGAAGATTCCGAAGCCTTTGGCGAACTTTATGAGCGCTATGTCGACAAAATCTACAACTATATCTCCTATCGGGTGAGCGATCAAGCGGAAGCGGAGGACCTGACCGCCCGCACCTTCTTTCGGGCGCTGCGCAAAATCGACAGTTACGAGGAGCGCGGCCTGCCTTTCTCCGCCTGGCTTTATCGCATCGCCCACAATCTGGTGGCCAACTGGCATCGCAGCAATTCCCGCCGCAAATCCGTCCAACTGGATGAGGTGATCACGGCCGCATCGAGCGCCGCCAATCCGGGCGTCATCGTCGAACAGCAGGAAATGCACGCCGTCTTGATGGAAGCGATCCGCGATCTGCCCGAAGATCGCCAGCAATTGCTCATCCTCAAGTTCGTGGATCGTCTTCCCAACGCCCAGATCGGGCAGATCATGGGGCGCTCGGAATCCTCCATCAAATCGCTGTACCATCGCACGCTCAGGAGCCTGCGCACCGATCTGCAAAAACGCTACCCCTCAGGATAGGCGCGACCGTTGCTCATCATCGCCTGTTCCGAAAATAGGATTCGGGAACGCAGATGACGCAGATTGATAATGGATGAACGCAGATGAAAAAGAAAAATCTGTGAAAATCATCTGCGTAAATCTGTGATGCGAAGCATCCGTGTCATCTGCGTTCTCATTTTCGTCCGTATCGGCGAGCTGTCGCTCGTGTCGCCTGCTTTGAAAACAGATTTGGTAGACCGGGAAAGTGAGCGACGCGGCCCGGTTTCCCTGGTTTTCCTGGTTTACCGGGTTACGGGGCTACGTGCCCCACCATTTTTTCATCCGTATGGCATTGCCGGCTATCGCACGGAGTAACCTCATGTCTCAAGAACCCTCTCCTGACCGATTGGACCTTTACACCCGCGTCTTGCAAAATCAGGGCGCTGTCAAAGCGCGCCTGGTCGTAAATCCCGTCCTCCCGGAGGAGGAAGCGATTTTCGAACTGATCGACGATCTGCAGGATACCCTGCGCCCGGTGACGCCCGACATCGCGTTCAAGACCCAGTTGCGCGAGCAGCTCCTCGCATCGGCCCAACGGCAGCGGAACTATCGCCGACTTCGCATCCCGGCCACCGACAAACGCATCCGCCTGCCCTGGATCGCGGCTTCCGCCGCGGTGTTGGGCGCGACAGCCACCCTGGCGGGCGCTTACGCGGTCTGGCGTTGGAATGCGGGCCGACAGGCCGCGTAAACCAGACTACCTCCATTATCTCGTCAGACTTGGCGATCCCCCCTACACCCGGTACAATAAGGTTTTGGAAAGGTAACTATACAGCTCCTTCTGCAAGACGTTTTTACCACAAAGGCACAAAGTCACAAAGACACGAAGAAAATTTTTTATTTTTCCCTTTGTGCCTTAGTGTCCTTCGTGTCCTTCGTGGTTTTTTGCCTTGCTATGAGAGGGTACGTGTATGGTTACTTGGAAAGTCTGATTTTTGGCGCTTTTTTCGCGTCCATCACACAACCGAGGTAACAGCACTTATGACGCCTTATTACAGCAAGATCACTGGCTGGGGCATGTACGTCCCGGAAAACGTGGTGACGAACCATGATCTGGAAAAGATGATGGATACCAGTGATGAGTGGATCGTCACGCGCACGGGCATACGTGAACGGCGGATCGTGGCGGATGGGGAGACGACCGTCAGCATGTCGGTGGAGGCTTCGCGCCAGGCCCTGGAAAAAGCGGGGATTGGGCCCGAAGACCTGGATCTGATCATCCTGGCGACATCCACGCCCGATTATCTCGTGCCCCCGGCCTCCAGCATGGTGCAGGACCAGTTGGGCGCGCAGTGCGGCGCGTTCACCCTGGTGGCGGGCTGCTCGGGCTTCGTCTATGGCTTGGCGACGGCCGCCCAGTTCGTGCAGACGGGCGCTTACAAGCACGTGCTCGTCATCGGCGCTGAGGTCATCAGCGCGGGCATCGACTGGGAAGACCGCAACACCGCAGTGCTGTTCGGCGATGGCGCCGGCGCGGTGATCGTGAGCCGCAGCACGCAACCTGGCGGGTTGCTCAGCATGAAGTTGGGGTCCGATGGCTCCGGTTGGGATGCGCTCATCGTGCCCGCGCTGGGAACGAAGCACTATCCCAGCCATGAACACATCGCCAACAAAGATCACAAACTCAAGATGAAGGGCCGTCCGGTCTTCAAGTTCGCCACGCGCGTGATGAGCGACGCCACCATGGATGTCGTCGCCCAGGCAGGGCTGACCATGGACGATATCGACGCGCTCATCCCCCACCAGGCCAATCAGCGCATCATCGATCTGGCCCTGCGCCGCCTGAACTTCCCGGCGGAGAAGACCATCGTCAATCTCGACCGCTATGGCAACACCTCGGCCGCCTCGGTGCCCCTGGCGCTGGTGGAGGCTCTCGAAGATGGTCGGCTGAAGGAGCACGACAAGGTCGTCATGATCGCGTTCGGCGCGGGCCTGACCTACGCCGCCGTGGTCTGGGAGTTCCAGCCCTTCGAGGTCACGCCCGACGAGGAAAACGAGGCCATTCTGGTCACCAACTGGCCTGTGGACAGCGCCTTCCAGCGCAAAATGCAGGAGATGCGGGTCGCCGCCTGGAAGATGAAGGTGCAGGCCCGCACCAAGGCGTCCGAGGCCTCTATGGCCATCATGCTGCCCCTCTATTCCTTCCGCAAAGGCCTGAAGAAGCGGATGCAGAACGGCAACGGGAAGGAAGAGGAGAAGAAGTCCTAGCCGACGTTTAGAGCGGTAATATCAAGATAGTAGCAGGTCGCAGGTGGCGGGTGGCAAGTCAAAGAAGGAGCTTGCCACCTGCCACTTTTTGATCAGGGATTCAACCGCTGCACGTGGGGGCGGAGGCCCAGGCGGTCGATGAGTTCATTGAGTTCGTCCTCGGTGAGGGGACGCCCCTTGCCCGCGTACGCGGTGAGCGCGGCTTCCATCATGTTCGTGCCGAAGGAGCGCCCTTCGTAGCGGGGCGTCGTGGTGATGAGCCAGCGCACGCCGCGCGCTTTCAGCAATTCCACATCCGCGGCGGTGGTGGTGTTGGTGAGGATGTCCTTGCCCGCGAGGTCATCGGGCATGTGCTTGCGGATATAGAGGAAATCGCCCGCGATGAGGTCGGCCTGGGCCCAGTACTTTTCGAATTTGGGCTCGATGGTCTCCTGCTTCTCGCCGGTGGGATAGACCATGGAGATGGGGAGTTTGGCCACGATGGGGAGCAGCACGCGGGCCAGGCGTCGTAGATTATCCAGACCGGTGACCGCAATGGGAATGCCCAAAGCAAACATCAAATCCCCAAAGACGATCTCGTCCGCGACGTCGGCCACGGCCTGGGCCATGCCGTAACGGTCCACGCCCAGGGTGACAAAGGCCCGGCGATAGTGGGGAATCCCGCCAAGCTGCTCTGCAGCCAGCTCGAACACCCGGCGCTCCAGCGTGTGCTTCAACCCGCGGCCATCCACCGCGGGCGTCTGCTTCACGTCTTTGATCAACCCCAGGCCCGAGCGCAGGGGATACTCCTTCCCCGCCACCCGCAGATAAAGCTCGACCCCGCCCACGCCCAGCGCATCCACCTTGCCATCCAGTTCGGCGAAAAGCTGACGGGCCTTGTCCGCATCGCCATCCGCGCCGATGCGCTCCACACTGACGGGCGTGTCATCGAAATGGATGACCACCTTTTTGTTGCGTTTGCTGCTGCCAAGACTGACGCTAACCGCGCGTTTCATGAGTTCGGATCCTCCGCATTGCCCTCGGCGGGCAGAACGCGATAGTCCGCATTGACGATCTCCACCGGCTCGGCGTCCTCATCCCGGCCGATGGCATAGAAGTCTGCATCCTTGTAGGGTTCGTGATGATAGGCTTCGTTCTCCACCTGCACCTCCTTGAACACCGCCATCCTGGTTTTGAGGTAGATGGCGAACACAATCGCAGCAAAGATGACGATGAGGAAGGAGAGGCAGATAAAAAAGAAGATGACTCCGATAACGTTCATCATCGCCCCCTCCGCCAGGCGGGAATCCGGTCGCTGACCGAACGGCCGCCCGTTTCGTAGATGATCTCCCAATAGGGCAGCCAGGCCACCGCGACCAGATCGACGCTCACGTCGGTGCGGCGGGGCTTCACCTCATACGGCTGGATATCATCCAGGGTTTCCTCCCAGCGGGCGGCGATGGCTTCGGCCTCCACCCGCACTTCCTCCTCCATTTCCTGGATTTCTTTCTCCAACCGGGCGATTTCTTCCTCCGACTCTTCCACATCCATTTTGGCCTTGGCGGTCATGCGGCGCTTGGTCATGGCCGAGGAGATGGACTTCTTGCGCCCGAAAATGCCGAACACGCCCAGCAGCGTCTCCGCGCCCGAGACCATCTCCTCCTGCTTCCGGGCGGCATATTCCGCCTTATCCTCCGCCAGCTCCACCCTCTCTCGCTCCAGGCGCTTGCGCAGGCGGTCGAGCCTGGTTTTGTAGCGCTTGCGCACCTTGTCCACCTCGGCGTCCCGTTTCTCCCGGGCCGCCTGCGATAAACGAATGCGGAACTCCCGTTCCGATTCGCCCGGGCGACTGTACAGCTTTAGCGTGGGGTTGTGGAGCAAGGTGAGGCGCTTCTCGTGATAGAGATAGTTGGAGAAGTCCTTGGCGATGCGTTTCAGTTTGCGGGCGGTGTTGATCTCGCGCGGGACTTCGCCAAAAATAGCCTCCTCGGCCTCGGGCTCATCCCGCAGGTCATCGAGCTCGATATCCACATCATCCGCATACTCCCAACGGATGATTTTGTCGATATCGTTGGCGTAGACCAGCTTGCGCACAGGCTCGACCTCGCTTACGTCCTTGCGCCGGTCCACGAACGCGACCTCGCCCGCCAGGAACAGCCCCGGCTCATACACAATCCGCACCTTCTCAGGCCGGATATCCCGACCTTCCTCCTTTTCGAGGATGGCCAGGGCCTTGTTGGCGCTGATTTCGATGGGGAAGAAGACCTGGGTCACGTCGGGCGGCAGGGTGGGGGGGTGCTCGCTGTAGCCGGG
>JALXCB010000021.1 GCA_026991225.1 Anaerolineae bacterium | reverse complement strand
CCCCTGCGCCCCTCCCCCAAACACGAGCGGAGCGAGTATCGGGGGAGGGAGACGCCCGAAGCCAGTCGGTTTTTCAAGAAATAAGCGTTTCTTCCGGAGTAAAGACCCCCTCCCCCGCTTTGCGGGGGAGGACGGGAGGGGGCCATCCCCGCCGCATCCAGGTAAACCACAGGTAAACCAACACTATCCTGAAGCGCCGGGCTTCAAAACCACGCCGGATGAACCCGGCTTTGGGCGCGGGCTGGCTCTGAAAGCCCCCTTGAGGGGGCGTCGTTTCTGGCCCGGGGCGCCAGGCGCAACGCGCCAATGATTTGGGTGTGTCCTTTTTCGGTTGAGGAGTCTCACCGCAGTACTCGCCGACTGAAGTCGGACTCTTCTGGCCTACGGCCATCCCCCTCTTCATTTCCCCCGCAAGCGGGGGAGAATAGCGGAAGGGAATAAGATGACGGCCTCCGCCGTCCATTTTCACCGTATGCAACAGGTCGACGAAGGTCGACCACTGGCGCCATCGAATCCTCCTTCCTTATTTCCTCCCCCGCCCGTCTCGAAGCGGGGGAGGAAGCAAAGGAGGGGGCTTGCGCCCAAAAAGCCCGAGTTCACTCGGCCAGTGCGTCCGGCTAACGCCAACTCATTTAGGACGCGCCCGGAGAGGGTTCGAGACATTTCCCCCCTGACATCCACCGTTTTCCCGATCTTCAGGGCGCGACGGCGCTCGAAAATCCTGCCATGCGGCGGCTCGCATAGAAACCAAGCGCATTCAGGGCGCCCTCCAGATGGAGAAATGCTCCGAATGCGCTCGCACTGAAAACCTTCAGCGGCCTACCGTTTGATGATAACCAGTGTGCCGATATCGGCCCAGCGCCATAATGTTTCGGCTGCTTTGTCGTTCAACATGACGCATCCATACGTGATAGGGGTGCCCACCAGGCCCGCCCAGGTGCGCCGTCCTGTTTTCGCATTCCAGGGCAAGCCGTGAATGCCATTTTCCACCGGTCCCGACCAGTAAATGCCCAGCCACCAGGGCATCCAGATATTCCAGGTGGAACCGTATGCTTTGCGGATCTTGCTCTGCACCCGAAAACGTCCCACTTTGGTGGAGTTGTTGCGCCCTGTCGAACATCGCCATGTATTCAGGAGTTTGTCTCCCTCGTACCGCCAACATCGCTGTTCGGAGATATCCACCACGAGTTTCTTCTTCCCTTTAGGCACCTTCTTTTTTATGGAATCTGGATTGCCAGAGATTAACAAACGCTGCCCTACGCGAATGAGATTCCCATTTTTCAGGCCATTCAGTTTTTTGATTTGCCGCACGGTCACGCCATAGCGGCGGGCAATGGAGCTCAATGTCTCGCCACGGCGCACGATATGCACGATGGCCTGGGATGGCTTTTTGCCATGATTCCCATTTGAGGATTTCGAAGGGATCTTCAAGCGCTGGCCCACATAAATAAGCGAGCCCCGCAAGTTGTTCACCCGTTGGATGGCGGCGACGCTGGTTCCGAATTTGCGGGCGATGCGGAACAGCGTGTCCCCTTTCTTCACCACATACATCCTGGCCCTGGCGTCATCGGTGGTTGCTGGTTTGATCACCAACCGTTGATTGGCATACAGTCGGTTTCCTTCGCGCAGGTTATTGAGCTCGATCAATTGTTCCACGCTGACGCCATACCTGGCGGCGATCTCGGTCAGCGTCTCCCCGCGTTGCACCTGATGGATGAGCGGCCCGGAGCTGTCCTCAGCGTGAGTCGCGACTGGAAGCGCGAGCAGCCCCAACGCGGTAATGAAGATAATCAGGAGGAAAAGTGCAGCTTTGGTTTTCATGGCGAACACCTGCAATGCGCAAAAATATGGAAAGGAAAATGCCTTCCACATTATACATAACATGCTCGAATTTGTGAAGTAACCCCGCGTACGAACTGTTTCACAAATAAGTCCGACGGCGGGCGCGACCGCTCCGATACCGATGAAAACGCCCCGCGGCCAGGTTGGCGCGGGAAGCCAGGCACGTAATGCATAATGCGTGATGCGTAACGCTCTCACGTTTCACGTTTTCACGCATCACGCTCGTTGCAGACTCGCTCAACGTCGGCCTGGCGATCTCAATCCTAATCCTGGTCCGAATCCTATTTTCATAGCAGGCGACACGAGCGAAAACTCGCCGATACGGATGAAAATGCGGACACGGATTCACACGGCCTTCGGTCACAGATTTTTTGAATTATCCGTGTTTTTCTGTGTTCATCCGTGTGCTATTTTCATAGCAATTCTTTCACTCGCTTCGCCACGGCCCGGGTCATGCCCGGCACCGCCGCGATCTCCTCCACCGACGCGTTGCGAATGGCGTCGATGCTGCCGAAGTGCTTGAGCAGTGCCTGACGCCGCTTCATGCCGATGCCCGGAATCTCCTCCAATCGCGAGCGGGTCATGGCCTTGCCCCGCAGGTTGCGCTGATAGGTCACCGCGAAGCGGTGCGCCTCGTCCCGCACCCGCTGCACCAGGTACATTTCGGGGCTGTCCTTGGGCAGGCGCACGGGCTCGGGCCGATCGGGCAGGAAGAGGAGCTCCTCCCGTTTGGCCAGGCCCGCCACGGGCACGACCTCATACAACCCCAGCTCCTTCAACACCTCCACGGCCACGCCGAGCTGCCCCTTGCCCCCGTCCACAATGAGCAGATCGGGCAAGATCTTCCACACGGGGTCAGGACGGCGGCCGGGCGTTTCGGGCGTCTCTTCCACAGCCCGGCGAAAGCGCCGCGTCAGCGCCTCCCGCATGGCCGCGAAATCGTCCGGCTGGCCCGCCTGGGTCACCGACCGCACCTTGAAGCGGCGGTAATCGCTCTTGCGGGGCGCGCCGCGCACGAACACGACCATGCTCCCCACCGTGTTCGTCCCCTGCAGGGTGGAGATATCGAAGCATTCGATGCGGGTGGGCGGTTTGGGCAGATCGAGCGCGGCCTGGAGGTTGGCCACGGCCTCGGTGTGGCGGTGCGCATCCGCCTCCCAGGCCGTCTGCATGGCGGCCAGGGCGCTGGCTGCGTTCTCTGCGGCCATGGCCACCAGGGCCTTCTTCGCCCCCCGCTTGGGGACTTTCAGCGCCACTTTCGCGCCCCGCTTGCTGCGCAGCCATTGCTCGATGATCTCGGTTTCGGCCAGCTCCACGGGCAGGAGAATGTTCGGGGGCAGGTAGGCGGCCTCATCGTAGAATTGCTGGAGGAAGGAGGTCAGCAGCTCCTGATTTTCCTCTTCGGTCGCGCCCTCCAGCCAGAAGGTCTCCCGTCCGATGAGCCGCCCGCGGCGGATGAAGAACACCTGCACGCAGGTCTGGCCCTTGTCCTGGGCGAAGGCGATGACGTCCTCATCCTCCTGTCGGCCCGAGACCACCTTCTGCCGCTCCACGATGCGCTCCGCCGCCCGGATCTGATCCCGATACATGGCCGCTCGCTCGAATTGCAACCGCTCCGCGGCCTGCTCCATGCGGCGGTGTAGCTCCGCCATGACCTCGTCGGTCTTCCCCTCCAGGAACTGACACAGCCCATCCACGATAGCCCGATACTCCTCCTTGCTCACGGCGCCGATGCACGGGCCCGCACAGCGCTTGATATCGTAGTAAAGGCAAGCCCGCTTGTCCTGGCCCGTGATCTCCCGGTTGCAGTCCAGGTAGGGGAAGACCTTACGCAGGGCCTCCAGGGTCTGGCGCACGGCGTGCCCGCTGGTGAAGGGGCCGTAATAGCGGGCGCCATCGGGCAGCATCCGCCGCACCACCGACACCTTGGGAAAGTCATCCTGCCAGTGGACTTTGATGTAGGGGTATTGCTTGTCGTCCTTCAGGCGGATGTTGAAGCGGGGCCGGTAGCGCTTGATCAGCTCGTTTTCGAGGATCAGCGCTTCCAGCTCCGTGTCGGTGACCACCCATTCCAGGTCGGCGATGGCCGCGACCAATTGCCGGGTCTTGGCGCTGTGATTGCGCTGCGATTGGAAGTAGGAGCGGACCCGGTGGCGCAGGTTGACGGCCTTGCCCACGTAGATGACCTCGCCCGCGTCGTTGCGGTAGAGATAGCAGCCCGGTTTCGTGGGCAGGGCCTTGAGCTTGGCCTCCAGTTCGGGGGAAATATCGGGCCTGGGCATGAAAAAATTATAGCACAAATGACCGATTCAAATCTTTCTGCAAAGGTGCTAAAATGAGGCAACCGCTAACGTATTTGACTTTAGGCCACCAAAAGCCACGAAGGCTCGAAGTTTCTCGAAGACACGAAGGGAAAATAAAGAAAAATACGTCGCGCCTTCGCTTTTCTTCGTGTCTTCGTGGCAGAAACAGGAGAACCCGTATGAAAGACGCCCGCTCCATTCTCCTCCACACCATCCTATTCCTTTTCTTCATCCAGCTGTTGACCGATTTCGTCGCGGCCATTTACGCGTTCGGGCTGCTGGGGACGAGCATCCCGCCCGAGATGGGGTTCGTGCTCCTGCTGTTCTCGCCCCTGCTGTTGCTGGCCGTGCGCAAACCGGGCCCGCGGCTGCTCACCGCGCTGTTCCTGATCGCGCTCCTGGCCCGAGTCATAGAGCCCGCGCTGCCCACCCGCGGGCGGCTGATCCTCTCGGGCCTGGGCGTGGCCGCCTGGCTCATGCTCTTCCCCCTGCTGCTGTGGCGGGCGGCGCGGCGGCCCGAGGAGGACGCGCCCCGGGCGCTCACCGCGGGCCTGCTGCTAGCGACGCTGACTTCGGCGCTGCTGCGGGCCGCGGGCGCGGGCGTGGACGCCAGCCTGATGGGATGGGGACAGATCGTGGGTTGGGCGTTGGCCGCAGTGGGGGTGTGGGCGTGGCGACGGGCAGGATTAGGATCAGGATTGGGATCAGAATTGGGATTGGAGGAGGAGCGTGGGGGTTGGGTAATGGGGCTGGCGCTGGGGGTGATGGCGGGGTTGACGCTGGTCTATTTCGCGTTCGCCGCGCCCTACGTCATGGCCCGCTGGACGGGCGCAGACGCCTGGTGGGTGCTGCTGGTCATGCTGGCGGCCTGGAGTCTATGGATGTGGGCCTGGGTTTGGCTGAAGCAACGAGCCTGGCACAAAGACTTGCTGAACGTGGCCATCTTTCTCTTGGCCCTGATGCTATTCCAAACTATCAACTTATTCATTCCCTACTTTTCCGCCGCGCCAGGCGACTATCCATTGCCCGACGGCACAGGCGCGCCGCCCTTGGGGGAAGTTTTCGTCCTGTTCGTCATGCTTTTATTCTCCCCCGCGTTGTTCGCCGGCATGCGTCGCCTGTTCGCGGCCATTCTCGCCCGACGCCCCTCCATCCGCCAACTGGCCGCGGCCTTCGCCCTGGCCTCGGCCTTCCTCCTGGCCGCCATCTTCGCCCACGTCTTCACCACCACCTACGACTACATTCCGGTCATCGGGCCCTGGTTCCGCAACCGCTTCGATTGGGTCTACCTGGTCGTGGGGATCGTGTTTCTGGCGGGCGTGATCGAGGCGGGACGCGGACCGCGGACGGCTTCGGGCCCGGCCCCGCGCTTCCTGGCCGCGGGGGTTCCCGTCCTGGCGATCCTCATCCTGGCCACCCATGGATTGATCACGCCCCGTCTACAGCCGCCCGCGCCTCAAGACGCCATCACCATCCTCACCTACAACATCCAGCAGGGCTACAGCGCGGACGGACAGAGAAACTATGCCGGGCAATTGCGAGTCATGCAGACCATCCAGCCCGATATCATCGGCATGCAGGAGACGGACGCGGCCCGCATCGCCAACGGCAACGACGACATCGTGCGTTATTTCGCCGACCATCTGGGCATGTACAGCTATTACGGGCCCAAGACCGTGGCCGGCACCTTTGGCATTGCCCTCCTCTCCCGCTACCCCATCCTCGAACCGACCACCTACTACCTGTACAGCGAGGGGGAACAGGTGGCGGCCATCGACGCCGTGATCGATGTGGGCGATCAGCCGTTGCGGGTGCTGGTGACCCATCTGGGCAATGGCGGGCCCATGATCCAGCAGCAGCAATTCCTGGAGCTGGTGGGGACGACCCCGCGGCGCGCTGTGGCCCTGGGCGATTTCAACTTCCGGCCCGACACGCCTCAATACGCGCTCACCACTCGCACCTTGCTCGATTCCTGGACCGTGCGCTGGCCCGACTGGCGGGATGACCAGGGTCAGGAGCCACGCGACAAGATCGACCACATCTTCATCTCCCCCGACCTGCGCGTCATCGACGCCCGCTACTATCCCGAAGGCCCCTCCGACCATCCTGCGGTCACGGCGACAGTGAAGAGGTGAGTCGCGCCTCGACGGGCGCGACTCACCTGGTAACCTACGCGATCTCCACCACGTAGTGGAAGGCGTACTGGCCCAATACGCCTTGCACGGCCTCCTCGCCCGCGGCCCGCGCCACGCCTTCCGCCAGCGTCACCCGCACCTGCACCTCGGTGCCGTGCAGCTTGCTGGGGACGGCCTGCACCATGGCCTCGGCCACCTCGTCCAGCGCATTCAACGCGGCCGAGAGCACCTCCTCGATCTGCATCCGCACCAACGCCGGCTTGAAGATCTTCCCCACAGCGGTGACGGGCATCTGCTCGATGAGGTAAACCTGCTTGGGGATGGCCGCGCGCTCGGGCACGTGCTCTTGGGCGAAGGCCAACAGCTCCGCCGCGGTGGCTGCCGCGCCCGGCTTGAGCTGCACATAGACCACGGGAACTTCGCCCACCCGGGGATCGGGCCGGCCCACGGCCGCGGCCAGGGCCACTGCGGGATGCCGATGCATGGGTTCCTCGATCTGCTTGGGATCGATATTGTGGCCGCCGCGGATGATCAGCTCCTTTTTCCGGCCCGTTAGCCAGAAATACCCATCCTCATCCTGGCGCCCCAGGTCGCCCGTATTCAGCCACGGCCCGCCGCCGTCGCCCAAATCCACCCAGATGCCCTGGTTGTGGATATCCTCCAGATAGCCGGGGAACACATTGTCGCCCCGGATGAGCACGGAGCCGATCTCGTTGGGGGGCAGAATCTCGCCCGAGCCGTCGTCATTGACTCGGGCGATGACCATCTCCTGGTAGGGGATGCGGAAGCCGATGGAGCCGATGCGGCGCTCGCCATGGGGCGGATTCACCGAACTGACGCACGTGCCCTCGGTCAGGCCGTAGCCTTCCAGGATGCGAATGCCCGTGCGCCGCTCGAATTCCTTGAACACCTCCACGGGCATGGGCGCGGCCCCGCAGATGGCGTAACGCAGGGAACTCACGTCCGCGTCGCCGATGGGGACGTGCAACAGGCCCGCGTACACCGTGGGCACGCCGCTGAAGAAGGTCACCTTGTAGTGCTCCACGATCTTCCAGAAATTGGGGAAGAGGGTCTTGTCGCGATAGCCCATGGGCGTGGCCAGCACCACCGTCGCTCCGAACATCCAGGGGATGAGCCCCGTGACGATGACCCCGTTCACATGATAGAGGGGCAGCCCGCACATGAACACCTGGCCCGGCTCCACTTCCAGCACGACGCCGGGCGACCAGGCGTCATACACCTCGTTGTGATGGGTATGCTGCGCGATCTTGGGCGCGCCTGTGGTGCCGCCTGTGTGGAAGTAGGAAGCGATATCGTCGGGATGAATGTCGCGCTCGAAGATGAGCCGGTCCGGCGGCTGTTTTTTCATCTCCGCATTGAAATCGACCACCTTCGCCTGGGCGATGGTCTCGGGCAGTTCGGGCTTGGGCATGCCGGGGATGAAATCGGCCAGGTCCACCACCACGACCGTCTCCACTGTGGGGACCTTCTCCACCACCGAGGTGGCTTTCTCCCAAATGTCCACGCCCGGGAAGGGCGCCAGGGTGACCAGCATCTTGCTTTTCGCCGCGTTCATGATGTCGGCGAAGGCTTCCGGTTCCAGCAGGGGATTGATAGGCCCCACGATCCCCGCGATCTCCCCGCCGAAGATGGTGAGGAAGGCCTGGGGCAGGTTGGGGAGGATCATGGTGACCACCTGGCCCGGGCGCAGCCCCAGCGCGTGGAACATGTTCGCGGTTTGATGCAACGCGCCCAGCCATTCCCGATAAGTGAAGGAGACGCCCTTGTCATACAGCTCTCCTTGCAGGAAGAAATGCAGGGCGACGCCATCGGGATTGCGGGCCGCGCCCCGACGAATGGCTTCATACGTGTTGGCTGGTAGCCCCTGCTCCGAAAGAGGAACTTGTTCGATGGCCTCGATATCGGCCATGGTTGCTACGTGCGCCATTGCCTGCCTCCTTATTGAAAATGGGGTTGAGTTGGAACAGAAGTGTGGACTTTTACGTTCGGGGTTTGCATGTATGATAAAATACCTTGAATTGCTCTCAAAAACCAAGGACCACGCGCATGACTTTCTTCAAAATTCTGCTCCTCGCCAGCCTGCTATTGCTCGGCGGGGCGTTGCTAACAGGATGCGGCGCGCCATCTCAAATGCCCGCGTCCACCCCGACGCCTGTTCCCGTCGAAACAACGGCGCCCACCGCCACCTGGACGCCCGAACCGCCCACGGATACGCCATCGCCCACGCCCGAACCGACCGCCACACCCACCCCCGCATCCACCCCCGCAC
>JALXCB010000020.1 GCA_026991225.1 Anaerolineae bacterium | reverse complement strand
TGTTCTAAAGGCCATGCGGCCACCCGCAGGTGAACCTGCGGGCTAAGAACGACGCCCCATGAATGGGGCTTTTCTGCCGTGGCCGCCATCAAGCCGGGTTCACCCGGCGTCGTTTCGTAGCCCGGAGCTTCAGCTCCGGGCGGGCGTGGCCCAAAAATACCGAGTTTCAAAATGACTTCAGTTTAGATTGCGCCCATTCACGGTCACGGGCCGCCGTTCCATAGCCCGAAAGCTTCAGGATACTGTTTGTTTACTTCGGTGCGCCAAGGAAGCCCCCTCCCGGCCTCCTCACATTGGCCCTGATTTTGGATACAGCGTTGTCCTGGAGGTGGATAATCAGGGTTTGAGACCACGTTCTGAAGAGGATGGCCTCCCCCGAGCTGCGCTCGGGGGGAGGTAGGAGGGGGGCCATGCAACCGAAGGAAAAGACCACCGACTTTTGTCAGTCAACCGGCGTTTGACGTTTGACGGGGAAATTGTAAAGATCATGTAACTATACAGGTATCCAACAAAACGTCTTGCCACGAGGGCTCGAAGGAACGAAGACAATGCAGGTTTGCAGGTTTGCAAGTCGCAAGTGGCAGGTCTTTCTCGCAGCGAATTTTCACCTGCTACTTGCCACCTGCCACCTGCCACTTTTCCCCCTTCGCCTTCGTGTCGTCGTGTCTTCGTGGTTTTTGTCTCGCTATGAGGGAATACGTGTATAGTTACAAGATCATCTCGAAAGAGAATGAACCACGCCGAAAAAGTGTATAAAAGGGGCTGGGAACGCGTATCTTTTCCCACCGGTTTACGTCATCATCCATAAGCAATCGTTTTGAATGGGGGATCGCGCGCAGGCGTCACCGCATTGAACACGGAATCGATACGTCCCCACTCCTTACATTCCCATTATCATGGACCGTTTGGCATCTTCCCGGCTACGCTTTGGCGCGCTTTGGCGCGTCCTCGTGATCATGGGGCTGATTCTGGCCAGCCTTCCCGCGTCGCCCGCCCATGCCGAATCCGATCCCGCCTCCGCGCCCGACGCGGCCCGCGTCCTCGAACTCATCACCCAGCTCAGCGGCGAAGTTCCCTTTCAGACCACCCGCATCTACGACCGCCGCGGCGTGCCCCTGGCGGATATCGACGACTGGGGTCGCCGCACCATCGTGGGCTTCGACGAGATCCCGGAAGTCCTGATCCAGGCCACCATCGCCACCGAAGACAGACGATTCTACCAGCACCAGGGCGTGGATTATCTCGCCATCGCCCGGGCCGCCTGGCAAAATTCCCAGTCCGAGGCCATCGTGTCGGGCGGCAGCACCATCACCCAGCAGCTTGCCCGGCTGCTGTTCATGCCGCCCTCCGAACGCTATGAGCAATCCCTGACCCGCAAGCTCAAGGAAGCGGACCTGGCGCAATACCTGGAGACCTACTACACCAAGGAAGAGATCCTGGCCATGTACCTGAACATGGTCTACTACGGAAACCAGGCTTATGGGATCGCCGCCGCGGCGGAGGTCTATTTCAACAAACCCCTGTCGGAACTGACGCCCGCGGAAGCAGCCATGCTGGCGGGCCTGCCCCAGGCCCCTGCGCTCTACGATCCCTTCCGCCATCCTAAGCGGGCGCTGGCGCGGCAGCGAACGGTGATCTCCCTGATGCAGCAGGCGGGATTCATCGACGCCGCGCAGGCCGCGGAATTACAATCGCAGCCGGTGCTTTTCCATCTCTACCAACGCCCGCAGAACCGGGCCCCTCATTTCGTGGATTATGTGCGGGGCGTCCTCATCGAACGCTTTGGCACAGAAGGCGTCCATTGGGGCTATCAGGTGTACACGTCCCTCGATCTGCGGTATCAGGAGCTGGCGGAGCAAATCGCCCGGGCCCAGGTGAAGACGGTGGGGAAGAAACACCGCTTCTCCAACGCCGCCGTGGTCATGATCCAGCCCAAGACGGGAGATATCCTGGCCATGGTAGGCAGCATCGATTTCAATAACAAAGCCATCGCGGGCCAGGTAAACATGGCGGTCGAACCCCGCCAGCCGGGATCTTCCATCAAACCGGTGGTCTATGCCGCGGCGTTCGAGCGGGGCTGGAGCCCGGCGTCCATCATCTGGGACCTGCCCGTCACTTATCGGCTGGACGGGCGGCGGGTCTACGCCCCCTCCAACATCACCCGGCGCTATTACGGGCCGCTGCGGCTGCGCATGGCCCTGTCCAACTCCCTGAACGTGCCCGCGGTGAAGCTGCTGGCCGAGATCGGCGTGCCCGCCATGCTGGACACAGCCAAAAAGCTGGGGATTGAGTCGTGGCGCAGGCCCGCGAAGGACTACGGGCTCTCCCTGGCCGTGGGCGGCTACGAGGTCCCCCTTATCGAACTCACCCACGCCTTCGCCACCATCGCCAACCAGGGCGTCTACACCCCGCTGCATCCCATCACCCTGCTGAAGGATGGCGCGGGCCGCGTGGTCTATCAGACTCAGCCGGAGCGAGAACAGCGCCAGGCCATCTCGCGGGTGGCCGCGTATCAGCTTATCAGCATCCTCAGCGACGCCCGCGCCCGCCGCATGATGTTCCCCCGGCCATCTCCCCTGGACACCAGCCAGATCACCGCGGTCAAGACCGGCACCACCGACGGCTGGCGAGACAATCTCACCGTCGGGTTCACCTCCTACCTGGCTGTGGGCGTGTGGACGGGAAATACCGATAGCAAACCTATGCGCAATGCCATTGGCGTCTACACAGCCGGGCCCATCTGGCACGACATCATGGAAAGCGTCTGGGCCGATCCATCCTTGTACGACCCCCTGGGCTATGGCGACGCCCCCCTGCCCCAGGGATTCACGCCCCCGCCCGACGTGGTCACCATCCCCGTCTGCGACTGGATGCCCGGCAGATTCAATCCCAACTGCCCGCGCATGGTGGAGGAAGTCTTCCCCGCCGAATTGCCGAAAACGCCGCCCGCGGGCCGCACTCGCGGCTACTGTCTGCCCGCCGGAGCCGACCCTTCCCCGCCCGAAGCCTATTTCCTCTCCCTGCCCGAAGACACCCGCGGCGCGGCCGCGGCCCGAAGCTGGATGCGCAAGCGCTATCTTCGGGCCGTGCGTAACCTGAGCGACTGTGACCTTACGCCCAGGAAGCGCCCGTTGGTCAAACAGCCCAAGCTGCCGCCTCCGCGCCAGTTGGTGAAGATGCCCGCTGGGACAAAAGCCTCCATCGTTCCCGCAGAGTCCACGCAGCAGAAAGGAGATTAGACCATGAAGCGCGCATGGATCTTGCTCCTTCTCCTGGCCTCCGCGTGGCTATTGTCCGCTTGCGACAGCTCCATGTTTCAGTTGACGCGGGAGGAAACCCCGGTCGTCCAGGAGGTCGCGCCCACGCCGACGCCCACGCCTTTCTATTACGTGGTGAAGCAGGGCGACACCCTGTGGGAGATATCGAAAAAGGTGGGGGTGGAGATGGACATCCTGGCCAAAGTCAACGAACTTTCAGACCCAGACCTCCTCCGGCCGGGCGACCGCCTGCTCATCTCCGACAAGGTGACCATCTCGGGCGAACCTCTGCCCACCCCCACGCCCACGCCCATTCCCTGCCGCCAGGGCTGCTCCCAGCCGCCCGCGGGCTGCGTGGTCAAAGGCTATCGCGCCCGTCTGGATGGCATGAAGCTGTATGTGCTTCCCGGCGACGAAATCTACGCCATGCAGCGAGGAGAGACCTGGTTCTGCCGCGAGCAAGACGCCATCGCCGCGGGCTGGGCGCACTGGACGCCCCAAGGCCCGGAAACGCCCTGACATGACCGAACTGCAACGCAACCGGCCCGTCTATCGCCACGCCTCGCCCGCGGACGCCTGGACGCCGGTGCTGGTGGCCGTGGTGAACAATCAAAAGGATTTCGTTCGAGCCCGGGACGAGCATTGGTATCGCATCCCCATCAAACGCGCGCCCCGGCAGATCGCGGCCGAATACCTGGCTCTTTACCAGACGGGGAAATTCGGCGACCAGGGACGACGCATCAACTTCTATGCGCCCATTCTGCGCTACCATGTCGCCACCCGCGCCGAACTCCTCCCCGACGAGCCGGACCATCCCCGGGCGGGCGACCAGTATTTCAAGCTGGAGCTAGGCGACTTCATCCCCCTGGCCCATCCCATCACCAACCAGCGCCATCCCCGGCTCACCTTTCTGATCACGACCCTGGACCGGCTGCTCAACGCCCGGGACGTGAGCGACCTGTGGCTGAGGGAGGCCGCCCGGCAGACGCTCTACGCCGCGGTGCGGGAACGGGGTCTGGCCGTGGAATGCTGGTATCCGGTGGAGATGGGCGACCGGCCCGAAGCGGACCTGGCCCTCTTCGGGCCTCACGGCCAGATCCAGGTCTACATCGACGAACCGGAGGACTGGGCCTTCGACGAGCCCGGGCCCGTGTGGGTTGGCGAAAGCGTGGTGCGGGTCAACGCCCTGGCCTTGCTGCGGGATGCCGGGGAGGTCATGACCCGGTTGTGGGAAAAATCCGCTTGATCTGGGGACGAAAACGTGCTAATCTGGGGTTGAAGACCGCTGAAGCTCGCCACATGCCGAAAAAATAATCATTTCGGCGTTCAATCCATAGGAGCATCTGTATGGGGTCCGTACGATAAACAAAAGTAACGAAACCACCTTGACAATGTCACATTACGTCATTCCGAGGGAGCGAAGCGCCCGAGGAATCTAGCGAAGCGCCCTTCGGGCAACTACTAAACTGAAAGCAATTTGAAACCAAGGTTTTTGGTTTGCATTGGATCATCCATGAAAGGCGATTCGCTGGCCTCGCCGCCGCCCGCAGGTGAACCTGCGGGCTAAAAACGACGCCCCATAAATGGGGCTACGGCGCATATCGCGCGTCGCGGGAAGCCGGGTTCACCCGGCGTCGTTTCGTAGCCCGGTGCTTCAGCTCCGGGTGGCCGAGGCCGAAAACACCTGATTTCAAAATGCGTTTAGTTTAAGGTCGTCACCGGTCGTTATCCGAAAACCACTAAGAACACCAAGACACAAAGGGGAAATTATCCATTTTTTTCTTCATGTTCTTAGCGTCTTTGTGTCCTTTGTGGTTTGTTAACCGGGGTACGTTAGCAGTTACGAATAAATTCAGGTTTGAGGGCGTTCCGTCTCACGTCCCCTTTCGGGGTCATGTTTTCGCCCGGTTGGGCCCGTCTGCGCAGGTAGACAGGCGGCCAGGCAATCCGCCTTCCATATGTCCTCCCCCGCCCGTCTCGAAGCGGGGGGAAGCAAAGGTGGGGATTCGTCATGCGGACGCGAACCACTTACTCAGCCCTCGATAGCTGCCGGTGGAAGCAGGTGGTCGCGCCCGTGTGGCAGGCCGGGCCATGGGGATGGACGAGGACCAGGAGCGCGTCGCCATCGCAATCGAGGCGGATGGAGACGACATCCTGAAAATTGCCGCTGGTCGCGCCCTTGTGCCACAGCTCGCCTCGGCTGCGGCTCCAGAACACCGTCTGACCCAGCTCCAGGGTGCGGGCCAGGGCCTCGCGGTTCATGTAGGCCAGGGTTAGCACCAGACCCGTGCGCGCGTCCTGGACGATGGCGGGAATGAGGGGGGATTTGTCGAAATCGACGTCCTCCACCCGGGCGACGTCAGTGGCTCCAAATCGGGGATCGAAAGCGCGATGGGATTCAATGTTCATGGTGGGGAAGATGGGCGGGGATAGTGAAAAAGACGCCCGAAGGGAAAAGCTATTTTTGCCAAAACGCGTTGTTGTGATTAGGATGTTCAGGTTTGAGTCATTATCCGCCACGCATTCCAAAAAGACAAGCGCTCATCCCCATCGAAGCCCATGCTTTTCAAGAGTTACATCCCCCCAGAGGAACGCGCTGAGGCCAACCGGAAGCTGCCCAAGCTTCTGGTGGAGGGATTGCTTCTAGGCGGCGCGGGCCTGGGCGTCTTCGCCCTGATTTTCGAGATCGCGGCGGACGCGTTCAGCGTCGCCGCTTACCAGACGCTGCTGGCCATCCACGGCGCAGCCGGGTATCACACCATCGCCATCTGGGCGTTCGTTGTGCTATCCATCATGCTCTATTTCGGCATCGTGCCCGCGTACAAGGCGGGCAGCTATCTGCGCCCCAACGCGGGCGGAAGCGGGCCTATGGTGGAGGCTATCGGGCCCAAGTGGCTGCGCTGGCTCTCGTGGGTGGGAACGAGCCTGTTCTTCGTGGACGCGGCGCTGACCATTATCATCAGCTCCATCTCGGCCGCGGACGTGACCATGCTTGTCATGCCCGAACTCGCGCCCTATCGCATCCTGCTGGCCGAGTTCTTTGCCTTCTTCATCATGGGGGTGCTGGTGCTGATGGGCCCGAAGAAGGCTGTGCCCCTGTTCCTCATCGGCGGCGGCGCCTTCACCCTCTTCACCCTGGGAGCCCTGTCGCTGGTGGCGGTGGAGGCGGCCATCCATCCCGAATGGGCCTTTCTCACCGAGGGCATCATCCGTCGCCTGCAGGCGGCCAATGTGGTGGAGAATGTGGTGCGGGCGCAGCAAGATATGGCGGCGCTGGGGACGGTCGTGATCATGCAGCTTTTCTTCCGCTCCATGTCCAGCGCCATGCTGGGCTTTTCAGGCTATGAGGTGATTCCGGCCAGCGGCAAACATGCGGCCAAGCCCAAATGGAAGGTCATCAGCGTGGCTCTGACCCTGGCCGCGATCTTCCTCATCGGCACCGGCGTGGCGCAGCTTTATGGAGCCAAAGTGTGGAATATTCCCGCCACGGAAGGATACAGCACCCTGCTCATCGAGTATGAAATCGTGGCGACGCAGGCCATGAGTCCGGGTGTGGACCCCGATGAGATCGTGGTCACGCCCGCGGATAAACTGGCGGCGGAAACGATCTTCGCCGAAGAGCAGCTCGCCCATCCCTTCGAAGGGATCCTGGGCGGAAAAACCGGTGAGCAGAAGCCGCCGCCCGTGGATCACGAAACCTTCGTGGAACAGGTCGCCTACGACGTAGCGGTATCCAAAGCGATTACCAACGCCCTGGCCGGGTCGATGGGGGCCACCTTCCTCTTCATCGCGGGCACGCTCATGGCTTTCATCCTGCTCCTGGCCCAGGGCGGCGGGTATGTGGGCGGCGCGGCCGTGGCGGCCAACGCCGCTCGTCTGGGGCGGCTCCCCAATTTCCTGCACGATGACCGTGTAGGCATCGCCATCATCTGGGCGGTGTCTGCGGTGCTGATCCCCATCATCAAACAGGTCGTCGTGGTGGAGAGCTATTACGCATTCGGCTTCGTCAGCGCGTTCATCATCACCAGCACGGCCGTGTTCTTCGTGCGCAATGACGTCCTGGAGAAGAAGGGCATCAAGCCCGGATCGCCCGAGGCCAAGACCCTGAAATTCGCTGGCGCTCGCGGCATGCTCGCCAGCTACATCATGGGCGCGGTGCTGGTGGTGGAGAAGACCCATGCGCTCTACGCGGTTGCGGCCGTGGGCGTCGCGCTGACCCTGTTCCAGCTTTTCGTCGCCAACGGCGGCTTTCACCGGCAGGATGTCAGGGCGCTGATCGATAAAATCGTGGCCGGAACGGCTAGGGTGAAGCCCAAATCGGGCATCGAGCGAGCCATCGAGCAGGCCCGCCAGCGCGGTATCGCCGACGCGGTGGAGGACCTGATCGCCGAAGGCCGTCTGGTCAAGTTCAATGTGGGGGATCACCGCATCAAGCGTCTGGTCGCCTATCTCTACCATCTGGACCCGCAGGTTTTCGAGCATGAAGGCGATCATGACGAGCGCATCGAAGAGCCCAATCTCATCATGGAAGAGGCTTACGAGCGGGCCTACGCCAAGAAAGAAGAGATCGCCCGGCGCATCGAGGATTACTCCCACTACGGGATTTTCATGTTCATCCACAACTACCATGTGAACTGGGTGTCGGTTGAAACAGGACGCGGGCCCGAAGTCGTGCAGCAGGCCATGATCGACATCCTCTTCCCCCTGACGCCTCACGATGAAATCTGGGCCGAATACCAAAAATTCAAGCCCGTGCGCCAGCCCGAAGAGACCTGGCAATTCAGCCGGCAGCGCTATCTGTGGGCCAAGGACCAGTGGCCCAACCTCTCCGACCGCATCACCACCATCTGGACGCTGCAGGACTTTGGCCTGCTGCCCAAGGATGTCGCGTTCGACATGGTGGTGACCGTGGCCAACGGCAAGCAATTCCGCCGCATCCACGTCCATGCGGCTATGCCCGAAAGCCAGAGTTACACCACGGTGCAGGAGGACGCGGCCACGCCCCTGCTGGAGCCGGAGGAAGTCGAAAGCGCGGAAGAAGCGTCGGGCGTGGAGACGCCAGCGGCATCGGAGGGAGGAGAAGCTACCGAAGAAGCCCCCGACGCCCCGGAAACCCCATCATAAATCCAATGCAACGACGCACGTAGCGAGGCCAAAACAAGGACTTGCCACGTGCGACTTGCAAACCTGCATCGCTTCACTGATTATTTGATCACTAGACATTATCGGAAATAAAAATCAACCAGACTGAAAGATTCGATCGGAGAGCGATGAGCAACCCTCAAATTGTGTAAGCCGCAAGCCAACAACATCACCAAGTCGTCGAAATCGCTTTTCCAATTG
>JALXCB010000019.1 GCA_026991225.1 Anaerolineae bacterium | reverse complement strand
ATGTTGGAGGCCACGGGGATGCCCAGGGTGTCGCCCAAGGTGTCCACGATCTTGGCGAACACCCATCCCAGTTTCTCATTGGGCAACCGCACCTGCCACCAGTCTCCAGCCGGGCTCTTGCCGACGATGCGGGCCTGAACGCCGCCATCCAACGAGTCGATGATGGGATACTCGATGCCCGGCCCGGAGCGGACATTCACCACCTGGATGGAAACGATCTGAGGCTCGGGCGTGGCGGTGGCAGTGGCGGTGGGCGTGGCGGGAGGGATGGCGGCGGTGGGCGCTTGGGCTTCGGTCACGGGCGTGTCCGTCGCCTGAACGTTTGCGGCGGGAGCCGCGGTGGCGGTTGGAGGAACAGGCGTCGCCGTGGGGGTGGGGAATGGCGTGGGCGTAGGCAGGTAAGGCTTCAATGCGGCTTCGGGCGCTCCCAAGGCCAGCCCCAAGCGGGCCAGGGCCGAGAGATAACCCGCGGGCGCGTTCCCCTTGGCTGCGCGCTCCAACACGCCCTCGACGAGCAATGCCAGATTGGGCGATTCCAGTCGGTTGAGTTGAGCCGTGGCGTTTTCCAAATCGCCGGTGGCGTCATACCCCAATGCCACCAAAGTCACATACTGATCTTGCTCTTCACCGCTGAGATCACTCAGTCGCGTGGTCTTCATGCGCGGCGAAAATTGGGACCCCGCCCAGAGTCCCATCAAAAATCCCGCGACGATACCAATCACGGCGATCAGCCAGAGGCTGGTCTTTTTGTTTTTCATATGACGAGAATGGAGGACGTGCATTCGAAAGCGTGTTGGCGCGGCCGAGGAAGGAGTCGACGAACCAACATCGGGCGAGTCAAATCGCAAACGAGCAAAAAGATGCCTGGACAGCAAAAAGGAGCCGAGATGGGCGCTTACGTTCGTCCGAAGGATAGCATTCGGGATGAAAGCATCTCTCTGGCTCCTACACCAGGTATGCTATAATGATAGACGACTGCTTCTTGCGAAAGCGTATGGCATGGCCATTAGGTGCCGAAGGTGGGACTCGAACCCACATGAGCCTAATGCTCAACGGTTTTTGAGACCGTCGCGTCTGCCTATTCCGCCACTTCGGCATCTGCAACTATCAAGTATAATCGCTTCCAGCCCATTCGTCAAGCCCTCATGGATGCATCGCAACTCATCGCCGCGGCCCAGAAAGGCGATCTCGCCGCCTTCAATCAATTGGTGCTGCGCTATCAGAACCTGGCGTACAACGTGGCCTATCGCATCCTCGGGGACCCCGATCTGGCCGCTGACGCCACCCAGGACGCGTTCATCAAGGCTTACAAGGCGCTGGACAGCTTCCGGGGCGGCGCGTTCAAGCCCTGGATGCTACGCATCGTGACGAACACCTGCTACGATTATCTGCGGTCGGCCAAACGCAAGCCCAGCGACAGCCTGGACGAGACCATGGAGAACAGCGGGGAAAGCTCGCCCCGGCTGCATGACCAGGGTGAGGGGCCCGAAAGTTATGTGGAGCGCCAGGAACTGAACCAGATGATCCAGTGGGCCATCAGCCAGCTCAACGACGACCAGCGGGCCGTGGTGACGCTGGTGGATATCCAGGGTTTCTCCTACGAAGAAGCGGCCGCCATCCTCGACATCTCCATCGGCACCGTCAAATCCCGGCTCAGCCGCGGCCGGGCGAAATTACGCGACCTTATGCAGGCCCATCAGGAACTTTTACCCGCCCGTTATCGTTTCCCTACTAGAGCCAGCGTAGAATCAACCCGCCAATGACATCCTCCCACTTCATCCCCGACGAACTGCTCTCCGCCTATCTCGACCATCAGGTCAGCGAGGCGGAACGCCGCCGCGTGGAAATGGCGCTGGCCCAGGATCCCGCTCTGCAGGAGCGGCTGGACGCGTTGCAGTCGGTGATCCACCTGTTACAAAGCGCGCCCGCGGTGGTCGTCCCCCGCCCCATGACGATTTCAGAAGCGCAGGCGCTGGCCGCGGGCGCTTTCGTACGCGGGGCCATGCCACAACCGGGCTTCTGGCAGCGGTGGATGCCCAAACTCGCTCCACTAGCCACGGCCATCGTTGGCGTCATTTTCGTCCTCACCCTGGTCATGCCCGAGGCGGACCTGTTCGCCACATTCTCCCTCCCGGCTCCCTTCGTGGAACAACAACCCGCAGCATTTCAGGCCGAGAGCATACCCATGCCCGCGCCAACCCAACCCAGGGTGATAGTCACCCAAGTCGTAGAGAAGGAGGTGGAACGGCCCGCGCCCCTCGGCCTGCTCCAGGCCCAATCCCAAGACGCGTCTGCGTCCAAGCCCTTGGAACTCACGGCCGCCCATCGCGTTGTTTCCCAGGCGGCGGAAGCACAAGAAGGTGTCGTCTCTGTGGAAGAAAACGCAATTGCAGTTGCGGAAGAGCCCGCCGCTATGGAGACGGCGAACGATGAGGCTCTGGCCGAAAAAGACGTCGCGCAGCCCCAGAAAACCTATGCCGCGAGATGGCATCGCCCCATCAGCCCACTGTCCTGGCTGTTGGGCGCGCTCCTCATCCTGCTCATCCTCCTCACCTGGCGCGTCACCATCGCCCCGCGGCGAAAAAAGCGTGGTTGAAAGCATGGCTCATCTTCGGAAAGTTGGCGCGAGAAGCCAGGCACGTCATGCGTCATGCGTGATGCGTAATGATCTCACGTTTCACGTTTTCACGCATCACGCCCGTTGCCGCCTCGGCCAATCTTGGCTTGGCGATCCTTTCTCAACCAACGACAACACTATTTTCGGAACAGCAACCCAAATTTGACAAAACCCCTCCGCCTGAATAGAATAGCTCATGCAATCGCATAATCCACCGTAGCTCAATTGGCAGAGCAGCCGGCTGTTAACCGGCTGGTTCCTGGTTCGAGTCCAGGCGGTGGAGCTAGGCCGCCCGCTTTGGGCGGCTTTTTTCATAACAGGGACGCGAGCAGCAACTCGCCAACACCGTTGAAACCGCCTCGCGGCCACGCGGGCGCGGGAAGCCGATACCATGACGAGTGAAACGTAATGCGTGAGGCCATCACGTTTCACGGATTACGTTTCACGTCGGTTGCCGACTCGCCCAACTTTGGCTTTGCAAACCTTTGAAAATCATGCCCTCATCGTCCCCCCTTATCGACCTCCTCATCACCCACGCCGGACAGCTCGTCACCTGCGCCAGCGACGGGCCCAAGCGCCGCGAGGCCATGCGCGACGTAGGCCTCATCGTCGATGGGGCTGTCGCTATACGAGATGGCATCATCATCGACGCGGGGGAGAGCGCCGCGCTGGCGGCCCGCTACCGCGCCCGCCAGACCCTCGACGCCCGCGGCCGCGTGGTCATGCCCGGCTTTGTGGACGCGCACACCCATGTGGTCTACGCGGGCGATCGGGTGAATGAATTCGAGATGCGCATCCAGGGCGCGACCTACATGGAGATCATGGCCGCGGGCGGGGGCATCGTCAGCACCATGCAGGCGGTGCGGGAAGCCTCCGTCGACCAGCTTGTGGACGAGACGCGAAAACGCCTGGACGCCATGCTGGCGCTTGGGACGACGACGGTGGAGGTGAAGACGGGGTATGGGCTGAGTGTGGAGGCGGAGATCAAGCTGCTGGAGGCCATCGCCCGTCTGGACCAGACCCATCCCGCCACCCTGGTTCCCACCTTTTTGGGCGCGCACGCGGTCCCGCCCGAATTCAAAGGCCGCACTGATGATTATGTCGACCTGGTTGTCAAGGAGATGATCCCCGCGGCCGCGGCGTGGTTCGAAACCAGCCATTTCGCCCGCGAGGGGACGCCCTTCTTCTGCGACGTGTTCTGCGAGGCGGGCGTGTTCGACGCGGCCCAGAGCCGCCGCGTGCTGGAAGCGGGTCGGGCCCACGGCATGATCCCCAAACTCCATGCGGATGAATTCGAGAATTTGGGTGGGGTGACGCTGGCGGTGGAGATGGGTGCGGCCTCGGTGGATCATCTCGACGTGACGCCCGCGGAGGAGATCGCGCGCCTGGCCGCGTCCAACACCGTGGGCGTGGTCATCCCCGCGGTGAACTTCAACCTCGGCAGCTGCCACTTCGCCGACGCCCGCGCCCTCATCGATGCGGGCGCGGCCCTGGCCCTGGCCACCGATATCAACCCCGGCTCCGCGCCCTGCCCCTCCATGCCCATGGTCATGGCCATCGCCGCCCGCTATCAGCGCCTGCTGCCCGCCGAGGCCCTGAACGCGGCCACCCTCAACGCGGCCTACGCCGTGGGGTTGGGCGACGCCGTCGGCTCCATCCAGCCGGGCAAACGGGCCGATATCCTCATCCTGGACGCGGACGACTACCGCCATCTGGCCTACGAATTCGGCGCCAATCCCGTGGCCGCGGTCATCAAAGCCGGCCAAATCCTTCGTCTTTAATCCTCAATGCAACTACCACGGTCGTCATCCGAAAAACCACTAAGAACACGAAGACACAAAGGCACAAAGGGAAATTTATACATTTTTCTTCGTGTTCTTCGTACCTTTGTGCCCTTTGTGGTTTGTTGACCGGGATACGTAAGCAGTTACTCCTCGATCATCAATCGTCCAGCCCCAGGCCCGACAAACCGCCGCCCTCACGAATCTTCTCCAGGGCCTGAGGCAGCTCCTCGGGGCTGACGAACTCCGCATCGAACACGGTTTCGTGCGTTTTTTCGATATCCTCCGGCTTGCCGCCCACGAACAGCAGGGGGATCTCCCAGGTGGCGGGGGCTTTGCGCAAGATCATGCCCGTCATGCGGCCGTGGGAGGGCAGGTAGCGCAGGTCGATGACCACCACGTCGGGCTGCCATTCCTTGACGCGACGATAGGCCAGCGCGCCATCCATGGCCTCGAACTCCACCTCCCAGCCGAGCGCGCGCAGCTCGTCGGCGTAGGCTTCGATCTCGTTATCATCCCAGTGAATGAGAAACAGTTTGGGCATGGTGGTCTCCTATTTCGAAAATAGCGTTGGTTTGCAAAAGTGACTTGAAGCCTGTGTTGGGCGAGTCTGCCACGGACGTGATGCGTAATCCGTAATCCGTGAGGTCATTACGCATCACGTATTACGCATTACGTGCTTGGCTTCCCGCGCCAAAACAGCCGCAAAACATTTTCCTCTTGAGCAAGGTTAGTTCATGTTGCGCCGTCACCGCCATTCGAACCAGCGCACGGGCGAGGGCTGGCTGATGGGCGCGATCTCGCCGTCGGGGAGGACGCGCACCAGGCGCACCCACCAGCGGATTTGGGCGGAGGAGGCGTCGGCCGGCGGGCGCAGGCGGGCGTCCAGGCGGTGGCTGGAGGCTTTGGTGAGGATGGGATCAGGTTTAGGCAGATGCCTGTCCGCATAGGCCAGCCCCACCTGATACCACACGCCCTCGGGCAGGATGCGGTCCGCCACCCAGCGCAGCAGCGGGCCCGGCTCGCCCACGTAGACGACGCCGTCGGGCGGGCTGATGAGCTGCGGGGGGTGGGCGTGGGGCGTGGGCGTGGCGGTGGGCCCCGGTGCGACCGTGGGGGTGACGGTCCCTACCGGGATGATCAGCACCTGGCCCGGTTGCAGCTTGTTGGGGTCGGGAATGTCGTTGTTTTCGAGGATGACGGTCTGGTCCACGCCGAAGCGGATGGCAATGGCCTCCACCGTGTCGCCCGGCTCCACCGGGTAGTTGATGAGGCCGGTCAGAGGCTCGGGCGTGGGCAGGGGCTCCAGCGCGTCCACTGTCGAAGGGATGACCAGGGTCTGGCCCGGTTGCAGCGACGTGGTGGTCGCACCCGGATTCGCGGCCAGCAGCGCATCCAGGCTGACGCCGAAGCGCCCGGCGATGCCGTAGTAGGTGTCGCCCGGCTTGACCGTGTAGACCACCGGCGTGGGCGTGGGAGTCAGCGTGGGCGTCGGAGTGATGGTGGGCGTCAGCGTGGGCGTGGGCGTGATGGTGGGCGTGGGCGTCAGCGTAGGCGTGGGCGAAGGCGTCAGGGCCAGCACGCGTCGCTGATCATCCCAGCGCCACCACAGCGCCACCAGCCCGATCAGCACGACCGCCAAAACGATATCCGCCCAGGGGATGCGGATGCGAAACCGCGGGCCCGGCGCGTCGAACCGATAGCCGCACATGAAGCATTCCTCGGCCTTGTGGCTGACGCGGGTCCCGCAGTTGGGACAGACTTTATGAGGCATGAGAGCGGATTGTATCCCAGAAAAAGAGAATGCCCAAAATCAGCAAGGTGAGGAGGGAGATGAGCGCGGCTGCGGTGCGCAAAGGCGTGTTGGTGAAGCGGATGCGCACCACGTGCTCGCCCGCGGGGACGTCCACCAGGATGAGGGCGTTGGGATCGTCGGGGTCGTAACGGGTTTCCACGGGTTCGCCATCCACCCACGCCCGCCAGCCCGGATACCAGTAGGTGTAGAAGCGCACGGTCGCGGGCGTCTGCGCCTGCACCCGCACCACGTCCTCGCCCCCGCCGTGATGCACCGCCTCCACCTTCCCCTCACCGCGGATGATCTCGGCCAGGGGCAGGGGCTCGCCCTGGACGTAGGCGTCGATCTTGGGCGAGGTGGCGGGCTTGCCCGCGGACGCAAACGCGGTGCTGCCCCGCATGTCGGGGTAATCCAGCTCGAAGAAGATATCCGCGGCCGGGCTCACGTCGCGCGGGGTGACGTCGGTGTGTTGGGGGCGGGCGTAGGCCCAGGAGGCCAGGAGGATGGCCGCGGCCAGGGCCAGCAGCACGGGATGGAGTTCATCTCGGGCCGAGGGCAGCAGCGCGGCCACGGTTCCGGCCGCGGTCAGGCTGAGGAAGAGGATGACCGGAGCCAGGAAGCGGAAGGGGAATTGCACCAGCTTGATCATGGGAACTACGTCCCAAAACGTCTGGCTCGGCGCCAGCGTGGCGAAGAGGGCGACGGCGGCCGCGGCCAGGAAGCCCGCCATCAGCCAGGCTCCCCGGCGACTTTCCTCATCCCGCCCGCGCGCTCGCAGCCGGGCGAAGGTCAGAGGCAGAGCCGCCACGCCCAGGGTCGCCAGCCACAAACCGATGGACAAATTCATGCCGTCATTCGGGCCGGGCAGGGCGAAGCCGTAGCCCCATTGGAAATCGAACCACTGGAAGAGGTAAAGAAATTGCTCGGGATAGTTGTAGCTTTCCGCGGGCAGCCATTGATCCACGACGATATACTTCGTCTCCCCCAGCACGGGCAGCAGAAAGATGGCGGCCAGCATCCCGCCCAACACGCCCGCGGCCAGGGCGTAGAGGGTCGCCCGCACGGGCGGCTTGCCCTCCCGCCGCCAGGCCATCACCAGCCAGTAGAGGATGAGCAGGGCCAGCAAGGGCGGCAGCAGCATGATGGTGACGCTGTGGGTCAGCAGCAGCGCGCCCAGGCTGAGCGCGGCCAGGGCTGCGCCGCGGGCCCGAGGCCGTTCCAACACATTCCAGAACGCGAGGATCACCCAGGGGTAGATGGCCAGGGCCACGAACTCGGCGAACGCGCCCCGCACGACCATGTTCACCAGGTGATAAGGCGCGAACATATACAACAGCCCGGCGATGAATCCGGGCCCGACGCCCCACAGCCGCTTCCCCAACTGATACATGCTCACTCCGGCCAGGATGGTTGCCAGCGCCCACACGATCTTGATGGCCCCGAGGATGCCCGCGCCCAGCAGGTTGAAGATTTCGGCGATGAGGAAAGCCAGGGGCGCGTAGAAAGTGAAGAGGGGATAGCCGTAGCCTTGGGCGTGGTCGGGTGCCCAGCGGGGCCAGAGGAAGCCGCTCTCCACGCCCTGATGGATCTCGCTCAGCCAGATGAGGCTGTGCCGGGCGTCGTGCGCGCGCAGGAAGTAGCCCGGAGCCAGCAGCGAGGCCCAGGCGAAGACGCTGAGGAGGAGCAGCAGCGTCAGGGGAGAGGCAAGGAGGGTGCGGAGACGATGCATGGGTCAGTATCTTGACAATGTCACATGACGTCATTCCGAGGGAGCGAAGCGCCCGAGGAATCTAGCGAAGCGCCCTTCGGGCTAGATTCCTCCTCCCTTCGGTCGTCGGAATGACGTATTTGGAGGAAATTTGACATTGTCGAAGTATTCAGACTCAGCCCTCCCATGTCTCCCGCTCCTCGTTTAGCCACTGTTCCGTAGGCTGTGGCCAGACATGCGCGTGCAGACTGCTCAAAGCCTCCGTGAAGCTTTTGGGGCGGGGACGGAGATAAACCACGTCGCCATCGATGAGGAAGAGCACCTGGTCATGAGGTTGGATTTCCAAAGCCGCGCGCACTTCCTTGGGAATGACCATCTGGTATTTGCTGCTGACCCGCGCTGTTGCGGTTTTCATTCTTTGCCTCGCGTAAAACGAAATTCATTTCTGGCTTACATTTTAATGATTCGGCTTACGAGCGTCAATCCTCAATCCTGGTCCTGGCCCTGACCCCGACGCCCGATCCTGCTCACCCCCGCCACGACGAACAGGCCCAGGACGACCAGCGCCGCCAGCATGGAGATGGCGGCGCCCGCCTTGCGCACGGGCGTATCCTCGAAGGAGATGCGCAGGAGGGAGTCGCCCT
The DNA here is from genome assembly GCA_026991225.1 of Anaerolineae bacterium. Taxonomy (GTDB): domain Bacteria; phylum Chloroflexota; class Anaerolineae; order J102; family J102; genus M2005. Next base: position 19,975 of record JALXCB010000019.1, on the reverse strand, counting down.
CGGGCACGGGGACGTTCAGAAGGCCGTAGGGCGGGCGAGCGTCCTCGGGAGTGAGTGGAAAGCGCTGGATCACCTCGCCCGTGTCCGGGTCCATGATGGTCTCGGTCCAGCCGGGATACCACTGGCGATAGAAGGGCACGCGTTGCCCCGGCGCGCCCGCCCACACCCGCACCGTCTCCTCCATCACGCGGTGGGAGCGGGCGTCCACAGCCAGGTTGGGATTCGCGTTCACCAGGCCATAGTCCACCTGCGAGGTGATGGGCTTGCCCGCCATGTGCAGGTCGGCCAGGGGCGACCAGGTGGCGATCTCCTGCGCCGTGCTGGTCATGCCCGTCATCTCATCGGAACTGCGCTCGAATTCCATGAGCCCGGCCAGGGTGGCTCCCCCGGGCGGCGGGTCCGTGATCTCCACTCGCAGGTAGGCGGCGCTGGCGAGGATGATGAGTCCGGCCAGGAGTAAGGGCGTGAGGCGGTCGTTTGGTCGCCTGGTCGCCTGGTCGTCTGGTCGTTGGGTCGTCTGGTCGTCTGGTCGCCAGAGGACAACGGGGGCGAGGATGGCCAGGGCCAGCGCGGCCAGGGAGAGGTAGCGCCAGGGAAATTGGGCCATGGCCACCAGGGGGACTTGGTCCCAGGCGAAGGTCGAGGCCGCGGTGGTCAGCCAGACGCTGCCCAGGAGGATGACCAGCCAAAAGCCGATCTCCGCCCGCTTCTCGCCCCTGCGCGACCACCCCACCCATGCCGCCAGCGCGGCCAGCAGGAAGAGCGCCAGGCCCAGTTGGTAGCTCAGGGGGTCGTCCGGGCCGGGAATGCTGATGCCAAAGCCCCAGCGGGGGTCGAAGAGTTGGGCGAAGTAGACGAAGTGGTCGTGGAAGTCGTAATACCCCCCGTACCACTGCTCCCGATTGACGAATTTGCTTTCCAGCAGGGCCGGCAGGATGAAGAACGCGGCCAGGGCTGCGCCCAGGACCAGGCCCGCGGCGGGCGCGAGGAGGCGTCTCACGCAAAGACGCAAAGACGCAAAGGAAAAGAGAGGGGGGCGTTCGGGCGCATGGGCCGCGCGCTGGCAGACCAGCAAAAGCAGGTAGAGGCCCAGCACGGGCGTGAACAGCAGCGCCACCAGGTTCGAGCTGAGATGGATGGCCGCGTAGGTGATGGCAGCCAGGGCGATGGTCACGGCGCCGGGCCGATACACCGCCCGCCGCACGGCCCACAGGCTGAAGGGCAGCAGAGCCAGAGCCAGGCTCTCGGCCATGGCCGCCCGCACATACACGTCCACCAGATGATAAGGGACGTACACATAGGCCACTGCAGCCACCAGCGCCGCCCGCTCATCCAGCCAATCCCGCACGAACAGCCACATGCCCCAGGCGCTGAGCAGCAGGGTGACGATGAACGTCGCCTTCACCGCGTTCTCCAGGGAGAGGTGCAGCGTGCGGTAGAGGAGCGTGCCCAGGAAAGTGGCTCCGGGCGCGTAAATGTTGAAGAAGGGATAGCCGTAGCCGAAGGCCCAGTCGGGCGACCAGCGGGGGAAGAGCACGCCCTCATTCCAGGTGATATTGTACTGGAGGATGAAGTACACGTCGTGGCGCGCGTCATGCGCGGCCCAGAAGTAGCCGGGCCGCAGCAGGGGCGCGACCGCAAAGATGCTGAGCAGCATCGCGGTCCAGAAATAGGGGGAGCGGAGGGTTTTCATGAGGAGGAGGATGACGTTGGCGTTATTTGCAAAAAGATCGAAAAGCCAACGTGGGGTGGATTTGCAACGGACGTAAAACGTGATGCGTGAAACGTGAGGACTTTACGCATCACGCATGACGCATCACGAAATCGGCTTCCCGCGCATCACTCAGGAAGGCGTCATCGTCCATGTTCAATAGATCACGGAGGAACAGTGATAGCATCAGACCCATCGGGCAGCAGAAGGCGTTCGCCCGTCTGCCAGTTGTAGAGGCCCAGGCGGACGTGCAGGGAGGTGGGCGCGTCCGCGGGGATGGGGATTTCGTAGCGGTGGGACAAGACTTCGCCCGTCTGCCACGTAGTCATGGGGCGGTCGGGCAGGGGCTGGCCGTCCCATTGGGCCACGAGGTCTCCGGCGTCGTCGGTGACGTGGATGAACAGGTTGTAGTCGAAGTCGATGGGCTGCGTCGCCTGCCACACTGCGTCCAGGGTCAGGGTCTGGCCGGGCGCAGGAGGCGAAGGGAGATGGGCGTCGATGAGGAGGATCTGTTGGGGCCCGAACACGCCCGCGGGCTGTTGGGGGATGGGATAGGTCTGGAAGTCCGGGGAGAGGGCCGGGCCCGCGGCCAGCAGGGGCAGAATGAGCAGCGCCGCCCACAGCGGGAGCCGTTGCAGCAAGGGGAATTGACGCAGCGTCCATGCGGCCAGCACAGCCAGGGGCAGCCAGGCCGCCAACCAAAACGCCATGCGCCGCTCGCCCGCGACCCACGAGACGAGAATCAGCAAAACGCCTCCGATCAGCGCGCCCCAGAGGGGATGGGTTTTGGGCAAGGGGTCGCGCGCCAGTCGCCACAGCGCCATGAACAGGAAAGCCAACAGGATCAGTCCGGGCGTCCAGGCGAAAGGCGCGTGCAAATCAATGGTGGACGCATCCCAGAACCAGGGCGATTCGAACACACGATGCCAGGCGAAAGGGGGATGCGGCGCGCTGGAGAAGACATTGAAGATGGACGCGAGCACGCCGAGCGAGGCCACAAGCCACCGGTGCCAGGTCATTGGCTCGACATACCACAGCAGCGCGGCCATCCCCGCGGCCAGCCATACGCCGGCGATGGCCCCCTCGATATACAGCGCGCTGAGGAAAAGAGGCGAGTAGAGGACCAACAGCGCGGCAAACAGGCCGCCCTGGTTTCCCCACCGGCCTTTTAATCCCCCGAAAAGCAGGAGACCGGTCAGGATGACGCCCAGGATGAGGCTGGCTTTGAGCGCGGTCACGCCATCCAGGCCCAGGACGCGAAAGCCCCGGGCGACTGCGTAGGCGAAGTCGCTGTCCGGGATCGACCCCACGTCCAACGCCGCCCCCTGCTCGCGGGCATAGAGCTGCAACACGGGCAGCGCGCCCGCGCGCCACGCGGGCAGGCCGGGCCGGGTCAGGGGCGCCCAGGCCGGGATGAGGGCGAGGAAAAGGAGGAGGAGCGCCCCCGCGGTTTCACGACGGGTGGATTGCATACCCGCGATTATAGCACAGGCGGCGTGAATGACGGCCCATCGATGGGTTTCAAAGGGTGCGATTCAGAATAGGGGGCGCACGGGTTGTGATCCGTTCGACTCAAGTCGTCACCCGGCAGGCCTGCGGCCAGTGGACGGCCTCCGCCGTCCATTTCTTTCAGTCCGAAATGGGTCGACGGAGGTCGACCACCGGCGCGAAGCGCCTTGATAGGCACGAGTTTACTCGGCCAGAGCTGCATAGCAGCAACTTCAGAGAGAATTCCCCCAAATTGAACCACACCCGCTTCAAATCCCAAAGGGCGGGATGACCCAGGCCGCGGCCAGGGACCACAGCCCCATCATGACCAGAATCAAGGCCCGCCCGCGGCATCCCCAGTCGGGCAGGAACGCGAAGGCCAGGGGATAGGGCATGAGGAAGAGCCACAGCCGCCCCACCTCGCCCCGGGACAGCCCCGACAGGTTCAGCAGCAGGAGCGCGCCCCAAAAGACCAGCCCCGCGGCCGCGGCGTCCGCCAGCCAGGACGCGGCCCGGCGGTTGCGCCACGCCCAGACGCTGCCCACTACTCCCAACAACAGGATGCCCGGCCCCAGCCACAGGGCCAGATCCAGGGGATTGCCCCACAGCCACAACGCGTAGCGCCGGGCGTGCGTCACCAGTTGGAAATGTTGGGCGAGGCTGGCCGCAAAAAGCTGGTCGAAGCGCATGCCCCACGCGGCCCAGGCCAGCAGCCAGGACAGCGCCCACCCCACGGCCAAAATCAGCAGCCCGGTCAGGGTCGGCCGCCAGCGGGCGGAGGCGGACGCCCGGCCCAGACCGGGCATCGTCCGCAACGCCCCGTGCGCAACCACCATCCCCACCATGACCAGCAGCCCATAGCTGAGCCAGGTCATCAGGCTCAACGTGAGACCGGCCAGCAGCCACAGCGCCCAAGCCCGGGCGCGGGGCTGCTCCCAGGCCCGGTTTTGCCCCGTCAGGGCCAGCGTCCACGCCGTCAATCCCAGCAGCGGGTAAACCATGTCCCATTGAGAGAGGAAAAGCCCCAGGGCGGGGATCAGCGGAACCGCCAGCGCGCTGCCCAGCGCCCATCCCTGCGCCCGATCTCCGGCCAGCGTCCGCGCCCAGGCGAACATGGCCAGGGGCGTCAACGCGGTCAGCCCAGCCTGCACCCAGGCGGTGACGAAGGCGGAGGCGATGAGATGGTCGGGCAGTTGGGGCCAGTCGCGGCCGGGCAGCGCCCAGGTTCGGGCCAGCGGGCCCAGCCAGGCGCTGAATCCCGCCATTCGTTCGAAGAGGGCGTTGGAAATCGCATAGAACAGGAACAGGCCGGGCGGATGGGTGCGGGGCTTCGCGCTGAAGAATTCGGGCAGCGCGGCCGCGTAATGGTGCAGGGTGAAGGTCACGTCATCCACCTGCGCCGGAGCCAGGAGATAGCCGTTAGCGACGGGGGAATAGGCCCGCTCGATCATCGCGTCCAGCAGGCCCGGCTCCCGCACCCAGGTCTGGATGAGCTGCCAGAGCAAAAGAAAGCCTGCCGCCATCGCCAGCCCCCACGCCAGGCGTCGCCCGCGCAGCGCCCACAGCGCCGCAAGCAGGTACCCCGCCAGCGCCGCCCATTGCACAGCCTGCCGTCCGAGATGCGTCCCCCGCAAAGGCGCATACAGCCAGCGCCATTCGGGCGGCCAGGGCGCGGGCCCGCGCAGCAGGGGCCAGGCGTCGGTCAACAGCAGCGCGGCCCACAGCCCGGTCAGAGCCAGGGCCAGCCCCAGCCAGATGAGGGACGGCGCCGGAGGCAAACCGCGGGAGGGCGTGCGCGGGCGTGATGGTTTCATGCGTTGCTGAAAACAGGATCAGGATGAGGTTTGAGGCACGCAACGCCACGTTGGCCGAGGCGGCAGCGGGCGTGAAACGTGAAAACGTGAAACGTGAGGGCCTTACGCATCACGTTTCACGGGTCGGCTTCCCGCGCCAACCTGGCCGGAAAGCATCTTCATGCTTGATGGGTGCAGCCGCTCAAGGTTTCGCGTGAAGGGTGGCCAGGAGGACGCCCGCGCGCGCCAGCCGGGCGATCTCGGGCGCATGGTCGGCCCACCACAGAAGGCGGTCGTGGTTGGGCAGATCGTCGTTGAACGCGCTCTGGCGGCGCTCGATGAGCGCGGCGTCCGCGTCGTCGATCCAACCCTCCGCCCGCGGGACCCCGGCATCGTCGTAGAAGCTGCCCCATCCAGGCGGGCGCAGCATCACCAGGTCGGGGCGGAGGAGGCCGTTGATCTGATAGTAGTAGAGGACGTCGTAGCTGTTGGGCATGACCCACACCTTGCTGTTCGGCGGCAGCGCGTTCAGTTCGGGCAGGAAATGGCCGTAGGTGGAGGCAAAGTAGATGGTCTCGAAGCCGAGGCGTTGGGCCCCGCGCGGCCCGCCCGCCAACGCGTTGTAATAGGCCAGTTCGAAGGGATGCAGGCGGGCGACGCCGAGGACGCCCGGCAGGAGCAGAAGCAGGGCCAGGGCCGTCTCCGCCAGCCTGCGCTGAGGGACGCCCGCGAAGGCCAGCCGCGGGGACAGCCATCGCCACAGGGCGTCGAATCCCTCGCCGCCCAGGATGGCGAGATGGAAGAAGGCGGGCAGCAACATGCGGTCGGCGTCGTGCCAGTGCGTTCCGGGCAGCGCGAAAAAGCCCAGGACGACAACCATGCCCGCGAACTGCAAATCCAGCCACCAGGCCAGCTCCTCATCCGCGCGGCGACGCCGCCACGCGCCCCATGCGGCCAGGGCCAGCAGCAACGCGGGCGTGGTGATGAGCAGGATGGTCACAGGCCCCCACCAGGGCGTGTTATCCACATAGAGCCTGCCGGCAAACCATTGGGGAATGCCGTAATGCACGCGGAAGAACTCCTCCCAGGCGAACAAGCCGCTCAGGGTGTTTTTCCACAGCCAGGGCCAGCCTATCACCAACGTGACGAGCGCCACGGGCAGGCTCAGCAGCCACATGACCGCGTTGCGCCACAGCCGCCGATGCCACAGCAGCCACAGCGCCCAGAAAGGCATGAGCAGCACCGCGTTGATCTTGGTGAGCAGGGCCAGGCCCAGCAACACGCCCAGGATCAGCGACCGCCGCAGCAGCGTCCAGGCCGTGCGGCGCTCGGGCGGGGTTTTCATCACCCGATAGAAGACCAGGGTGGTGAGGGTCCACATGACGGCCAGAGGGAAGTCCAGCGCCGTGAGATGGGCGTGGAAGAAGGCCCGGGGCGCGGCAAGGATGGCCGCGGCCGCGAACAGGGCGATGCGCGGGCCCCGTTCCCGGGCGATGAGCGCCGCCACCGCGCCCAGCCCCATCCCCGAAAAGAGGATGGCGCCCACGCGGTGGGTGAGCGGCGGCGGCAGGAAGCCGCGCGTCGCCACCCATCCCACGCCCCACACGATGCGCATCAGGGGCGGATGCTCATGATTCAGGCCCCAGCTCACCCCGAAGGTCACCGGATCGAAGGCCCGCCCGAAATCGCCCCGCAGGATCAGCCCCAGCCAGTGCATCGCCCGCAGCGCGGTCTCGATATAAATCGGCTCATCCCAGGTCACGCCCACGTCCCCCACGGTCAGAAAGAGGGAGACGATGGCGGCCAGGGCCACGACGATCCCGAGCAGGGAGGCTTTCTTCCAGCTCATGATGATTTCCAGAACGATCTGGATTCAGATCATTCCATCTCTTCCATGCGCGGCGGCGCGGTCGCAGGCTCGGGAGAACGCCGTCCGCGGCGGGCCTGGACCAGCGCCAGGGGCAGTTGCAGTAAAAAGGCCGCCAGAAAGCCCAGCAGCAGGATGCTGACCCCGCCGATGAGCTGCGCCCGCAGTTGGCCGGGCGCGGGCGCGAAGAAGCCCGCGGCCAGCGCGCCCCACAACGCGGGCAGCCCGAACGCGCTGAATACGTCCCCGGCATCCTCCCGGCCCAGTACGTCGCGGATGAGATAGGCGGCGAGGATATACATCCAGGCCGCGACCGCGCCCACCAGCATGGCCTGCATGGGATCGAGAAGCTGGATGGGGGCCAGGCTGGCGATGAAGCCCGCGACCGCGCTGCGCGCGGTCCACGCGGCCGAGGGCTCGCGGCCGATGCCCCAGCCATAGGCCAGGCCGATGAGCCCGCCCGCGGCCGCGGCCAGCAGCGCATTCAACGCGACTTGCAGCGGCGTCAGGGGCGTCCACAGCTGCAGGGGGGAGGCGATGAGCCAGGCCGCGCCTCCGGCCAGGAACAACCCCGCGCCCAGCGCGGCCCACAGATCATCCCGCGCCTCCTCCGGGCGATGGGGGAGGAAGAGCGCGGCCAGGGCGACGCCGCCGGGCAGGAGAAAGAGGGCCGCGCCGCCCGCGTCGATGAAACCCTCCCCCGCACCCACGCTCTGGCCCAAATGCATGAGCCAGCCCCCGGCCTGAGTCCAGTTGATGGCCAGGGGCGCCAGCGCGAAGGCCGTCAACCCGGCCATGATCACGCCCGCCAGGGGCGACAGCCGCCGCCACAGAGGGATCAGGGTCAGCGCGGCCGCCGCGGCCACGCCGGGCAGCGCGGCCAGGAACAGCCACGCGGCCAAGGGCGTCTGCGCGCCGTTCATGCCGAACCCCATCCAGCCCGCCACGCCCCACCAGGCCAGCTCCCCCTGACGCAGGGGCGTCCACTCCCACACCAGCGCGGTCAGGTCGGGATGGTCGATGGGGATGCCCACGCCGCCAAAGGCCAGGGCGAAGCCGGTGGCGGCCATGCCCAGCAAGGCCAGCAGGGTCGCGGCCAGCGCCATCAGGCCCGGCCAGGCCGCGTCGCGCTCATCGGACGCGACGAAGGCCGCGCCCCAGGGCAACAGCAGGCCCAAGGCCGCGGCCAGCACGGGCCAGAAGGGAAGGGGAGTGGACATGGTATAATGGCAGGAGGCAGTGAACAGTTATCAGTAATCAGTGATCTGGAGGCCAGACTGGCGCAGGAAGCCCGATTGCGTCATTCGTAATGCGTGATGCGTAAGGTTTTCACGTTTTCACGCATCACGCCCGTTGCCGCCTCGGCCAACGTTGACCTGGCGATCCTTTCGCAAGGCGCTCGCTAACCAGTTGGCCGATCATACCAGCCGGACGGCAAGCGGGCAAAAAGTGGAAGCCATGGAATGCGCCGCCAAGCCAAACCGGCGCGGGAGGAGCGCGTAGCCCTGTAAACCGGGAGACCAGGAAACCAGAAAACCGGGGAAACCGGGCCGCGTCGCTCCCCCGCCCGATCTACCGGTCTACTGGTCCACCGGTTTCCCGGTTTACCAAATCCATCTTCAAAGCAGGCGACACGAGCAACGGCTCGCCGGCACGGATGAAAACGCCTCGCGGCCAGGCTGGCGGACCGTGAAACGTAATGCGTGATGCGTAACGCTCTCATGTTTCACGTTTTCACGCATCACGCCCGTTGCTGTCTCGCCCAACGTGAGCTGCAAGTCACTTTTGCAAACCAACGCAATGCCATTTTCGGAACAAATCCTTGATGAAAACCGCCGCCCCCAAATTGCTCATCGACGCCATGCTGGGTAGTCTGGCCCGCAGGCTGCGCTGGCTGGGCTATGACGCGGCCTATCGCAACGACCTGCCGGACGAGGAGATGATCCGCATCGCCCGGGAGGAAGACCGCCTGCTGGTGACTCGGGATCGGGCGCTGGCGGGCCGCCGGGGCGTGCGGGCGCTCTATGTGACCGCGACCGCGGTGGAGGATCAGGTGCGGGAGGTGGTGGAAGCCGTCGGGCCGTCGCTGCACCCTCCTCGCTGCACCGTGTGCAACGGCGAACTGGTCCCCATCACCGCGGAAGAGGCGACGCCCCTGGTCCCGCCCTACGTGGCTCAAACCCAAACGGAATTCGTGCGCTGCACCCGCTGCGGCCGCGTCTACTGGCCCGGCACGCATTGGCCAGGCCTGCAACGCTGGCGGGAATAAAAAACCCCGGAGGCCGGGCGGACCTCCGAGGCTTTTGGTTGGGAACTTGCTATGGGGCTGGCGTGGGTTCGGGCGTGGGGGTGGGAGCCGGGCCCGCGCCCGAGGACTGGAACAGGTCGCCGGGCAGGATGAGCTGCTCCCCGCCGCCGTTGCTGAGCACCGTGGGATACTGGCCCGACCACTGGATCACGGCCTGCCAGGTGATGATGTCGGGCGTGAGGCTTTTGGCGATAAGCTCATTGGCCTGGGCCTGCGCCTTGGCCTTGATCAGCGTGGCCTCCGCCTCGGCCTGGGCCTTCAGCTTGATGGATTCCGCCTCGCCTTGCGCGACGCCGATGCGCTCCAGGCGCTGCTTCTCCGCCTCGGCCTCAGCCTGGGTGATGGCCCGCTCCTTCTCATACTTGGCCTGCTCCGCCTGATTCTTGCGGGTGATGATGTTCTCCGCCTCGATCTGCTTGTTCTCCACCGCCTGCTTGTAGGCGTCGGTGAAGCCAATCTGGCGCAGCCCAAAGAAGACGAGCTCCAGGCCCTCGGCTTCGAAATCATGCTTGAGTTGTTTGGCGATGGCCTCCTGAGCCTCGCGGATATCGCCCGAGTAGAGCTGGCTGGCCGTGTAATTGCGCAACAGCGTGCGCACCCACACGCGACTGTTCTGCTTCACGACCTTCTCCACCACCTCGGGCTCTGTGCCCAGGTTGTTGACGATATTCGACGCCTCCTGCGGCTTGATGCGGAAGCGCACGGTGTAGCGAGCCGTGATCTGCTGGCCGTCGCTGGTGGCTGTGTCCACCTGGAAATCGGTGTAATCCGCCTTGGACGCAGAAGGATTGTCGCTGGTCTCGTACACGATCTCCTGAGTGCGGTAGACCACCGTCTGGTCGATGAAAGGCAGCTTCCAGTTCAGGCCCGGCTCGAACACGGTGACGACCTCGCCAAAACGTTTGACCACAGCCACCGAGCCCGCCTGCACGACCGTGTAGCTGCTCACCAACGCCATGATCATGAAAACCGCCAGGCCTGTAAGAAGCCCTGCGAAAAGCGTGGTGCGGGCGCTGACCTTCTTGCCCGCGCGGGCCAAAGCAATGCCCAGAAAGGCAATGACCAAAATGGCTGCGAGAGAGGAAAAGATGACTGCCGCAATAAGTTGACCCATTGAAACCTCCGGATGTGCGGGAAAAGGTAACTGCTAATGCACCCCTGTTAAACAAACCGCAAAGGACACAAAGACACGAAGAACGCGAAGAAAAAATGTATAAATTCCCCTTTGCGCCTTTGTGTCTTAGTGTTCTTTAGTGGCTTTCGGGTGACGACCTTAGCAGTTACGGGAAAAGATTGGCTTTGTCCCCATCAGGATACCATAGTTAAAGTTTTTCCGCCTGACAACTTCCTGACCTCGCCCGAATTTCCCCTCCCAAATCGCGGATTTTCCAGTCAGGGTATGACAAGCAGGTCGCCCGGCTTGATGGTGGTGGGATCGGTGACGCCATTGGCCCGCGCCAGCGCCTCCAGCGAGACTTGATAGTGCACGGCGATGTCGAGCAGGGTCTCGTGGGGCTGAACGACGTGGATGCGGGGCGTGGGTGAGGGAGGCAGAGGCGACGCGGGAGGCGCGGGCGGCAAGGGCGAAGCCGCGGGCATGGGCGTCCGGGCAATGGGCGCGGGCGTGGGGACGATGGATGTGACATGGGGGGTGAAGCGGGGCAGCCTCACCGGCGCGGGCGTGGGGGGCGGCAGGGTGACGACCGCCTCGGGAAACGTCCGCTGAGCCTGCCGCGCGCATCCGCTCATCCCAACCGCGGTCAGGATGAGGAGGATGAGGAGGATGAGGAGGATGAGGAGGATGAGGAGGAGGCGCTTGTGACTGAGATAGAGCATGATCAGCGATCAGTGTTCGGTTTCGTTTTCCTCAGCGATCTCTGTGTGATCTCAGTGAACTCTGTGTTCCTCACGACAACAAACCGGCCAGGAAGCGCTCGATATGATAGATGGCGGCCTGGGCGACCGGGGAGATTTCAGGGAGAATGAGGTCGAAGGCGTGGTCGGTGTGAGGAAAATCGATGAGGGCTGAGGGAACGCCCACGCTGCGCAGTTTGAAATGCAAAGCCTTTGCGCCCGGATAGAAACGGAAGAAATCATCCTGGCCGATGAGGATGAGGGTGGGCGGACTGGCGGGGCTGACGTGGTTGATGGGAGAAAGGAGGCGATAGCGGTCGGGAACGCGGTCAGGCGGGCCTCCCAGCAAACGGGTGAGAAAGTTGTTGTCCGCGGAGAGCTGCGACATATCGTCGGCGAACCCCAACGCTTTCAACAACAGGAACATGAACCAGGCGAACGGCGTCAGCAGCGGGTTTTCATTGTCCATATGCACCTGCCTGACGTTGTTCTGATAGAGCGCGTTGAAATCGACCGGGGGATAGTAGGCGATGACGCCGTGAACGCGCTCATCGTCCGAGATATTATGGGGCTGAAACGCGCGATGTCCGGGCGTGTAGGCCGTCAGCAGGGCCAGATGCCCGCCCGCCGAGCCGCCCATGAGCACGATCTTATCGGGATCGACGCCGTAATTCCCGGCGTGCTGCTTTAGCCAGAGCAGGGCCTGCTTCGTCTCCCGCACCATCTCCTCGATGGGCGTGTCCTCGCTGATGGAATAGTCGATGTCGAGGATCACATGCCCCTGGCGGGCGAAATGCCTGAACTGAGGCCGGGTCATCATGTCTTTGTTGCCATAGCGCCAGGCCCCGCCGTGGGTGTAGAGAATGGCGAGGCCGCTGCGCCATTGGCCCGGCTTCGGCTGCCACAGGTCGGCCAGCAACGGCCCGCCCGCGTACTTCTCCCCCACGATCAAATCCCGCTGCCAGATCACATCCTCGGGCGGAAGAAACAGAGGCTGCCAGGGGCCCGGCAGAAAATGCTCCTCCAGTTGGGGCGGGACAGCATCCCGCCATCCAGGTGCGAAAACCTCGTCGAACTGAGAGGATCGGTCCCGCGTCACCTGCTGCACATGGGCGGCGTTGAGCGCGGCCTCGGCTGCGCCCGTCCCCGCCAGCAGCCAATCCCGCCGCGCCAGCCCGTAGAGGGCGATGATCGCACCAATTACGGCCTGGATGGGCGCGAACGCGCCGCTGATGAGCTTGGGCGTCCACAAAAGGATGGCCCCGGCCGCAGATCGGGGCCGATACCAGAGGGCGAGGGTGAAGAAACCGATGAGGATGCTAAGAAATTTCATGGTGATTTGAGTGCGACGTCGAGGCCGGGTGGATTCGATTCATTCCGAGGGGTGAACGAAGTTCACCAGATAGAGGAAACGATCCAGCTCGAGAATGGATCGCAGGGCCACGGGTGAGATCTGGGGCAGGAAGAGATCGAAACCGTGGGGCGTGTAAGGGAACTCGACATAGATGGAAATGACGCCCGCCCGCTGCAACTGGCGATGCAAACGACGCAGGGGCGGCGCGAACCGGAAGAAGTCATCCGCCCCCTGGAAAAACAGCGTGGGCGGATTCTCAGGAGAGACGTAGGTGAAGGGCGAGAGAAGATCGTAGACCTCAGGAACGTCGTCGGGCGAGCCGCCAAGCATCTGCTGGATGACGTTGAGGTCATCTCCCAAACGATAGGATTGAGGAACGTAACCAATCTTCTTCAGGGCGTTGAGAGCCTGGTTGGCCACGGCAATCGCCCGCCGATTGCGGATGACGCCCCCGAACTGTTCTTCCAAATCCTCATACATGGCCCGAAAGTCGACGGGCGGGTAATACGCCACCACCGCCCGCACCCGCTCATCCGCATCTTTCGGCGCGTCGGGCGGCATGAACGCGGGATGCCCGATAGCGTAGGCCGCCAGCAGGGCCAGATGCGCGCCCGCAGAGGCTCCTACCAGCGTAATGTGATCGGGATCGACGCCATATCGGGCCGCATTCTCCTTCAGCCACAACGCGGCCAGCTTCACCTCTTTCACCATATCGGGGATGTCGCTCTCGGGCCAGAGCGTATAGGCCACGTCCATCACCAGATAGCCCTGGGCTGCGGCGTGGCGAAACGTGGGACGCCGGGTGTCATCCTTGTCGCCATAGACCCAGGCCCCGCCGTGGATATAGATGAGCGCCGCGCCATTGGGATTGACGTCCTCGGGCGGCAGCCAGATGTTGGTCAGAATCGATTTGCCCGTCGCCGGGCTTTTGCCGATGACGACATTGAATTCCCGCGGCACATCCAGAGGCGCGCGGAGCAACATGCTCCAGCGTCGGGGCAGGATGCCAGGGCGCAGTTCGGCGGGCGCGCGCTGTTCCCAATCATCGCCGAAATAGCGGTCGAACGCGGGCGAGGCCTTCTGAATCTGATAGATATAGTGCATACTCAGGCCCACGCCCACCGCGCCGGACCCAAACCATACCCACTTGCGGCGGAAAAAGCCGAGCGCCATGCCCGTGATATTCACCACCATCAGCACGGGCGTGAACGTGGCGGACAAAATTTTGGGGCCCCAGATGATCAGGCTGGTGACGCCCCGCTGCGGATGGAGATGCAATACGACGCTGGCCATGGCGCTGGCCAGGAAGAAGAGCGTCGTCAGCACGCGCGCCGCCAGCTTCGCCACGATGAGGATGCGAAAGATGGGAGCTAACCTCGGCAACAGCTTCGAAATCGGGAGCGACATGATCTTACCGATGCGACACGCTCGATGCGGGATGCTGAGACTTGATGCGCTGCCAGACCCAGCCCCGCCGAGGGGCGAACAGCGCCACCAGCAGGAAGATGACCGTGCTGACCAGGACAATGGCCGCGCCCGAGGCCACGCTCACGTAGTAGGAAAGATAGAGGCCCACCACGCCCGAAAACGCGCCGATCGCGGCCGAGGCCAGCATCATCGTGGGCAGACGCCGGGTGAGGAGATACGCGGTCGCGGGCGGCGTCACCAGCATGGCCAGCATCAACGCCACCCCCACCGTCTGCAACGAGACGACGATGGTGATGGCCAACAGCACGAAGAGCAGATAATTCAGGAAATCGGCGGGAATGCGCAGGGTGGCGGCCAGCACCGGGTCGAAAGAGATGACCAGAAATTCCTTATAGAACAGGATGATGGCGATGATGACAACGCCGCCGAAGATAAAAATCAACCACAGGTCCTGGCCCGACACGCCCAACACATTCCCGAACAGGAAATGCGCCAGATCCACAGCATAGCCCCGCACGGTGGAGATCAAGGCGATGCCCAGGGCGAACATCCCGGCGAACACGATGCCGATGGCCGTATCCTCCTTCAGCGCCGCGCCTTTGCTGACAGCGCCAATGCCGATGGCTGTAAGCACCGCCGTGATCAGGGCGAACCAGAACAGCACGGCCTGATCCCCGCCGCTGACCAGATAGCCCACAGCCACGCCGGGCAGGATGGCATGGGCCAGGGCGTCGCCGAAGAAGGCCATGCCTCGCAGCACAATATACACCCCCACCGTCGCGCACACAATCCCCACCAGGACCGCGGCCAACAGACCGCGGATCATGAAGGGGTAGGCCAGAGGGTCGATGAGAAGATGCACAAGCTGGGACATAGCCACAGTCTAGTACAGGTTGCCTTTGGCGGCAAGGATGGCGTTGGCCCTCGGATTTTTGTGGCAAAACGCGTTTATGCTAAAATAAAAGTAATCCCATACGTGCTGATCGTGCCCGCGTAGCTCAGTGGATAGAGCACTTGCCTCCGGAGCAAGGTGTCACAGGTTCGAATCCTGTCGCGGGTACTTTTTTATTGGAAAAAGGTCGCCAGCGTTGAATTTCAGTAATTCATGATTTCCGCTGGCCCGCCGAGTAAAATCAGGGCTAGGGGCCTTTGGCCGCCTGTCTGCCTGCGCAGACAGGCCCGAACGAGCGGAAATTGTCCCCGAAGGGGGACATGCGGCGGAACGCCCTTAGACCTGAATTCATTCGGCGTGCGCTTGCGGATGAAATCGTGATCTTCTGAATTTCAAACGTCACTGCGGGATGGATGGTGGATTTGCTTTGAAAATTGCGTTGGTAGACCGGGAAACCGGTAGACCCGTAGACCGGGTGGGGGAGCGAATCGGCCCGGTTTCCCTGGTTTCCTGGTTTACCGGTTTACAGGGTTACATAGCCCGCCATTTTCGTTCGTATCGGCGAGCTTTCGCTCATATCGCCTGCGGGAGAATGCGAGGGAATTTTTGATGGCAAAAATACGCCTTTCGTCTCAAAATATGGTCTCATGCGTCGAATTGTGATAAAATGAGTCGGATGGATTTCCATCAACCCTGCCTCGATGCCAAGGCGACGAAGGGGACGCCGCGATAACACATTGTGAGAGAACGCGAGCTCAACATGACCCCAACCACAGACACCCCGAAGCCCGTCAATTTCCTGATCAATTTCCGTGACATCATCGCCGCCCCCGGGCTGGCGCTGAGACGCGTCAGCGCCGTCCAGGTCCATAGCTGGTGGTTTCCGGTCCTGCTCACCATCCTCACGCCCATCCTGCATGTGGCGCTGACGCTGGACCTGCAGGTGGAACGGGCGAAAAAGGTCGCGGCCCTGCAACTCAGTAACCTCACGCCCGAACAGGCGGACGCGGCCCGGGCTGCCATCGAGCGCATGACCCAGCCCCAAACCCTGCTCATGACCCATGCCGTGCAGGTCGTTCTGGGACTGGCGTTCGCCTGGGCGTTGGCCATGCTCATCCTTTACTTCAGCATCGCTTTAATCGGAACGCCGGTCAAAGTCAATGGCCTGTGGGCCGCTGTGGCCTGGACCTGGATTCCCCTGGCTCTGCGTCCCCTGGCGCAACTCATCTGGAACCTATACTCAAACTCCCTCATCCAATACCCCGGTCTTTCCTACTTCTTCACCTCCGGCAAAATCGCCGAAGACCAGAAAAATCCCCTGTTCATCGCAGCGACTCACCTCGACCTCTTCTCCCTCTGGCATCTTGTTCTGATTTACATCCTGCTACGGGTGGTGGGGAAGCTGGGAGGCGGTAGCAGCTTCATCGTGACGCTGCTCTACGCCCTCATCCAGCTCGGCGTGCGCGTGCTCCCCACCATGATCCCCAAACTGATGGGGATGGGATAATGCAACTTTTGGGGATGGAAAAGCGTATAAAAAGATACAGGAGCCACCCTCCCATCATGCTATCGAATCTGTCATGCCAATCTCTCCTGGTTTGCACCACTTCTCATAAGGAACACGCCCATGCGTAAATGGATCATTGCTCTCGTCGTCCTTGTCGTCGTCATCGGCGGCTCTTTCTTTGCCTATCAGGCCACCGCCAAGGAAAAAGAGCCGCCCCCGCCCGATTATGAGGTCTACACCGTCACCAGAGGCGATATCTACGCCACCGTCTCCTCCACCGGCGTCATCGAACCCGCCCAGGAAGTGAAACTCACGTTCAAAGGCGCGGGCAAGGTCAAAGAGATCCTGGTGGATATCGGCGATCCGGTGAAAAAAAACCAGGTGCTGGCCCGGCTGGAAGATGATGAACTGCAATTACAACTCAAACAGGCGCAAACCAATCTGAAGATGGCCAAAGCCAACCTGGCCAAGGCCAAGACGCCCGCCGACGAAACCGACATCGCCGCGGCGCGGGCCCAATTGGAATCAGCTCGCGCCCAGGCCGACGCCGCCCGGGCGGCCTACAAAGCCCTGTTGGCGGGCCCCACCCCCGCTCAACGCAAAGTGGCCGAAGCCCAACTCAAACGGGCCGAAGCGGCCTTGAAACACGCCCAACAAGCCTACGATCAGATAGCAAACCAACCCAACGCGGGGATGATGCCCCAGGCCATCCAGCTTCAGCAAGCCACCATCGACTATGAAACCGCCAAGGCCAACCTGGAAGTGACCCTGGCTCCCCCCACCGAAAGCCAGAAAGCCCAGGCCCTGGCCCAAATCGCGGCCGCGGACGCGGCCGTGGCCCAGGCCGAAGCCACGCTGCAACGTTTGCTCAACGGCCCCTCCCAGGCCGATCTGGCTGTGCTGGAAACCCAGGTGGAACAGGCCGAGATCGGCGTGAAATCCGCCGAGCTGGCATTGAAAAACGTCCAGCTCATCTCGCCCATCGATGGCGTCGTGGGCGTCATCAACATCCGCCCCAACGAATTCCCCAATCCCGCCCAACCCGCCATGATCGTCGCCGATCCCGAAGGCTTCCACATCAAACTCAATGTGGACGAGCTGGATATCGGTCAGATCGAAGTTGGACAGACGGCCCTCATCACGGTGGATGCGCTGAATGACGCCCAACTCACCGGCATCGTCTCCCGCATCGCGCCCGTGGCCAACACGACCCCCGTAGGCGGCGGAGCTATCACCACCTACGAGGTCATCATCAACATCGACCCTACCGACCAACCTCTGCGCAGCGGCATGACCGCCACCGTGGCTATCATCACGGATAAAGCCGAGGATGTGATCGTAATTCCCAACCGGGTCATGCACCTGGACGAGACCACGCGCCAACCTTATGTCGAGAAGATCGTCGACGGCGTGCCCACGCGAGTGGACATCGAGCTCGGTCTGCGCAACGAACAATACAGCGAGGTGGTCTCGGGCCTGGAGGAAGGCGACCAACTCGCCATCCGCCGCGTCGACACCGGCGAAATTCTGCGCAGCCAATTCTTCGGCGGAGGTGGTTGATCCATGACGGAGACGCAACCTCTCATCGAACTGGAGAACATCACCAAAGTCTATAAAATGGGAGAGATCGAGGTGCACGCGTTGCGCGGCGTCTCCATGAAAGTCTACCCAGGCGAGTTCGTCTCCATCATGGGACCCTCCGGCTCGGGCAAATCCACCCTGATGAACATCATGGGCGCGCTGGACGTGCCCACCAGCGGCCTCTACAAGCTGGATGGCATCGACGTCAGCAGCATGGACGACGATCAATTGGCCGAGATCCGCAACAAAAAGATCGGCTTTGTCTTCCAGAACTTCAACCTCCTGCCCCGCACCTCCGCCCTGGCCAATGTGGAATTGCCCCTGATCTACGCCGGAGCCAAACACCGGAAAGAACGGGCGTTGGAGGCCTTGAAGATGGTGGGGTTGGAAAATCGCATCCACCATCGCCCCAACGAACTTTCGGGCGGCCAGCAGCAACGCGTCGCCATCGCCCGCGCCCTGGTCAACAACCCCAGCATTATCCTCGCCGACGAACCCACCGGAAATCTGGACTCCAAATCGGGCGCGGAGATCATGCGCATCTTCCAGGAACTGAACGAGGAGCGGGGCATCACCATCATCTTCGTCACCCATGAACCCGATATCGCCCAACACACCCGGCGCATCGTGCGCTTACACGATGGGCACATCATCAGCGACGCTCCCGTCAAGAACCCCAAACGCGCCGGCGCCACCGTCTACGACAAACGCGCCCGAGACCTGCTCAATCACAGCAAACAACAGGCCGTGGAAGTCCCCGAGGACGAAAACGGGGACAGGGAGGTGGTCGAAGTGATGGATGTCAGTGAGGAGGCGAGTGCATGAATCTGGTTGAATCCTTCCGCATCGCCCTGCGAGCCCTGACGGCCAACAAGATGCGGTCCATTCTCACTATGCTGGGCATCATCATCGGCGTGGCCGCGGTCATCGCGCTGATGAGCGTGGGCCAGGGCGTGCAGGCGCTGGTGCAGGAACAGCTCCAATCTGCAGGCTCCAACCTGCTGATCATCATCCCCGGCAGCCTCAAAGACGCCCAGCCGGGCGATCCCCGCACCCGCCGCCCCAGCAATCCCCTGACCAACAGCGACTGGCTGGCCATCCGCGACCCTCTCAATGTGCCCCACGTCTTGGCCGCCGTGCCCGAAGCCGATGGCCGGGCCAATGTCAGCTATGGCAAGACGACCCTGAACCTCACCATCACCGGCACCAACGACGAATATCCTTTCGTGCGCAACTTCCATCCCGCAGATGGGCGTTTCATCAGCGCCGAGGACGTACTGGGCGAGGCCCGAGTCGCGGTTTTGGGCAAGGAAGTCGCCGAAAAGCTGTTCCCGTCCGACGTCTATCCCATCGGCCAAAGCATCCGCATCAACAATATCCCCTTCCGGGTCATCGGCGTCATGGAGGGCAAAGGCGGCGGCAGCTTCGGCAGCTTCGACACACTGGTCTTCGTGCCCGTCACCACGGCCCAACAGCGTCTCTTCTCCTATCTGCGCAGCCCCCGGGGCGAGCCCACCCTCTCCCTCATTCTGGTCAAGGCGGACGACGAAAAGAATCTGGGCGCGGTCAAGACCGACATCGAAAACCTGCTGCGGGATCGCCACAATATCAGCTATCTGGATGATGACGACTTCACGGTCATCAATCAGGCCGATATCCTCGATATTTTCGGCAGCATCACCGGCGTGCTCACCACCTTCCTCGGCGGCATCGCTGCCATCAGCCTGCTGGTGGGCGGCATCGGCATCATGAACATCATGTTGGTGTCGGTCACCGAACGCACCCGCGAGATCGGTCTGCGCAAGGCGGTGGGCGCCAAACGCCGCGATATCCTCCTCCAGTTCCTGGTCGAGGCCATGGTGCTGAGCCTTATCGGCGGCATCATCGGCATGATCCTGGGTTTCATCGGCGCCCAATTCCTGGCAAGCCTCTCCAAAGACCTGCGCGCCATCGTCTCGGTGGAGTCCATCGCGCTGGCGACCGGGTTCAGCCTGCTGGTTGGGCTGTTCTTCGGCATTTATCCCGCGCTACGCGCGGCGCAGCTTCACCCCATCAATGCACTCCGATACGAATAAGCCCATGATGAAAAGCCTACGACGTTGGGGCCTTCCCCTTCTCTTTCTGACCATCGCCCTGCTGGCGGCGGGCTGCAACCGCGCCCAACCCACCGTGGCGATTCCCACGCCCATCCC